>JBGVQK010000078.1:0-15102 GCA_045127455.1 Eubacteriales bacterium
ACGGTAATGACACATCTATTGCCGCACGTTTTATTGAGGAAGCTTCTGCAGATAGCGAAAATAGCTTCTTTAAGGCGCATTTGCAAAACAGGCTGCTAATTGCCGATAAGAGCTACAAACAGGCGCAAAAGGCCTTGCAGCAGCTTCTGCAGGATAGCAGCACGCCACTGAACAAGATCGAGCTTTACACAGTATTGGAGGATTTGGAAATTTGCTGTCGCGAAAGCGATGACTACAAAAATGCTTATCGCTTTGCCAGCGAAAAGGTAGAACTGTTGGAACAGCTCCTGCAAGAATATTAAAAAGCAACGTTACTGTGTGTGATGTTGCTTTTTATTTATTATACTAAGTAAAAAACAAAGCAGCCGAGTGCAAACAAACTAAAAATTCCAAAAGTGAAATAGCAATATCCGCAAAATTGTCTTTAAAACCCTAAATTTAGCCATTTTTTATCCCCCGAATTATACAAAATTTGCATTTTGTATAATTGGCACTATATCCAAGTATAGAGTGGTCAATTCCCACTTTAGGGGTTATGGGGAGATTTTACTCACCTTCTCCCCCTTAAATTGTAGAGAAAAATGGCGCTTTTGCTTTTTGAATTGTGCAATGATCACTTCGCTGTGATGTAAATTGAGCCTTTTATTTTATTGTGCGAGTAACCACATCAAGCAGCAGGGCTTTAAAAGAAAAAAAGAAAAAACGAACTGTGTTTTCGTTTACGGAAAAACGCCAAAATAAACGAGAGCAAAATAGAGATAGAGAAGTGCAAATACCAAGAAGTCCCCTACTCTTCCCTTTTTGCGTCTAAAAAATTTTTTGGTCCAATCTTTTCATATATATTGCAATTTTGAAAAACTCGTGCTATAATAAATATATAAACCGAAATCTATTTTTGGAGGAACATAAAAATGGCTATTAAAATGAGAGTGCTTTACAATTCTGCAAAGCCGAAGATCAAAAACATTGCAAACGAGATCAAAGCGCACTATGATCTTGGTGTCAATGCCGTTGACGTTATTCCGCCCGCATATTCCTGCGACAAAGAAAGAATTGTTATTCTCATTCTTTCTGCCAAGGGTGCGCATCTTGATGATTCCCTGCGCCTTTTCTGTCAGGAGCTCACCAAGGCTCGCGCGCAAAATATCGCTTTAATGATTGACGGCAATGAAGCTGCCGCAAATGCCGTAAAGGAAGTTCTTGCAAACGTTGCACAAAACAATGCCGTTTATGATGAGATTCTTTACATCAAAGGTGGTCTGCCTATCTTTGGCGGTTCCCTTAAGCCCGAGGAAAAAACCGCTGTTATTGAGTGGGTTGACCGCGTAATTGCAAATTTGAAGTAAAAAAGCAAAGAAGATGCTTAGTTTCAAGCATCTTCTTTTTTTGTTTTAATCATAAAGCTTTGCCCAACGGCGCTTCTTAATCAATTGATATACGGCAATGGTAGCAAGCACGCCAAGAATAACACCGCATCCAATATAGATGCCGTCGCCAATGCTACTCTTTGCTTTGAGCTCTTCCCAAAGAACGTTGAGCATAGACAAGCCGTCTGAAGAGAGATTCAGATATGCCTGAGAAGGAACCTCATGGGCTTGCTCGTACAGAATGGACATTGCATCCTCGTGGACCTCTTCCATAGCTTCCTGATACTCGGGATCGTCTACGACCGTTGTAACGGGAGAAGCATAGTAGGTGTAAAGTGCATTTGCCATAGCAATATCGTGCGAGCACATAAAGTTAATGTACTCTAGCGCCAAATCGTAATGCTCGGCATTTTTGGGGATGCACATAGCATCAATATAGCTGTTGGTACCCTCTTGCGGATAAAAGAAAGCAAGATCCTCGTTGTCTTCATACATCGAGAGATAGTCGCCCGCATAATACGCCGCAATGGCAGCAGAGCCGCTTTGCATCTTGTTAAAGATCTCGTCCATTACATATCCCTGAACGATCTTCTTTTGCTCTAAAAGCTCATCCAAAGCAAGTCTCCACTTTTCCTCGTCTTCGTCGTTAACGTCAAGACCAAGCTTATACTGTGCCGTACCGAACGCATCACGGCTGTTATTAAATTGCAGGATATCGCCCTTATATTGCTCATCCCACATCAAATCCCAGCTACCGATCTGCTCGTCATTCTCATCAACAATAGAGGTGTTGTAGATAATGCCGATCATACCGTAAAAATACGGAACGGAATAAAGCTCTTCCCTGCCGCATTCGTAATAGATGTTCTCCCCTTTAAAAGCATCATCAATAAACTGATAATTGGGGATTTTAGAAAGGTCTAACGGTGCGAGCATATCCTCGTTTATCATACGCTCGATCATATAGTCGGAAGGAATGATAACGTCGTATTTGGTCGAGCCGCTGCTAACCTTTGCATACATACTCTCGTTGCTTGCAAAGGTAGAATAGTTCACCTTAACGGTAATGCCAAGCTCTTCCTTACAATACCTTTCAAACTCGGCGTTGGTGTCAACGCTTTCGTCCGAACCGTCAGAAATATATTCACCCCAGTTGTAAACGTAAAGCGTGAGAGTCTCGTCGCGCTTTTCGCAAGAGGTAAATACGCCTGCCAAAAGGCATACAGAAAGGCAAATAAGAAGGAGTCGCGAAATGTGTCTTTTCATCATCTTACGCCTCCCTTCAAAGCCTTGCGCGCTTTTTTCAGTGCGCGACGCTCGCCCATAGAGCCCGCCACATTAACGGCGATCAAAAGCAGAAGAATGGCAATGATCATAATGGTACAAAGCGCATACATACTGAATTTAACCTCGTGTGCCGTTTGTGTGTAGATGTAAAGAGGAAGCGTTTTAAAGTCGGGAGAGCTTACAAAGTGGCTGATAACAAAGTCGTCAAGCGAGAGCGTAAAGCTCATCATCAAGCCGGAAATGATACCGGGCATAATGGAAGGTAGCTCTACACGGAAGAATGTTTGCATAGGTGTGCAACCAAGGTCAAGCGCCGCCTCGGTCAGGTTTTTGTCCATTTGGCGGAACTTCGGGAGCACCTGCAAAATAACGTAAGGCAGATTGAACGTTGTGTGTGCGATCAGCATTGTGGCAAAGCCAAGCGTGGTCTTTGCCTTGATGATAGCTGCTACACCAACAAACAAAAGCATCATCGAAACACCGGTTACGATATCGGGGTTCATCATAGGGATATTGGCAACCATCTCCAATGATTGCGCGTAGTACTTATTCTTTGCACGAGAGATGCCAAAAGCGGCAAGCGTGCCAATGATCGTTGCGATCAAGGAAGAGCTGACCGCCAAGATCAGCGAGTTTTTCAAGGCATCCAGCGCTTCACTGTCGGCAAAAAGCTCCTTATACCAATAAAGCGTAAAGGTGCTGAAATAACTCAAATTACCCGACTCGTTAAACGAGAACAGGATAACAACAAGAATTGGCGCATAAAGGATCAGAAAGACCAAGCCAATGTAAAATTTAGAGAGAAATTTCATACGATTATGTCCTCCCCACTGTCCGAAAATTTATTCATGATAGCAAGAGAGATCAAAATCAGTACCATCATAACCAAGGAAATAGCAGCGCCGGTATGGTACGTGACCGCGTTTTGGAACTGACGCTCGATGGTGTCACCCAAAAGATCGAATACACCGCCGCCCAGCTTTTGGGAGATGTAGAAGGTGCTGATAGAAGGCACGAACACCATTGTAACACCCGAAATAACACCGGGCATTGTAAGGGGCAAAATAACGCGCCAAAGCGTTTTGCGGTTGTTACAGCCAAGGTCTGCTGCCGCCTCAAGATAACGTACGTCAAGCTTGTTCATTGAGGTAAAGATCGGCAAGACCATATAAGGCAAAAAGTCATAGATCATACCCAAGATGACCGCTCCCTCGGTGCCGATAAAGGTCAGCTTTTCAAAACCGAGCGAGGTTAAAAAGCCGCTTACAAGTCCACCGTTATCAAGCAGCGCCATCAAGGAATACGTACGGATCAAAAGACTGATCCACATAGGCAGCATCAAAAGCACCGTCAAGACGTTGCGTGCACGCTCGGACATTCTTGACATACAATAAGCCAAGGGATACCCGATCAAGAGGCAGATAACGGTTGCAATGAGCGCAAAGCCCAAAGACATGATAAACGTGTGCGAATAGGAAGAAAGAGAGAGGATATTCTCGAAGGTGAACTTCCCTTCTTGGTTCGTAAACGCAAAATATAGCACCACCAAAAGAGGACCAACGATGAACAGCGAAGCCCAAAAAACATACGGCGTGGATGCTATATGTTCAAAAAAGGATCTTTTTTTCATTCTTCGTCTATCTCCTCCGTGGCATCAGAAAGCTTATCCAGCTCGTCGCTGAAAGAAGAATAGTCGCCAAACATACCCGAAAACTCGGATTTTTTCATAATGTGGAAAGCATCGGGGTCGATAGAAAGACCGATCGTTTCACCCTCTGCCACAAAGTCTGTGGTCTGTATCATCCATTTAAAGCCTTCTACGTCTACGATGATCTCATAGTGCACGCCCTTAAAGGTAACACCCGTAACAAGGCCGCAAAGCATTCCCTTTTCCTTGGGAACGACGTCAACGTCCTCGGGACGGATAACAACGTCAACGGGCTCGTTAGCATCAAAGCCACCGTCAACACAGTCAAAGGTGTGTCCCGCAAGTTTTACACGATAGTCCGCAAGCATAACACCGTCAACGATGTTGGACTCACCGATAAAGTCTGCAACAAAGGCATTAACAGGCTCATTGTAAATATCGGTAGGTGTGCCGATCTGTTGGATTTTTCCGTGTGCCATAACCACGACGGTATCGGACATAGAAAGTGCCTCTTCCTGGTCGTGTGTTACGTAAATAAAGGTAATGCCGGTTTGATGTTGAATGTTTTTCAATTCATTCTGCATATCCTTACGGAGTTTGAGGTCAAGAGCTGCCAAGGGCTCGTCCAAAAGGAGCACCTTAGGTTGGTTTACAAGCGCGCGTGCAATTGCCACACGCTGCTGCTGACCACCCGACAAGGTGTTTACACGACGACGCTCAAAACCACGAAGGTTTACAAGCGCGAGCATCTCTTTTACCTTTTCTTTGATCTGTGCATCAGAGCACTTCTGAATACGCAGACCGAAAGCGATGTTATCAAATACGTTTAAGTGAGGAAAAAGCGCATATCGCTGAAAAACGGTATTGACCTGTCTTTGATACGGCGGTATATCATTGATACGCTTACCGTCAAAGAATACGTCACCTTCATCGGGCGTTTCAAAACCGCCGATGATGCGAAGTGTGGTCGTTTTGCCGCATCCCGAAGGGCCAAGCAGAGTGATAAACTCTCTGTTTTGAATCTCCAGGTTGATGTGATCGAGAATGGTCTCGCCGTCAAAAGACTTGCAGATACCATTCAGCCGGATTAGCACGTTTTTGTTCATTCCGCATAAATACTCCTTTTAGAAAAAATACCTATGGAACAAAACGGACACCTCTGTCCGCTGCCGGCACGACTTTTTAACGGCTGAGAAATAAAAAGACGTTTTTGCCGACACTCTGACCATAAACTTACAGATTATATTTTAGCAGATATTCGACAGAAATGCAATAGCTTTGCAAAAATAATTCAAAATATTTCATATTTTGAGGGGTTTTTTCAGTCTACGCGGCATCTGCTCTTTCCTGCGTAAAACGAAATGATGTTTTCTTTGATCTCCCCGAACAAACGCACGCGGGTCTCATAGCCTCCCCAAGCCATATGAGGAGTCAGAAGCACATTTGGTAAATGCTTGATTTTGTTGAAGGGATGCTCTGTATCAAACGGTTCTTTTGAATAAACGTCAACGCCCAAGCCACCTATGCGTTCCTCTAAAATCGCCGCTGTAAGTGCCGCTTCATCGGTAACGGCTCCGCGCGCTACGTTGATAACAACGGCATTCTTTTTCAGCATTGCAACGTGTGCCGCATCAAGCAGATTTCTTGTTTGCTCGTTGAGCGGCAGGTGTAGAGACAAAATGTCGGATTTTTGACACACGGTGTCAAAATCAACGCATTCTGCATCCTCTGTGGGTGTGCGCTTATAAACCAAAATGCGACATCCCAATGCCTGTGCAACTCTCGCCACTTGTCTGCCGATATTGCCATATCCAACAATGCCCCAGGTCTTTCCCGCGATTTCGTGATATACGGGTGTTAAGCGGTTTGCAAGACCGCAATTTGTATATTCACCGCTGCGAACAAAGTCGGTATACTGCGTAAGATTGGTATAAAGAGAAAGCGCCATAGAAAGCGTCAGCTGTGCTACGCTTTGCGTAGAATAACCAACCACGTTACAAACGCCAATTCCATTTTGGCGGCAATAATCAAGATCAACATTGTCAAATCCCGTAGCAGCAAGGCAAATCAGCTTTGCCCTGGGTGCCTTGGGTAAATTACTTGCATTGAGTTTTAATTTGTTGATAACGAGAACGTCCGCATCCTTTGCGTGTTCCTCAAATTGCTCTGCATCGGTCGTCGGGTAAACGACTACCTCGCCAAGCTCCAAAAAGCTTTCATAAGTCAAGTCGTCGCCAATGGTAGCAGCATCTAAAAATACGATCTTCATGTTTTCTCCTCCATGTGTACTTGTTTAATATTATACATTAAAAACCGCAATTCGTCAATAAAAATACTACATTTTATAATAATTTGCAAAAAAGACTTGAAAAAGTGCGCAATATCATATATAATAATAGCAGAGACGAGTTTTTTTCAAAACAAGGAGGATGTTTTATGAATTCCGAAAAACAATTCCCCGTTCGCGAGGATGAGGTAACGGATGCACGCGCTGTTCTCAAAGAGGTCTATGAGGCGCTCAGCGAGAAGGGCTATAATCCCATTGGTCAAATCGTGGGATATTTGCTTTCCGAAGACCCCACCTATATTACCAACACTAACAATGCGCGCGCCCTGATCCGCAAAATCGACCGCGACGAATTGATGCGTGAGTTGGTAAAGTGCTACCTTGAATTGGATTAAGTATGCCCTCGGTCAAGTATATCCTTCTTCAAACAGAACAATCAAGTATGATTTCCGAGGCAAGCATTCTTTGCCTCGGAAATTTTGACGGAGTTCATTATGCACACCGTACCCTTTTGCGTCAAGCAAAAAGAATGCGAGACCAAAAGCTCCCCCACGCACGCGTTGGCGTATTTTGTTTTGAAAAGCCCTCAACCGATTTTTTGTATACCGATCCCCCAAAGCACCTTACAACGCTTGAGCAAAAGCTAAAGTTTTTTGCAGATGAAGGCATGGATTTTGCTTATGTTGCCAATTTTGAAGCTTTGAGAGATCTTTCGCCCGAAGAATTTGTAAATAAAGTTCTCATCGCACAATGCAACTGTAAAGCTGCCGTATGCGGATTTAATTACCGCTTTGGAAAAAGCGGCTCCGGAACGCCCTCCCTTTTGAAAACCCTTTTAGGCGAGGACGCAGTCGTTGTTCAAAATGCTGTCGAGCATAATGGAATAACGGTCAGCTCCACCCGCATTCGCGAGTTGTTAAATCAGGGAAACGTAAAAGAAGCAAACGCTCTTTTAACAATTCCCTTTTCTATCACCGCTCCGGTCGAGCATGGTAAAGGTCTTGGCCGTCAGCTCGGTGCCCCAACCTTCAATCAATTGCCCCCTGATGGAATGCTGATACCTGCTCGCGGTGTGTATTTAACGCGCTGCAAGGTTGATGGAGAATTCTATTACGGGCTGACCAACGTAGGAACACACCCTACCGTTGATGCAGATGCCGCGCTCAATTTGGAAACGCATCTTTTGGATTTTGGTGGCGATCTTTATCAAAAAGAGCTTACAGTAGAGTTTTTGGATTACATTCGCCCAGAGAGACGTTTTGATAACCAAAAAGACCTTCAAGAGCAGATACAGCAAGATATCAAAGCCGTAAAAGAACGGCTATAAATATGGAAAGGAGAAGAAGAAAATGCAAAAAACGCTTATTTTACGCATTGTTTGTTTGCTTACCTCACTTCTCCTTTTGTTATGCGCAGTTCCCTTTTCCGCATCTGCCGAGGAGATCACACCGCCCTCTATGGAAGAAGCAACTGCCGCTTACCTGAAGCATCTGGATAGCGACCTGGTAGTTGCTTCAAAAAATGAAAAGCACATTCTCGGTGCAGGTTCAACCGTAAAAATTATGTCAGGTCTTCTCATTTGCGAAAAGCTGGGTGCACACTTACAAGAGCCCGTGCAAATCACCGAAGAAATTTATGATGCTATTCCAAGCTCGCACGGGCGCAGCCTAAAGCTCATCGTTGGCGAAAACCTAACCGTTGAGCGGTTAATTTGGGCAGCCGTTTGCGGTAGTTACAACGATGCTTATTACGTTTTAGCAATTCTTGCTTGCGGCTCAATAGAAGCTTTTGTTGCCGAGATGAACGCACGCGCCACCGCTCTCGGGCTCTCAAACACCGTTTTTGAGGATGTTACGGGCATTATTGACGGTTCTCGCACGACCGCCGAGGAAATCGCTCAAATCGCGCTTGTTGCTTATCAAAATCCTTTTTATATGTCGCTTTGCAGCGAACGCTCCTTTTATTTCTTCTCATCCGAAAAATCGCTTACCCTTTATAACAATAACAAGCTCGTCAGCCCCGATCAGGATCAAAAATACTACAACAAAAAGTGCGTCGGCATCAGTGCAGGAAGCACGACTCGCGACGGCAACTGTGTTGTTACCATTGCAAAGCAAAACGACCAAACCTACGTTTGCGTGGTAATGGGCGGTAAAGAGACAGATGGTATTGAATTTGGCTACCGCATTGCTAACCGACTTGTGGATTGGGTGTTCAGCACCTACACATATATGCAAGTCCTTACTCCAAACACAAAAATTTGCACACTCGACGTTGCCGTTTCCGACACGGCAAGTACTGTTGACGTAATCGTTAAAGAAAGTCTTTCAGCATACCTTCCACGCGGACTTGAGCTTGGCAAAGACGTTGTTTATAGCATTCGCCTGACCGAAACCGAGCTTGAAGCCCCCGTTGCAAAGGATCAATTTGTTGGCTACGTTGCCGTTCTGTATGAGGGACGTGTTCTCGGTACCGCTCCGCTCTACACCGCGGGAGAAGCTTCGCGCAGCTCCATTGGTGACGGTCTTGGCGTTATCCGTTCTTGGCTTGAAGACCGCGCCGTAATTGCTGGCATCGTTTTCTTTGCGCTTGGCGTTACCTCTTACATCATTGTGGAGTACGTTTTGTACCGCAGACGTCATAACCGTTGGGATCGCTACTTTAGTGACAAGGTTGAGCTTCCCGATTATATGAGAACACCCTCTCGCTCAAAAAAGGATAAAAAATAACAGGAGGCTTTTATGTTACCCGAATATATGCTTGCATACCCCACCGTTTTTGCGGTTGGAAGCAACTATAACATTTTTGTTCCCTTTGATGCCGAGGTTATCATGTGGGTAAAGGTTGGAGAGAACGTGTATTATGACGATTGCAACGGTATTCTTCGCTCTAATACCAAAATGCACAAGGTAGAACTCCCAATGAGCATGCTCGACGAGGCTTGCGAATATACGGTCGTATACAAAAAAATGATCGAGCGCCGCCCCTATTATCCCACAAGTGAGCCTGCTCGCCAATTGACTGTCAAATTCAAGCCGGTGCCCAACAGTGGCAACATCAACCTCTATCACATCGCTGATGCACACAATCTTGTGGCGGAACCGATTGCTGCCGGCAAGTTTTGGGGAGAGGCACTTGATCTGCTCGTGCTCAACGGTGATATTCCCAACCACAGCGGCGACGTAAAGAATTTTAATGCGATTTGCGAGATCGCTTCGGGCATTACAAAAGGTCAACTTCCCGTTGTTTTTGCACGCGGAAACCACGACGACCGCGGTATTCACGCCGAGGATATGCCAAATTACATTCCCACAATGAACGGCAGAACCTATTACACCTTCCGCGTGGGATGCGTTTGGGGATTGCTCTTGGACTGCGGTGAGGACAAGCGCGACGATGGCGACGAATACGGCGGAACGATCTGCTTCCACCAATTCAGACTTCGTGAAACCGAATTTATCAAAGAAGTCATTCAAAACGCCCAAAAAGAGTATGCCGCAGAAGGCGTTACTCACAAATTGATCATTTCTCACATTGGGTTTACCTACGTTGATAAATATCCGTTTGATATAGAAGAAGAGCTTTACAGCGAATGGGCAAAGCTGATGCGCGAGCATATCAAGCCCGATCTTCTGCTTTACGGACATTATCACAAGGTAGAAATTTCAAAAGCAGGAAGCGACTTTGACACCTTGGGACAACCCTGCACCGCAATTATCGGTTCTAAGCCGATATTTGATAAAGAAAACGGAAACAGCTTTATTGGCTGCGCCATCTCTCTTATGGAGAACGGCAAAGCGCGAGTTGTCTTTAATGATGACAAAGGCGTTATCCACGGGGATGAGATCATTGACTAAAGAAGAAAAAGTAGGATACTGTTATGACCGAAACAACACAAACAATTTTTGAAAAATATCAAATCAGAAAAAACACAAAACAAAAAACTGCTTTTATTGATTATCTAAAACATCTTGCAAATGAGTGGGGCTATTCAGCTCGTGTTGAAAAAGGAATGCTTGGTGCTCGTAATATTGTAATCGGAGATCCGGCAAAGGCAAAGGTCATCTATACGGCACACTACGATACCTGCCCCGTTCTTCCCTTTCCCAATTTTATCACGCCTAAATGCATTGCGCTCTACCTGCTTTATCAAGTGGGCGTTATATTCGGCATTTTTGCGGTAATGGCTCTGTGCATAGGTGTTTTGGGAGTGCTTGCAGTTGCCCTCAATTTGGGAGCGGATATTACTTTTTGGGCAACCGAAATTGCTTATTTTGTGCTTCTGTTCCTTTTCTTTGCAGGGCCTGCCAACAAGCATACGGCAAACGATAATACATCGGGCGTTACCCTGCTCATCGACATTATGCGTGAGCTCCCCGAAGAGGATCGCGACAGTGTTGCCTTTGTATTCTTTGATCTGGAAGAAATGGGACTGTTTGGTTCCATGTCGTTTGCAAGAAAGCACAAGGCTGCAATGAAAGATAAGCTGCTCCTGAATTTTGATTGTGTTTCGGACGGTGAGAATATGCTGTTTGCGCTCCGCAAGGATGCAAAAAAATATCACAGCGCAATCGAGACCGCGTTTGAGGTCAAAGACGGCTTTAAAGTTGACGTAGCCGACAAGGGGGTTTTCTATCCCTCCGATCAAATGCAGTTCCCATGCGGTGTTGGCGTTGCTTCATTACGCTCCACCAAAGGCGGTTTACTTTATATGAACCGCATCCACACGCCTCGCGACGTTATCTATCGCGAGGAAAATATCATCTTTTTGAAAAACGGCGCTATCCAATTACCTAAACTGATCTAACATAAAAAATCCGTTGCAATGCAACGGATTTTTTATTTGTTTATTTGTTTTCGCCGTCAGTTTTTTCTTCTTCGGCTTTTTCTTCTTTTTCGTCTTCGGCTTTTGTTTCTTCTCTTCGTCTGGCACTGATGCCAAGCGTTAAAAACAGAAAACCGGTTGTGGTAAAGAGAAAGCCGGTTGTATTGTTGCCGCCTGCGGCAAAGGTGATAATTCCGGCTACAAAAAGCAAGATCGCGCTGATATTCAGAACTGTTGTTCTGTCAAAATTCTTCATATCCGTCTCCTATCAAAGCGTGGCTTCCAAATTTTTGCGGATAGCCTTGATAAAATCAATGGAGTTGACCGCTTGCGTTTTTGTGCCCTCGACAACAAGACCGACAAGGTCTTTTGTCATAATGCCTTGGTTGAGTGTTTCAATACAAGCCGCTTCAAGCTTATCCGCAAATGCTACAAGCTCGGGGAGCTCGTCAAGCTCACCTCTTTTGCGAAGTGCACCCGTCCATGCATAAATAGTTGCCATAGGATTGGTAGAGGTCTCCTCACCCTTGAGGTAGCGGTAATAGTGGCGTGTGACGGTGCCGTGTGCGGCTTCATACTCGTATTTTCCATCGGGAGAAACGAGAACCGAGGTCATCATTGCAAGAGAACCGAAAGCGGTGGAAACCATATCGCTCATCACGTCGCCGTCGTAGTTTTTGCAAGCCCAAATAAAGCCGCCCTCGCTGCGAATAACGCGTGCAACGGCATCGTCGATAAGCGTATAGAAGTACTCGATCCCTGCAGCTTCAAACGCTTCTTTATAATCGTTATCGTAGATCTCTTGGAAGATGAGCTTGAAGGTTTGGTCATATTGCTTGGAGATGGTATCCTTTGTAGAAAACCAAAGATCCTGCTTTGTGTTGAGCGCATATTGGAAGCAAGAATGTGCAAAGGAGCGAATAGAATCATCCTTGTTGTAGCTTCCCTGCAAAACGCCCGAACACTCAAAATCGTAAACCGTTTGGCGGAAGGCCTCGTTCCCATCTTTATCGGTAAAAATGAGTTCAGCCTTTCCCTCTGCGGGAACGCGATACTCGGTTGCTTTATAGATATCACCGTAAGCGTGACGCGCAATGGTGATCGGCTTTTTCCAATTACGAACGGCAGGACGAATGGAATCAATGAGAATGGGAGCGCGGAAAACGGTACCGTCGAGAATGGCACGAATGGTGCCGTTGGGGCTTTTCCACATCTCGGAGAGGTTGTATTCCTCAACGCGCTGCTTGTTGGGGGTAATGGTTGCACACTTTACTGCGACGCCGTATTTTTGAGTTGCGTATGCAGAGTCAAAGGTAACTTGATCCTTCGTTTTTTCACGCTCGGGGAGACCGAGATCGTAATATTCGGTTTTGAGATCGACAAATGGGAGAAGAAGCTCATCCTTGATCATCTGCCAAAGAATTCTTGTCATTTCGTCGCCGTCCATTTCGACCAGCGGTGTTTTCATTTGAATCTTGCTCATTTAATTCTTCTCCTTTGCTTATTGGAGTTGTTCTTTTGTATATGCCAAAAGGCTGCCTGCCTTGAGAATTGCTTTTTGACGCTCACTAAAGGCGCAAACAAGCGGAATTTCTTCGCCGGTCGTTTCATTCTTTAGGGTCATCTTACCGCTGTCCATTCCTGCCCAAACGCCCTCGATAGAAAGCATATCGCCTTGCGATACTTTATCATAATCCTCGGCGTTTGCAAAGGTCAGAGGCATAATACCTGCGTTGATAAGGTTAGCCACGTGAATGCGCGCAAAGCTCTTAGTGATAACTACGCGAACGCCCAAATAGAGCGGAACAAGGGCTGCGTGCTCTCGAGAAGAACCTTGACCGTAGTTTGCGCCGCCAACAATAATGCTCTTTCCTGCCGCTTTTGCGCGTTCGGGGAAGGTCTTATCACACACACCAAAGCAGAACTGCGAAAGATATGGGATGTTAGAACGATACGGCAAAATCTTAGCACCTGCGGGCATAATGTGGTCTGTGGTAATGTTATCTTCAACCTTGAGAACAAGCTCTGCGGTGATGGAATCATCCTGCGGAAAGCTCTCGGGGAATTTTTTAATATTGGGGCCGCGCAAGATCTCCAAATCCTTTGCTTCTTCAGCATCGGCGGGTGCAATGATAGCGCTGTCGTCAATGCGGAAGGCATCGGGCATTGTGATCTCGGGCATTTCGCCAAGCAGAATAGGGGCAGTAATTTCTCCCGTCAAGGCTGCGGCAACAGCCGTTTCGGGGGAAACAAGATAGACCTTAGCATCGGCGGTTCCGCTTCTTCCTTCAAAATTGCGGTTAAAGGTGCGCAAACTCACACCGCCGGAATTTGGCGAGAATCCCATACCAATGCAAGGACCGCACGCACATTCAAGCACGCGTGCACCGCTTGCAAGAATATCGGTCAGCGCACCGCACTCGGCAAGCATAGAGAGTACTTGCTTGGAGCCGGGAGAGATGGAAAGGCTTACCTCGGGCTTGATGGTCTTGCCCTTGAGAAGTGCGGCAACCTTTAACATATCAAGCAGTGAGGAGTTTGTGCAAGAACCGATGCAGACCTGATCGACCTTTGTGCCTTTGATACTGTCAACCGAAACAACGTTATCGGGCATGTGCGGGCAAGCGATGAGAGGCTTGAGAGAGGAAAGGTCGATATCAATGATGCGGTCATAGGTGGCATCAGGGTCGCTTTCAAGCGCTACATAGTCGGCTTCTCTTCCCTCTGCCTTAAGGAACGCGTGCGTAATTTCATCCGACGGGAAGATCGAGGTGGTAGCACCAAGCTCGGTGCCCATATTGGTGATGGTTGCTCTTTCGGGAACAGAAAGTGTTTTGATACCCTCTCCGCCCCACTCAATGATGTAGCCAACGCCGCCTTTTACAGAAAGGATACGCAATATCTCAAGGCTAACGTCCTTTGCCGTAACAAAGGGACGGAGCTTGCCCGTGAGATTGACCTTGATCATTTTGGGCATTGTGATGTAGTAAGCACCGCCCCCCATTGCTACGGCTACGTCAAGGCCGCCTGCACCGAATGCAAGCATACCGATGCCGCCACCCGTAGGGGTGTGGCTATCGGAGCCGATGAGGGTTTTGCCGGGAATACCGAATCTCTCGAGGTGTACCTGATGACAGATTCCATTACCGGGTCGGGAGAAATAGATACCGTGCTTTTTAGCAATGGATTGAATAAAGCGATGGTCGTCGGCGTTTTCAAAGCCGGATTGGAGAGTATTGTGGTCAATATATGCAACGCTTTTCTCGGTGCGAACGCGGTCGATGCCCATGGATTCAAACTCGAGATATGCCATCGTACCCGTGGCATCCTGCGTCAGTGTTTGGTCTATGCGAAGAGCAACCTCACTGCCGGGGGTCATGTCACCCGAAATGAGATGTGCTTTGATAATTTTTTGTGCAATGGTAAGTCCCATATCGTTTACCTCATTTGTTTAGAATATGGTCTGCCGCATTTGCAATATGCTCTGTGGTATATTTTTCAGCAAGGGCGGTGTTTTTGGCCTCGATAGCTTCAAAAATGGAGCGGTGCTCGCGAGCCGATTGCTGCGCGCGCGAATTATCCTCTACCGATGCACGACGGTATTTTTGTACCTTTTTGTGAAGCGGCAGAAGCGTATCATTCAAAACCGCACTACCGCAATAGCGATAGATGAGTTGGTGGAACTTAC
>JBGVQK010000079.1:0-35803 GCA_045127455.1 Eubacteriales bacterium
AAAAATAAAACGTTTTTGGGGCCACATTTGGCCCCCCGCCAGACCACACGCAAATGCAAAACGGGCGATTCGTGAATCGCCCCTACGAAATCCGAATTCAAAAATTGCCCCAATTTTGTGTTGGGACAAATAATGATTTTGAGCAAAGCTCAAAACTCTCATTTACATCTGTTTGGTATAACATCTCGAAAGGAGAAATGTTTATGGAAATATTCTTTGCTATAATGCCATCAATTCTAATTCCTTTAGCAATTTCAATAATCCTTCCTTGGATATACGGGAAATCAAAAAAAGAAGAAAACGAAAATGAGTTTATTACTATAACAAAATATCCAAGAAGGTTTACACTTTGTTCGGTTGTCGCTTTAATCATTACAGTTACACTATTTGTAGTTGGAACTGTATTGATTTGTGTTTTTGAAAAAGATTTTCCAACACATTCGTGGATTGCATTTATTTTCTCGGCAATATTTGTTATTGCAATTCCATTATTGCTCACCCTGCTCGCACTTCGTACATACGAAATCATACGAACCGATGGAATACTCGTCGTTCGTCTGTTTAAGAAAAAATTGATAAAATATTCCGAAATGGCATCGTACCATTATTCATTCAATCAACTCACTGTTTTTGATAACCAACACAAGGTGCTTTTTGGGGTGTATGACAATAGAATGGGATTGAAATCATTACTAAATCAACTCGATATTAAGGGCATTTTTAGAGAGTAAAATATACCTTTTGGAGTTTCCACCCCCGTTTTTCGACCATTTTGAGACCTTTTGGAGTCCCCGCCCACGTAGAAAGTTTAGTTTGTCTGATGAGAAAGGAATATCTATGAGAAAACTTACAATTACACGCAAAAAATCGCTTGTGGGAGCAATAATTCCCTATTACTGTATTATTGGAGAAGACAAGGAGTTTGTAGATGCTAACGATACTCAATATCCAATAAAAAACGGAGAAACTATTTCGATTGACGTTGACGATAGGAAGTTTTGTATCGTTATTGCTTCTAACACTTCAACAGGGGTAGTTGTTATGCCGCCCTTTATTTGTGATGGCGGAACTAATGACGTGTCGCTTGAATTGATCACCAAATACCATTTATTAAAGGGTAGCAGATACGAATTACAAAAAAAATAGTTTATTTATAGTTGTTAGTATAACATATCGAAAGGAGTAAGGCAATGAATGACAACGAAAAACTGTATAAGTTATATCATCGAAATTACAAAAACATCGAAGAATTATACGATGATTTAAGCGATGCCATTCTAAATATCGGTTTAGAAAACAACAAAATCATTATTCATTACTATTCCGATACGCTTGAAATTGAGCCCTGCCATTTGGGGTACCGTACATATCTAAATGGCAAAAAAGAATCGGGCGTGTGGGAAGATCAAGATATATATTTCTATGCCTTGGAGTTTGTGCATGAACAGCAAAAAGGTTTAACAGAACTTGAAATAAATGATACAAGCATTATCCACATCACTAACGAAGGTATTACTTATGCAGACGAATTTGATAGAAAGCATTTCATTAGTTTTGAGGATTGTGCAATGAATGGTCCTACCGCATCTTGCGTAGCAGAACGAGATATTACAAAATGGTATTTCAAATTTTATTCCTCAAGCATTTCGATTAAGTTTGTGTTCAGAGGTCTTTTTGCTTTCAAAAAAAGAAAACGCTTTGAAGCATTAAGGCAAGCCATTATCGATAGTGGATATACGTCTTATGACCTCTCTTAAATTTGAGACTTTTTGGAGTTTCCACCCTCATTTTCGACCATTTTGAGACCTTTGGGAGCCCTCAACTACATTGAAAGTTTAGTTTGTATGAATAGAGAAAACAAAAACCTAGTCAACACGAAATTTAGAATGGCAAAGCAGAGCGATGCGGAGCATATCTTTTTCCTTTATCAAGATGCAAAAACAAGCAAGTTTTGCGTGTGGAACGACAACTATCCTACCATTACGGAAATTGCCCACGACTTAGAAACCAATAACCTGTACGTGATGACCGAAGGCGGCCAAATAATTGGTGCAATTTCTGTTGTGCCCGAAAATGAGCTGGACGATTTTGACTGTTGGTCATGCAAAGATGGCAAAGAAATTGCCAGAGTCGTGGTTGATAAGATATATCAAGGTCAGGGCTTGTCTTTTAAAATGGTGCAAAGCGTTGAGTCAATTTTGCGCAGAAATGGTTGCAAAGCCATCCATTTATCTGTGGTAAAGTCCAACATCCCCGCCCATAAAACATACGCAAAAGCAGGCTTTGCCGTAGTCGGAGAAGCGCAGATGTATGGCAACGACTATTATCTTATGGAGAAGACCCTCGATTAAGCTTTCTATTTTCATCCGTCCAAAGACCGCGAAAGGAGAAGATTTGTTGTGATCGACTTTTTGAACTCTGACGCTCTCAGACCAAAAGTTACCAAGTGCATAGAAAAATATCTTTCTCTTTCGGGGCGTCAATCGCTCACCGTTGGTTTTTACCGCGGGGGGAAGTGGTTTATCTTTAGCAACGCAGAGTTTCCCACGTCGCTCGTGTACGACGTTGGTTCTATCAGTAAAACAATGACGGCGCACCTCATTTTGCACCTGGTGCAAAAGGGATTGCTCGATTTGCACACAAGCGTTTCCGCATATCTTGACCTGCCAAAGGGCAGCTATCCAACTATTTATCAACTGCTCACGCACACCGCAGGGTATGGGCATCTCACGCCTGCGGAAATAACGGTTCCGTCCTTGCTCAAAAGCGGTTATGCGCGTCGCAATATCTATCAGGGCTGCACAGCAAAAACGGTGCTGAAATGTCTTGCGCGTCGCAAAAATCAAAAGCCGCGCGGGTATTCCTATTCCGACTTTCCCTATGCCATTCTTGCCGTTGTTGCCGAACGGGTAACGGGGCAACGCTTTTCCCATCTTTTTGAGCGGTTCGTGCAAGAAGAACTGCAAATGAAGGATACCGTCATCACCGCCGATGAGCATCTGCGTCAGCCGCCCGCGATGCTTGGCGACCGAATGATCGACTTTTGGCGGTGGGAAGAAGAAAACCCCTATATTGCAGGCGGCGGACTTGTTAGCAACGTGTGCGATATGCTTGCTTATATCTCTTTGCAAATTGAGAGTGACGCGCCCTATATTACTGCCGCGCACCAAATTTGCAAGGCGTCGGTGTCGCCCAAAAGGAATGTTGCTATGTGCATGGGCTGGCACACCTATACAAGATCCAATCAACTGTGGCACGTTGGCGGTGTGGGGACCTTTCGTTCCTCGGTCATTATCAACCGCAAGCGCAAAATCGGTGTTGTGGTTCTTGGCAACTCCAAGGGGCGCGCATCGGCAAACGTCCATTACCTTGCCAAAATGCTTTACAGCGAAATGAAGATCAATAAGATCAATTTTCAAAAAACGAGCAACGCTTAAAACGTGCAAATTGCAAACAGGAGCACCCAATGAGAATTATAATTGCCAACGTAATTGATTTTGTAGCCGCCCTTATTCAAGTGGGGTCGGGCTCCATTAAGAAAAAATCCAATATACTCGTGGTGCAAATCATCCAACTGCTTATGCAGGGCGTGAGTATGCTACTTTTGGGTGGCATAACGGGTGCCATCAGCAACGTTCTCTCCTGCTACCGAAATTATCTTTGCTATAAAGAAAAACTAAACCGCGTGTGGAAGGGGATTTTGATTGCGGCATCTGTTGCAATGACACTTCTTTTCAACAACCAAGGGTGGCTTGGCATCATTCCCGTTGCGGTATGCACCGTTTACATCCTTTTGATGGATGTTAAAGACCCCATCAAATTCAAGCTCCTTGTTACGCTTTCCTTCGTTCCGTGGATCATTTATCACTTTGCTCTGCAGCTTTACGTTGCCGCCATATTCGATGCGGTTTCGGTGGTTACAAGCGCCGTCACCCTCTGCCTGATGATGAGAGGGAAGAAGAGGGAGGATGTTGAAAGTGTATCTAACACAGACAACTAAATTAACCGTCTATCGGTGACTTTAAAATATATTCTTTACTTTGTTTTGAGATTTCTTGGAAGGGGTACGGGGGAACAAATTTCCTTCGGAATCGCTTCCCCCGCGTCCTTCAAAAAATCCAAAGGAGACGTCCATTATGAAAATTGCAAGCATTATGAATTTTGCGCGGCAGGTGGATCAGCGCATGGAGGATAGCGAAAATATCCTCTTTAACGCAACGCGTGCCGAGCTGGAGATGGTCAACGAGTTTGGCCTTGACAACACGTTTTTGCTCCAATATGACGTTCTTTGCGATCCGCGCTATGCGGAACTGTTCCGCGAGAAGGGAACCGAGAAAACCGAGCTTGGCATTTGGTACGAGATCGTTGAGCCATTGACCTCTGCGTGTGGGCTTCCTTACAAGAGCGAGCGGGGCTGGCGTTGGGATTGGCACATCGTGCCCGGTTTTTCGATGGCGTACACCCCCTCTGAACGCGAAATGCTCATTGACGAAGCAATGCGCAAATTCAAAGAGATCTACGGCTATTATCCGCGCACCGTTGCAAGCTGGCTCATCGACACGCACACCGTTCGCTATCTTGCCGAGCACTACGACGTCGATGCCATTGCCATCTGTCGCGACCAGACAAACACCGATGCTTACACGCTGCACGGTGGATATTTCAATCAAGCCTACTATCCCTCAAAGCAGAATATGTTTACCCCTGCGCAAAGCGAGGGGGAACAGATAAACGTTCCCGTTTTCCGCCTTTTGGGACCTTGTCCCATTCACAACTACGATAACAAAAAGTACCTCACCCACGCGTGGGATGCGCGCCTACATTGCGGTTGCTTTACAATGGAGCCCGTCGGCTCGGTTGGCGCCGCGCCCGAAAACGTGGATTGGTTCTATAAAACCTTTTATCAAAACGAGGACCTCGGCTTCTCATGGACGCAGATCGGGCAGGAGAACAGCTTTGGCTATACCGAATTTTTGCCGCAGCTGCGTATGCAGATCGAAAAGCTGACACAGCAAAAGGACGTGCAGGTGATGAAGATGTGCGATGCGGGCGCGTGGTTTAAAAAGACATACGCAAGCACGCCTGCCACCTCGGTCGTCGCCCTTGACAACTGGGACACGGGCAGTGACGCGCAATCGGTTTGGTACGACTCTCAAAGCTTTTCGGCAAATCTTTTCCGTTTTGAAAAAAGCATCTTCATTCGCTCTTGGCATTTGTTTGACGATCGCGTGCCCGAGCACTATTTAACCGAAAAATGCACCACGTTTGATGCGGTTTATGAAAATCTGCCGCTTGTTGATGCACTTTTTTGGAACGACGGTGAAAACTACAAGAGCGGTATTCAAATCGACGGTGACGCATCGGCATTTACCGTTGAGCGCCGCGGCGAGGACTCTCTGGCTGTCAAATGGAGCGGCGGCGAGGTCGCCTTTTTGCCAGACCGGATTCGCGTCAGCGCACCCGTCCTGCGTTTTTGGGCGAGTCGCGCAAGGTGCTTGACGGTGGCAGGGAATGCCATCGAATACAACTACAAGGGCACACCTTATACACTTGAGATCGTCGGTGCTGACGTTCGCGAGGAAACCGACCATATTTCAATCATTCCCACAAGCGGTGTGTGCGAGCTGATCCCGCACCGCGCAAAATCACTTTGATAAATACTTCATTGGATATATTTTTTACAGAAGGGTAGGAAAATACATCTATGATTAAAGTACAGGACCTAACCAAGATCTACAAAAGTAAAAACCGCACCAACTGTGTGGCGCTCGACCGCGTTTCGTTTACCCTTGAGGATAGCGGAATGGTATTCGTTTTGGGCAAGAGCGGCAGCGGCAAATCAACGCTGCTCAACCTGCTTGGCGGACTTGACGGCTTTGATTCCGGCGAGATCTTTTTTGAAAACGAGCGTCTTTCCAAATTTACAAAATATGATTTTTACGATTACCGTTGCCGCCACATTGGCTTCGTGTTCCAGGATTTCCATTTGCTTGAGGAACTGACGGTTGAAGAAAACATTGCACTTGTGCTTGATTTGGAGAGCGCAGAGCATGGCGACCTAATCACAAACGCGCTCAAGCAGGTGGGCTTGGAGCAGTACGGTGCACGTTATCCGCGCGAGCTCTCGGGTGGGCAAAAGCAACGCGTTGCTATGGCGCGCGCTATTGTTAAAAATCCCGAGGTCATTCTTTGCGATGAGCCCACGGGCAACCTGGATGCCGACAACTCCCGACAGATCCTCAATTTGCTAAAGGAATTTTCCAAAACCAAATTGGTTATCATCGTTTCTCACAACATCCCCGATGCCGAGAACTATGCCGACCGCATTTTGGAGCTTTGCGACGGTCAGATCATTCGCGATGATATTCGTCGCGAGGGGTATTCCAACGCCTTTGACGTCGACGAGGAGGGAACTCTGACCCTGCCCTATAATAAAACCCTTTCAGGCGAGCAGATCGGTGAAATGGTTGATGGCATTCGCTCGGGTGAGGTCAAAAGAGTTGTGCAAAACGATGACGGATTTCGCAAGATCGACTCCAAAAAGATGGAGCTCCGCGGTCGCCCCTACGCGCGTCGCAATTCGGGTATGTCCCTCAAAAAGACGCTTTTCTTGACCCGCACGATGATGCGAGGAAAGTTTATGCGATTTTTGGTAGCCGCCATTACGGCAACGCTTATCGTTTCTTGCTTTGCGGTGTTCCAATCCTTCTTAAATTACAACGTCAACACCTCGCTCTCGCACGCAATGATCGCCAATAACGAGCCCGTTATGGCATATCAAAAAGCAACCATCACCGGCGGCAGCGATATGCTGGATGCAACCAACCTGATCCACATTAACGAAGAGGATTTGGCAGCGTTTGGCGATACCAAATACGGTGACCGTATGCATATTTTGTACGATCACGCCCTGCCCATCATTTCGGGCGTGGGAGATAATACCGGAGCCAAACGCTCGTTTGATGCCACAAAGAACGTGGAAAAATTCTACATTGGCGAAACCTACGGCGTTTTGCAATGCGACCTTGCACTCCTTAAGCACCTCTTTGGTGAGGATATCGAGAGCCACGTACTGGCAGGCAGCCTGGATCGCCCCAACAACGGCATTATCATTACCGACTACGTAGCGGACTCCATTCTTTACGGAAACTCCGCACGCTACGAGGATTACGACTCCATCATCGGTGTTTACTATTCTCCTATGAACAAGAAATACGGTGTGATTGATGCCATTATCGAAACCGGCTATCATCAAAAATACGACGACCTGAAGGCGCGTATGGATGCTTTGGAGGCTGCGGACGATAAGGATGGGCTGAAGGAATTGCGCGCATCGGATGAGTTTTTGTATTTTGCCGAGTACGTGCAGCTCGTTTTGGGCATCAGCTACACCTTCTCAAACGATTACATAGCGGATATGTCCTCCTCCACCGATTTTATGGAGCTTGGCATTCCCGCAAGTCTTAGCTTTGATATTGGCGAAGGGGTATATCAGCCCTACAGCACGCCGCGCATTTACGACGGTGCGAGCCAGAATATGAACATTGCCCCCGGAGAAGTGGTTTTCCCCATTACGCTCTTTAACAGTATTGCAGGCACAAAATATACCCCCCTTAACGTGGGTGAGTTTGTTCCAACCGACGTTACCGTAACCGTTTATTCTCGCGATAAGGAAGAGCTTGGAACACGCACCTTTCGGGTTACTCGCTTGGCAGAAACCGGCAGCAGCACAGCGGGCATCTATTTAAGCACCGAAGACTTTTTAGATTTCAGACCCCTTGTGACCTCGCCTTATGCACTGTATTTTGACGATGTACGCGCCGCAAATGTACTCAATGATATCGCAGGAGAACGCAATTTTGTGGTTAGAAACGTTGAAAACAATATGGCTACAAGACTCTATCGCCTCATTATCACCTTTGCCGATCTGTTCCGCTTGTTTGAGGCATTCCTGCTTGCTATTTGTGTAGTTTACCTCTGTGCATTTGGTTCAAACGTTATTCAAAGACATAAGTATCAAGTTGGTATCATTAAGTCGTTGGGCGGCAAGACCATTCAAATTGCAAGCATCTTTTTGGCACAGCCCTTGGTGGTTGGCGTTCTTATCATTGCGCTTTCGGGCTTTGGTATTTGGGGTGCTACGGCAGCGGCAAATGCCATTTTGCTCAATTCTATGCAAACGCATATGGAGCTGGAGATTCGACTTTTTGAGATCATTGAATTCTATCCGCATCTGGCAATTATCGATCTCGCACTGGTCGTTATTTTAACTATGGTTTCGGCGTTTGCACCTGTTTGGGCAATTCACAATATTAAGCCGATCAACATCATCAAAGCAAAAGAATAAAAAGAACAACCGTGGGGATCCCGCACGTCGGCATCCCCACCAAAAAAACAATTCTTTTAACAACGGTATGAAAAAAACAAGACTTTTAACCATTCCAAACGATATCCCCGAGCGGCTGATGCCGCTCCTTTTGGGCGCGCCCGTTTGGGATAGCAGCTGCTCGCCCGAAGCGAGGGTGCTCTTTATCGAAAGAGAAGACGGCGTCTATCTCAAATCTGCCGCCGCGGGAACGCTTTTGCGCGAGGCGGAAATGACGCGCTTTTTCCACTCTCGCGGTATGGGCACCGAGGTGCTCGACTACTTTTGTGAGGGCGGCAAGGATTGGCTTCTGACCGCGGCTGTCAAGGGTGAGGATCTCACCCACGAGTTTTACACAAGCGAACCGAAGCGCCTTTGCGACACGCTTGCCGAGCGCTTGCGTTTGCTTCACGAGTGCCCGACAGAGGGCTGTCCCGTGCCCGATCACACCGCCGAATATCTTGCACGTGCCGCAAAAAACTACCGCACAGGCAACTATGATAGCACGCATTTTCCCGATAATTGGGGCTACGCATCTGCCGAGGAAGCGTGGTCTGTCCTCGAAAAAAACGGACACCTGCTCGAATGCAACACGCTCCTGCACGGAGATTACTGTTTGCCAAACCTGATATACGACGGCTGGGAATTTTGCAAATTCATCGACGTTGATAGCGGCGGCATCGGAGACCGCCACGTAGACCTCTTTTGGGGCGCGTGGACACTATTCTTCAATTTGCACACTGACGAATACAGAGACCGATTCTTCGACGCCTACGGGCGCGATCGCGTAGACGAGGAAAAGCTCCGTATCGTCGCCGCGGCAGAGGTATTTGGATAACCTTTTTAAGGAGAAAAAATATGAACATTAGAAGAGCCAACGAGCGCGATATTGCGGGCATCAACAAGCTGCTCTATCAAGTGCACCGTATTCACGCAGAGGGGCGCCCCGATATCTTTCGTTTGGGCAACAAAAAATACAATGACGAGGAGCTTTGCGCCATCATTTCCAGTGATAACACCCCCATTTTTGTGGCGGTGGACGAGGGCGAAAAAGTGCTCGGCTACGCCTTTTGCATCTACGAGGAAACAAAAGATAACCCCTCGCTAATGGATCGCAAAACCGTTTATATCGACGATCTTTGCGTAGATGCCACCGAGCGCGGTCAACACATCGGCACAGCCCTCTACGACCACGTTAAAGGTGAGGCAAAAAAAGAGGGATGCTCTGCCGTCACCCTCAACGTCTGGTGCCTCAACGAGGGCGCTATGCGCTTCTATGAAAAGTGCGGCATGAAGCCACTCAAGGTGGTTATGGAGGAGGTGCTTTAGATGTGGTTCCAAAAAATGAAAATGTGCGATAATTGCAAGCATATTGAAATCATCAAACGCATCAAAACTGTTGAGAGCTTTTTTGCAATATTGGACGACCTCGAAAAGCTTGTTTCAAACGGTGAATACGAATATGACGGAGGAAATAATCCCAGAAAAACAATTCGATATTGGTATCAGGATGGACTTTGGTATCAGATGAAGTGCAAAAAATGTGGCACAAAGTTTTATTTGTGGTATGATACATTTACAAACAGAGGGACTTTGAAAATAAGAAAATAACGCAAGTAGGGCGGGGGCTTACTTCAGGGGTTCCCGCTTTTTTATCGTTTCAAACGAAATAACCGTCAGCCTGTCATTCTGAGCGGAGAAAATCGCGAAGCGCTTTTCGTAGTCGAAGTTTTGCGGAGTGAATAACGAAGCAAAACCGAGGAGCGAACGCGACGAAGGGATATGGCAACGAGTTAGGGTGGCTTTTGAACTGATGTAACATTCCGTTGGTAAGCCACCGAGATTTTAAGCCATATCCCGCTTCGGCAAAAATGCCTTGCGCTTCTGCTTGTTCGCTCACGCTCAACCCGCAGAAGTTCGACTGCGAGCTTCGCTCTCCGCTCAGAATGACAGGCTGATTTTTACTTTTCGATAATCGTTTGTTTTTTGAGATGGCGATTTCCTCCCGCCCCACCACAAGCACATTTTCGTGTTGCCTCAAAATCGCCCCAAATAATACATCTTGTTTCCTATTTCTTTCCAAAACACAACATCTTGTGAATTTGTATAAAAAATAACAATCATTTTTTGTCATTTCCCGTTGACAAAACAAGTAAGTAATGATATAATAAAAGGCAGAGAATAACGTTCCCGCGTGACTGACGGAAAAAGTGGACCAAACCACGTGGAGCCGGGAATTTGTATGCCGACCGTCTGGGCAGTTTTGCACGCAACAAAACTGTCCTTTTGTTGTCCGCGGGTTTTGATACGAGCGAGAAAGAGAGGTATAAACGATGGCAAAATTTGCAAAAGCATGGGTTGATTTTAACCTTGGAGAATGGTGCGAACGCATCGACGTTAGAGATTTTATTCAAAAGAATTATACACCTTATGAGGGGGATGAGAGCTTTTTAACACCCCCAACCGAGCGCACACGCCGCCTTATGGCAAAGCTTGAAGAAAAATTAAAAGAAGAAAGAGACAACGGTGGTGTCATTGGTATAGATACCGAAACCGTTACCTCGCTCACCTCATATCCTGCGGCTTATCTCGATCAAGAGGATGAGCTGATCGTGGGCTTGCAAACGGGCGCACCATTGGTTCGCTCCGTCAACCCCTTTGGCGGCATCCGTATGGCGAGAAGCGCCTGCAAGGCTTACGGAACAGAGCTTTCCGAAAAGATCGAAAAAGCCTTTGAATTCCGCACAACGCATAACGACGGTGTTTTCCGTGTTTATACCGACACGATGCGCGCTATGCGTCACACGGGTATTTTGACAGGTCTTCCCGACGCTTACGGTCGCGGACGCATTATTGGCGACTACCGCCGCATTGCGCTTTACGGTATTGATTTTCTCATCGAGGAAAAGAAAAAGGATAAGCAAGAGCTTGGCAAGCAGGGAATGAACGAGGAGACGATCCGCCTTTCAGAAGAGCTCTACAAGCAAATCGAGTTCCTTGGCAAGCTCAAGGAAATGGCGGCGCTTTATGGCTGCGATATTTCTCATCCCGCCCAAAACGCCAGAGAGGCCATTCAATGGGTCTATTTTGGCTACTTGGCTGCAAACAAGGAGCAAAACGGTGCCGCAATGTCGCTCGGCCGCGTAGGCACGTTCCTTGATATTTACATTGAAAGAGATATTCAAAACGGCACGCTGACCGAAGAGGGTGCACAGGAGCTGATCGACCAATTTGTTATGAAGCTGCGTATGATCCGCCACTTGCGTACTCCCGAATATAACGAGCTCTTTGGCGGTGACCCGATGTGGATCACCGAAGCGGTTGGCGGCGTTGGCGAGGACGGCAGACCTATGGTCACAAAGAATGCGTACCGCTTTTTGCACACGCTCTACAACCTCGGCTCGGCTCCCGAGCCCAACCTTACGGTGCTGTGGTCCAACAAGCTGCCCGAGCCCTTTAAGCGCTACTGTGCGCGTGTTTCCATCGACACCGACTCCATTCAATACGAAAGCGACGACCTTATGCGCCCCCGCTTTGGCGACGATTATGCCATTGCCTGCTGCGTGAGCGCAATGAAGGTTGGCAAGCAGATGCAATTCTTTGGTGCGCGCTGCAATCTCCCCAAAATTCTGCTCATGGCACTCAACGGCGGCCGTGAGGAAAGATACGATATGCAGATCGGCCCCGAAATGCCGGTTATGGATGACGAGATCCTGGATTACGATAAGGTTCGCCAACGCCTCGATTTCTATATGAATTGGCTGGCAGGTGAATATGTCAACACCATGAACGTTATTCACTATATGCACGATAAATACGCTTACGAAAAAATCCAGCTCGCGCTGCACGATACCAACGTTGAGCGCCTGATGGCATTTGGCGCAGCAGGACTTTCTGTTATTGCCGATAGCCTTTCCGCCATCAAGTTTGCAAAGGTTCGTCCCATTCGCGACGAGCGCGGACTCATCAGCGATTTTGAGGTTGAAGGAGACTTCCCGAAATTCGGCAACGATGACGGTCGCGTAGACTCCATTGCCGAAGAGCTGCTTCAAAGACTGATCACAGCTTTGCGAGAGACGCCTACCTACCGCAATGCCGTTCACACGCTTTCTGTCCTGACCATTACAAGCAACGTCGTTTACGGCAAAAAGACGGGTGCAACGCCCGACGGGCGCCATGCGGGTGAGCCCTTTGCACCAGGTGCAAATCCGATGCACAACCGCGAGACCTGCGGTGCTTTGGCATCTCTTTGCTCGGTTGCAAAGCTTTCCTACGATGCTTGCCGCGACGGTATTTCCAATACCTTCTCTATCGTTCCCGAGGCACTCGGCAAAACGCATGAGGATCGCATCAACAATCTTGTAGATATTTTGGGCGGCTATTTTGACCGCAACGCACACCACATCAACGTCAACGTGCTCAACCGTCAAAAATTGATAGACGCTATGAATAATCCCGATCTTTACCCCAACTTAACCATTCGTGTTTCGGGTTACGCGGTCAACTTCCACAAGCTCTCGCCCGAGCAGCAAAGAGAGGTCATCAGCCGTACCTTCCACGAAACAATGTAATATGAAAGGCTACGTTCACAGCATACAGTCCCTTGGCACGGTCGACGGTCCCGGCGTGCGCTCGGTCGTCTTCCTTTCGGGGTGCCCCCTGCGCTGCATCTACTGTCACAACCCCGACACGTGGGCGCGGCAGGAGAGCCAACTGACCGATGCGAGCGAGTTGGCAAAAAAGCTTTTGCGTTTTTATTCCTTTATCAAAAACGGGGGCGTGACCTTTTCGGGCGGAGAGCCCTTGCTGCAAGCGGAATTTGTCGCCGAGGTGGCGAGCATTCTAAAACGAGAGGGCTTACACGTTGCCGTAGATACCTGCGGCGCGCCTCTGACTCCTGCCGCCGAGCGGCTGATGGAGGTTGCCGACCTCTTTCTGTTGGACATCAAAATGACAACGGAGGAGGACTATAAACGCCACACGGGTGGCAGTTTAGCGGCAACAATGGCGTTCCTTGACCGCCTTGAAGAGATGGGAAAGGACACGTGGATCCGCCACGTGGTCGTTCCAAACCTCAATGATACCGAGGAAGATATTTTGCGACTTGCGGAATTGATTAAGGGCTACCATTGCATCAAAAAGGTGGAGCTGTTGCCGTTTAAGAATTTATGTCTTGAAAAATATCGCACGCTGAATATTCCGTTTGCACTGGAAGAGACACCGCCGATGGGGGCGGAGGCGCTCGAGAAGTTAGAAAGAATTCTCGAACATTCCAGATAAACAGATAGACGGTTTGCTTGCGAAAACCTTTTAGCCACTTTTTTCTTTTGACATCGTAGGCGCAAAAGAAAAAAGTTATCAAAAAAGAAAAGCGCCGAAAACGGGGGGGCGCTGCCCCTCCACCCCGCAAGCTTTTTGAAAAAAGCTTGAGCAAAAACTTTTCTCACAAAGCTACCAAAACTTTAAAAACACAAAATGGGTTGCCGAGCATTGCTCGACAACCCAAAAATCACTTTTGAGAAAGAATTTCACCAAGCGCATCCCACGCCGCTTCAAATTCCATCTTTTTGCGCGTTACGGGGTGCAAAAATGCAAGACGTGTGGCAAAAAGTGCGATCTGTCTGCCATCTCCACGCCCACCGTATTTGCCGTCTCCCAGTAGCGAATGCCCACGCGACGCAAACTGCACGCGTATCTGATGCGTTCTTCCCGTGTGCAAAAGAATGTGCACAAGCGAGCACTCTTCACCGCGCACGGTTACAAGCCTCTCGATCGTGTCATACTCCAAAAGCGCCTCTTTCACACCGGCTCTCTGACGCTCGACCACAAAGGTCTTGTTTTGTCTGCGGTCGTGAAACAGCAGATCGCGCATTTCGCCATTCTCGGGAGAAGGTGCTCCGCGCACCACTGCGAGATATTCTTTTTTGAGCTCCTTTGCTTGCACGGCTGCCGAAAGCTTTGCCGCAGCCGCGGGCGTTTTTGCGTACACCATCACGCCGCCCACGCCGCGGTCGAGCCGATGAACGGTACCAATATATCCGCCCGTGTGCTCTGCAAGCAGATCGGCAAGCCCATCCTTTGCGGCGGTCAACTCGCAAACAAGAAATGGCGGCTTTTCCACCACAATGATATGCGCATCTTCAAATAAAACAGAAATATTCATAAAAAAGAGTCCTTTAAAATAGATTTTTCAACAAAAGAAAGGGGAGTAAAGCTATGTCAAAAATGCGAGAAAACGCACCACGTGTGTGCAAAAACGCACTTATTGAGGCGCTTGGAGCGCAATTTGACGGTGTTTCGGTACACGTGTTTGACGAAATCGACTCCACCAACACAGAGGCCAAACGAATGGCCTCCGGTGGCTTCTTGGGCGACGCACTCCTTGTAGCACACAGCCAAACCGCGGGCCGCGGACGTATGGGGCGCAGCTTTTACTCGCCCAACGGTACGGGTGCTTATTTTAGTATTTTACACACGCTGCACGCACCTCTTTGCGATGCGGTTGCTATCACCTCGGCGGCATCGGTTGCCGTTATGCGTGCCATTCGTGCATTGGCGGGCATTCAAACCCAAATCAAGTGGGTCAACGACCTTTATTATAATGAAAAGAAGGTTTGCGGCATTCTCACCGAAGCGGTCAGCGCAGGCAAGCGCACGCACGTCATCGTTGGCATAGGAATCAACCTCGATACCGCCGACTTTCCCGAGGAGCTTTCGGGCATCGCAGGCTCGCTCAACACCAAGATAGATCCCGCAGCGCTCATCGCGCAGATCTACGGGGAGATCGCACACTATTTGCAGGATCCGAGCAGCAGGGAATGGCTCGATGATTATCGCGCGCATTCTATGGTGCTTGGACGTCGCGTGACCTGGATAGAAGCCGAACGTGCACGCACAGGTGTTGCCGAGGCGATCGACGGAGACGGTGCACTCCTGATTCGAGACGAGAAAAACGACCTTGTCCGCCTGCATACCGGAGAGATCTCTTTGCGCCTTTAAAGAGGTTAAATTTAGAATAAATCTAATTCTCGTTCTAAAATATGGTGCAAAATGCCTCAAAAACGGCTCATTTCACCCAATTATACCACGAAAACGCCCTTTTCTTTCTTTATTCACAAAAAGTTAACACACAAAATGCGATATCACTATTGCAATTTCGAAAGAAAAAAGATAAAATAATATGATAAATTAAAAATTTAACAAAGAAAAGGAAATATAAATGCTGGAATTTAAAAACGTCTCTTACGAAACGCCGGAGGGCAAGGTCATCCTGCGCGACGTAAGTCTTAAAATTGACGATCGCTTTGTGGCGGTGACCGGTCCGAACGGAAGCGGAAAATCCACCATGGCAAAGCTGATCGCGGGTATCTATACCCCCACAGCCGGGCAAATTCTTTTGGACGGCGTTGACATCACAAATCAGTCTATCACCGAGCGTGCCAAGGGGGGCATCAGCTTTGCCTTCCAACAGCCCGTCCGCTTCAAGGGCATTACCGTTAAGGAGCTTATTTCCATTGCGTCGGGCAAAAATATTTCGGTAGCCGAGGCTTGCTCTTATCTTTCCGAGGTAGGGCTCTGCGCCAAGGATTACGTAAACCGCGAGGTCGACGGCTCTCTTTCGGGCGGCGAGCTTAAAAGAATCGAGATCGCAATGATCAATGCACGCGGCACAAAACTCTCTGTTTTTGATGAGCCCGAGGCGGGAATTGACCTTTGGAGCTTTAACAATCTCATTCAGGTTTTTCGCAACATGTATGAAAAAACCAAGGGTACCATCGTCATTATCTCGCACCAAGAGCGCATTCTCGACATTGCCGATAAAATTATCGTCATTGCCGATGGACGTGTAGCTGCTTACGGCACCAAAAGCGAGATCTTGCCCGAGCTTCTCAATGCCCAGGTGGGATGCAGATTTTTTGAGGAGGTGCGCAAATAATGATGGACGCTATTCAAAAAAAGCTGCTTGAAGAGGTCGCAGACCTGCACGACGTGCCGCAAGGTGCTTACTCGTTGCGTATTAACGGTAACCTCTATGGCAAAAACGACTCCGAAAACATCACCGTTGTTGCAAAAACCGACAAAGCGGGCATTGATATTTACGTCAAGCCCGGCACCAAAAACGAGAGCCTTCACATTCCCGTTCTGCTTGCACAGTCGGGACTTAAGGAGCTGGTATACAACGACTTTCACATCGGTGCCGATTGCGACGTTACCATCGTTGCAGGCTGTGGAATTCACAACAGTGGTAGCCAAGAAAGCGAGCATAGCGGCATCCACGCCTTTTATCTTGAAGAGAACGCACGTGTCAAATATATTGAAAAGCACTACGGTCAGGGTGAGGGTACGGGCAAGAACGTAATGAATCCCACAACCGTTGCCGTGCTTGGCAAAAACAGCTACATGGAGATGGAAACCGCGCAGATCAAGGGCGTTGATTCCACCCATCGCGACACGACCGCAACCCTTGAAGAGGGCGCTACTTTGATCGTACGTGAGAAAATTATGACACACGGTACGCAATTTGCCGAGACCAACTTTACCGTTGATCTTAACGGAGTGGGAAGCTCCACGCACGTGATCTCCCGCTCGGTTGCAAAGGACCGGAGCAGACAGAGCTTTTTGTCACACGTGAACGGAAATAACCGCTGCTCGGGACATACCGAGTGCGATGCCATCATTATGGATGAGGCACAGGTAATTGCTCTGCCGCAGATCGAAGCAAATCACGTTGATGCCTCGCTGATTCACGAGGCAGCCATCGGCAAGATCGCGGGCGAGCAGCTCATCAAGCTGATGACCTTGGGACTTACCGAGGCAGAAGCCGAAGAGCACATCGTCAACGGTTTTTTGAAGTAAAAAGACAAATGAGGGCACTCCTTGCGGGGTGCTCTTTTTTTGCGCTTTTTGTCAAAATATTTGTTTTTCGGGAAGGGGGATTTGAAATCGGCTCCGCGGTATGGACGGCTCTTGTTTTCTTTTCGCTTTCTTGTGTGTAGAAAATAAACTCTCAAAATTGTGCAACTCTCACAAAAAGGTGGAAAAATTCCTTTTTTGGTGAATTTTTTTGAATCTCTCAAAATAGGTAAATGAAATTTACCAAAATGAAACGTTTGATTTTTCGGGTGTAAAAATAGACAAAAATGTGCACAAAAACTACACCATTTGAGGTGTTTGAAGGCAAAAACGGGTAAATAACATTTACAAACTGCAAATATGATGCTCTTCGGACAAAAAGCGGCGGTTTTATTTGTAAATTTTTTGAAAAGAGGCTTTGTCTTTCGCGTGAATTTGGGCGGGACGAAGGGTAGGGAAGGGGATTTTTTTGAAATTGTTTTTCTTGACAATTTTTTCTGTTTGTGTTATTATATTATATATATTTGGGAAAACTCTGCCCAAAATCGCCCGATTGGTGGAGTTTGTTTGACCCGCTGGCGAGAACGCATCTCGTGGAGCCGCCCTTTACGCGCGCGCACCCGCCGGCGAACCCGACCACAAAAGTGATTTGCGAGCACTGCTGTGGAGGCAAACGAAGGCAACGGGCGAAAAGTGTAATTTCTTTCAGGAGGAAACGCAAATGAGAAACAAAACTTTCACAAGACTGCTTTGCTTAGCAATGGCAATGTTGCTTCTTGTGAGTGGTGCCGTAACCGTTGTCGGTGCACAGGAGATTAAGCACGACAATCTTACGGACAAGACGATTGCAGACTACAAGGAAACCTTGGATCTGATCTCCTATGCCGAGTATCAGAACTTGTACTACGCAACCGCCAAAAGAGCCACCCAAGAGATCTCGATCAAATTGACCGAGAACTGGAAGTATGCATGGGGCAATATCGTTATTACCGCCACCGACGGTGTGTGGGAAATGATCGTTCTTGCCGATGCATATTACGCTACCTTGGATGATGCAAAAAAGGCAAACGTTGCCCAAGAGAAGCTTTATCGCTTGGACGACGGCCGTTACCGCGAGATCGTTGAGACCTACGATTCGCTTGCAGCTGCAACCGCGGTAAAGGACGAAAACGGCGTTGCAAAGTACAAGGCATCCGATCTTGCATACGTTACCGAGGAGTATGACGGCCAAAAGGCTGTTTACACCCCCGGCAGAGGTGCAATGACCTGGATGATCGATATGAAGGCAAACGGTGTTACCGAGCCGACATTGTTCAGCCTTGGCCTGGATTATTATCCCATCGCGGCAAGATCCACAGCCATTGAGCGTGAATTTTACATCAACGGCAAGCCTACCTTCTCCGAGGCTTACATTCTCGCCTTCTCCAAGGTATGGGGTATGTACGCGCAGGGAAGCAACGCCGAAAACGGTGGCGCCGTATACGATATGACCGCAAAGTATACACTCTCTAAAAAGGAAAGCCTCTCCGATATTATTGCTGCAGCCGAGGCTGCGGGATACGTATCCGAGGCGGGCGTCAGCACGTCCGGAGCACCCGTTTACACGGTGGCTGCCGACAATTCCTACGTTACCTTTACGCAGCCGGCATATAACACTGCCAAGCTCAGCGCGTTTATTAGCGAGTACGGACTCCGTTTCTTCCCTGTTGACTTCAACAGCAACGAGATCCGTCCCACGCAGCTGCAGGCTCCCGAATGGAGACAGTACATCATCAGCGATAGCGACGGCTTTACGCACTCCTACGACCTGACCGATGCACAGGGTAACACCGAAACCTTCGATAGTGAATATTTCGGCTTTGTTCTGACCCCCAACGAGGAAGGCAAGGTTGCAATGACTCTTGATAGCGTTAACGAGCCTATGGCACTCTCCACCTTAACGCTTATGCCTTACAAGGCAGCCGACTCCTACGAGGTCTATCGCCAAAAGCTCAAGGATATGGGCATCAGCGATGCACAGGGCGAAAGCGTTATCAAGCTGGAAGCCGAGAACCCCGTCAGAACCTCCTCTAACGTTGTATATCCCGTTGAGGACCGTGCATCTGCACTCACCTCTCCCGTTGACCCCAGCGTTCAGCTGCTCAACACCATTGGTGGTGAAAAGTGGGCAACCCCCGGTCAGTGGGTAGAATACAGCTTCTCTGTTGACTCCTCTGGTTGGTATGATATTTATACGAGATTTAAGCAAAGCTACTTGGACGGTATGTACACCAGCCGTGCGCTGACTGTTACCACCAACTATGATAGTGAAGAAGCTTACGCAGCACAATTTGGCAATACTGCAGGTTACTATAACGGCTTGCCGTTCTCCGAGGCATCCGGCCTGCGTTATGATTACAGCTCCGACTGGCAGGTAACCAAGCTGAGCTCCACGGGTAGATTGGATGACAAGACCTATCAACTTTATTTTGAAGCAGGCGTTGTTTACACCATCAACCTCAAGGTCACTTTCGGTACGATGAGTGCGACCGTTCGTGAGATCGAGCGTATCCTGAACGCTCTGAACGATGCATACCTGAGCATCGTTCAATACACCGGTCCTACACCCGATGCTTACCGTGACTACAACTTCTACCGTATGCTTCCCGACACGCTGGACGTTCTGTTCGCAGAGAAAGAAGCTATCTACAACCTCTCCGAGTTCTTGCGCGAGGGCGCAGGCGTATCCTCCACATACACGGGTACCTGTGATAAACTCGTTGACCTGATCGGTAAGATGGTTGTTCGCGGTGGTGAAGGCATCGCATCGGGTCTTAGCAACTTCAAGGCTTACTCCGGCGGTATCGGTACCTTCCTTGGTGACGTTAAAACACAGCCGTTGCAGATCGACTATCTGATGGTTCAACCCGCAACTGCCGAGGCTCCCAAGGCAAAGCCCAACTTCTTCCAAGCATTTGCTCACGAGATCAAGAGCTTCTTCTGGACCTTCTTCCGTGACTACAACAGCATGGGTACTACCGAGGACTACGACAAGAATCCTTCCATCGTTGTTGTATGGCTCCCCTCCGGTCGTGACCAAGCAAACGTTGTTCGTAACATGACCGTTAACGGCTTTACCCAAAAGAACGGTATTGCCGTAAACCTCAAGCTGGTCAACGGCGGTACGCTGCTTCCTTCTATTCTTGCAGGCATGGGACCTGACGTTTACCACGGACTTGGTGACGATACAGTTATCAACTACGCAATTCGCGGAGCATTGCTCCAAATTGAAGAAATGGATACCCCCGAAAACTGGGAAAAGGTAACCTCTTACTTTAATGAATCCGCAATGCTCGTATTCGGTGTTCCGGACGCAGACAATGAATGGCACTACTACGGCCTGCCCGAGTCGCAATCCTTCTCAATGATGTTTTTGCGTTTGGATATTCTGAACGAGATCGGAATCGAGATCCCCAAGACCTGGGATGATCTTTACGTAGCACAGTCTAAGCTCCAATCCAACAACATGGAAATCGGTGTTGGTGCAGACTATATGCCTTTCCTTTATCAAAGTGGCGGCAGCATCTGGGCAGACGAGGGTATGAGAATCAACCTCGACTCCGAAGTCGCTCTGTTCGCTTTCAACAAGATGTGTAATATGTTTACACAATACTCCTTCCCCTACGACTACAGCGGCGCAAACCGTTTCAGAACGGGTGAAATGCCCATCCTGCTCGCGGGTTACACAGGTCTTTACAACCAGCTCAAGGTATTTGCTACCGAGCTTGACGGTTGCTGGACGTTCGTTCCCGTTCCCGGTACGCTCAATGCCGACGGAACCATTAACAACAAGATCCTTGCAGGCTCCTCTGCATTGGTAATGGTCAACGGTGCAAAGCACACCGATGATGCTTGGGAATACATGAAGTGGTACACCGGCGTTGAAGCACAAACTACCTACGCAAACGAAATGGTTGCAATTATGGGTGAATCCGCAAAGCACGCAACCGCTAACAGAGAGGCGCTCAAGAGCATGCCTTGGACAGCGGATGAATTGGTAGAGGTAGAAAAGCAGTTCAACAACCTGCTTGCTATTGAAAACTACCCCGGCTTCTATTACGTAGGCCGTCACACGCAGTTCGCATTCCTTGCAGCCTACAACGACGATAAGGATCCCACCTCCGAATTGCTTCGTTACGTAAACACCATTAACGCAGAGATCACCCGTAAGCGTGAAGAGTTCAACCTGGAAACCGTTGAGCTTGGCAGCACGCTTGCAGAAAAGAGATCGGATCAGATCCGCGAAGCGCTTGATACGCTTGAGGGTATGGGTAAGATCTCCGAGGAAAGTGAGATCTACAGACAGGCAATGTACGGTATTGTAAACCAAAACGTTGAAAACCTGAGAATCGCTTCTCAAATGTTTGAGGAACTGTTGCTTTCCAAGCACGATGGCTCCACCAAGGAGATCACCAAGGTCAGCGGCAAAAAGGCAACCGTACCTTCCTATTTTGTAAATGTAAATAAGCAGACCCTGCCCGAGGCAAAGGACGGCAGCGGTGGATACGAGATCGCTTCTCTTAGCGAGCTTGAGCTGCTTTACTTTATTGCAGAGGCTCTTGAGGATACCGCAAATGCGTATGCTTCTTACAGAGTTTCCGCACCAAAATCTTAATAAAGGAGGATAAATGAAAATGGCAAAACAAAAAGCAGAGCAAAAAGCAGTTGCCAGAAAAGGTATTTCCTATTGGGATTATACCCGTAGAGAAATGAAGCGCAACTGGATTGCTTACATTATGATCCTTCCTTACGTTGTAATCTTCACGCTCTTTACCCTTTGTCCCGTTATCCTCTCCTTTATTGTCGGCTTTACCGACTTTAACATGCTTCAATGGCCCAACTTTGTTTGGCTTGAAAACTACATCAACCTGTTCTTTGCAGACGATATCTTCATCATCGCCTGCAAGAACACCTTGATCTTTGCATCCATCGTAGGTCCCGCATCCTACTTGATGTCTTTCTTGGTAGCTTGGTTTATCAACGAGCTTCCTCCTCGCATTCGTGCCGTTGTTACTCTGATCTTCTATGCACCGTCTATTTCCGGTCAGATCTATACAATTTGGAGCACGCTGTTTGATGCCGACTCCTACGGTTGGGTCAATGCAACCCTGCTTGAGTTGGGTATCATCACCGACCCGATTGCATGGTTTAAGGATGCAGACTACATTATGCCCTTGTGTATTTTGGTTTCCTTGTGGATGTCGCTTGGTACGGGCTTCCTTTCCTGCATTGCAGGTTTGCAGGGCGTTGACCGCTCCCTGTATGAGGCAGGTGCCGTTGACGGCATTAAAAACCGTTGGCAAGAGCTTTGGTACATCACCCTGCCCAGCATGAAGCCGCAGCTGATGTTCAATGCAGTTCTCACGATCACAGGCGCATTCGGTTACGGCGGTGTTGTATCCGCACTTTGCGGATTCCCGTCGGTTGACTATGCAGCACACACCATCATGCACCATTTGGATGACTACGGCGGAGCGCGTTACGAGATCGGTTACGCATCCGCGATTGCAACTATTTTGTTCGCAATTCAAATTTTTGCAAATAAGGTCGTCTCTAAGGCTCTTTCAAAGGTAGGTACGTAATATGGCAAAATTAAGAACAAGACGACACAGAGTTGTATTATCCCGTTCTGCGGGTGGTGACGCCGGCATTACCGTAATCCTTACGATCCTCGGCGCATTTATGTTCCTTCCTATGGTGTATGCGATCTCGCAGGCATTCAAGCCCTTGGATGAATTGTGGATGTATCCTCCGCGATTCTTCGTAAGAAATCCTACACTCAAAAACTTCTCCGATCTGTTTACCTTGATGAATGACTCCTGGGTTCCTTTCTCCCGTTACATCTTCAACACGGTATTCACAACCATTATGGGTACCTTTGGACACTTGTTTATTGCATCTATGTGTGCATACGCGCTGGCAAAGATCAAATTCCCCGGCGGCAAATTCGTGTTCAAAACCATTCGTATGTCCCTGATGTTCTCCTCCACCGTTGGCGGTATTACCAGCTTCATGATCATGACAGCGTTGCACTTGGTTGATAGCTATCTGGCAATCATCATTCCCGCATGGGGCGCAACCATGGGTCTGTACCTGATGAAGCAGCATATGGAATCCACCGTTCCCGATACGGTACTTGAGAGTGCACGTCTCGACGGCGCAAGCGAAATTCGCACCTATTGGACGATCGCGATGCCTATGGTTAAGCCCGCGTGGCTGACCCTGATCATTCTTTCGTTCCAAGGGCTTTGGCAACAAGGCTCATCCATTTACATTTATTCCGAACAGCTCAAATCTATCAACTACGCAATCGGCCAGATCATGGCGGGCGGTATTAAGCGTTCCGGTGCATCTTCGGCATCCGGCGTATTGATGATGATGGTACCTATTACGGTATTCGTTATTTCGCAATCGAATATCATTGAAACGATGGGTTCCAGCGGTATGAAAGATTAAAGGAGGACAATATGAAAAAGTTTACATCTGTAATATTGCTGATATTGTCACTCACAATGATCATATCCGCAATGACAGTAGGCGTTGCAGCATCCTCTGCATACCAAACCTACACCTATTCTATTAGCGGTTTCGCTCTGTATTCTCCCGACGCTTATTCTGCAGAGCAAGCATTGGTCTATACGGATATGGGACTTCCGATGGACCTCAAGAATCCGAAGGATATGATTACGGATAAGGACGGCAATATTTACATTGCCGACACCGATAATAACCAAATCGCGATTCTGAACCGTTATTTCGAATTCCAAACCTACATCACGACCTTCTACAACGCAGCGGGTAACAACGACCGTTTGGTAGCTCCCCAGGGTGTATTCGTCACCGACGATTCCATTTGGGTATGCGACACCGGTAACAACCGTTTGGTAGAGTTTGATAAGAAGACGTTGGACTTTAAGCAGATCATCGACCCGCCCGAAAGCCAACTGCTCTCCGACAACGCAGCCTACAAGCCGGTTGCAATGGCGATCGACCCCTACGGCAGAATTTACGTTGTTTCCTCCTCCACCAACCAGGGTATCATCGTTATGAACTCCGAGGGTGACTTTGTAGGCTTCATCGGTGCTCAAGCGGTTACCATTACTGCATGGGAGATCCTTTGGAGATCTCTCTCCACCGACGCACAAAGAAAAGCAAGTGCTGCAAAAACTTCCGTTATTTATAATAATATCGCAATCAGCGACGAGGGCTTCATCTACGTTACCACCTCGGGTATTGAAGAAGGCTCTGTTGCAAACGATATTAAAAACAAGGCAAGAGACGGTAAGTTTATGCCTGTTAAGATGCTCAACCCCTCGGGTGACGAGATCATGAGACGTAACGGCTTCTGGCCTCCGGCAGGTGAGATCAACTTTAAGGGCAGCGGTGGCGTTTCTACTATCGTAGACGTTGCAACCGGACCTGAAAAGACTTGGTCTATTGTAGATACCAAGCGCGAAAAGGTTTACACCTACGACTTTAACGGCAACCTGTTGTTTGCTTTTGGTGACACAGGTACAATGCTGGGTAGTATCTCCAACGTATGTGCCATTGCTTACCAAGGCACCAAGATGCTGATACTTGACTCCGGCTCCAAGAGTTTGATCGTTTATAACCGCACCGAGTACGGTGATCTGTTGATCCAAGCGATCGCGGCAGAAAACTCTCTTGACTATGATTTTGCAATTCAATGTTGGGAGAAGGTTCTGCAAAGAAACTCCAACTTTGACGCGGCATACGTTGGTATCGGTAATGCACTTTACCGCAGTGCCGACTATGAAGAGGCTCTTGAATACTACGAAAAAGCATACGACACTTCCAACTGGTCCGAAGCATACAAAATGGTTCGTAAGGAATGGATGTCCGTTTGGCTGTTGCCGGTAGTTGCTTTAATTATCGTTCTGATCGTTCTTATCGTTAAGTTCCTCGGTTGGGCTGCAAAGGTCAACAAGCGCGTTTCAACCGACGGACGCGAAAGAAAGAAATTCTGGGAAGAGCTTATTTACGGCTTCTACGTAATCTTCCACCCGTTTGACGGTTTTTACGACCTCAAGCACGAGAAACGCGGCTCTGTTCGTGCATCTCTCGTATTTATTGGTTTAACCATTCTTTCCTTCTTCTACCAAGGCATTGGTCGGGGTTACGTTGTGAACCCCACCGGAGGCACCACCACGATCTGGGCGCAAGCCATTTCCATTCTGGTTCCTTTAATGCTGTTTGTTCTTGCAAACTGGTGCTTGACCACCTTGTTTGAAGGTGAGGGTAGCTTTAAGGATATCTTTATTGCATCCTCTTACTCGCTCCTGCCTCTCATCCTGTTTATTGCCCCTGCTACGCTGGCATCTAACTGGGTAAGCTTGAGTGAGGTACAGCTGATCGATCTGCTCGTTGGCATTGCCTTTGTTTGGACGGTCATGCTGCTGTTCTTTGGAACAATGATCACACACGATTATCCGCTGTTCAAGAACCTGATCATTATTTTGAGCACGATTCTTGCCATGGCGTTTATCGTATTCCTGGTACTTTTGTTCGGTATGTTGCTTTCCAAGCTCGTTAGCCTTGTAACCAACATTGTTTCCGAAATTCAGTACCGAGCGTAACGATGGATAGGAGGTAGAAAAATGAATATTACAAAACGCATACTTTCGACACTCTTAGCCATTGCTATGATGCTGGGTGCTTTTACCGCACTGTTTACCGTGCAGGTATCTGCTGCTACCACCAAGGCTGCCAAGGATGATGAGGTAACCGCGGTAAAGGATTACGTTACCAAGGTTTACAACAATCCCCTTGAAAAGCTTGCAACCATGGAAATGATGCGCTCCCTTGGCAACTATCAGCTGTGGGTAGATAAGCGCTCGGGTGAGGTTGCTTGGGTAGAAACGGATGAGAACGGTGACCCCACCGAGAACATTCTGTTTACCAATCCCTACGACGTAGCATCCTCTAAGGGCTCCAAAACCACCAAGCAAGAGCTGCTCTCTCAAATCATCGTTTCCTTCACCGATAACACAGGTACATCCAAGCAGCTTTACAGCTACACAGATGCAGCCCTCAACGACCAGATCACCGTACAGCTCATCAAGGGCGGTGTTCGCGTTGAGTACATCATCGGTCGTGAAGACGGCAGAAAGCTGATTCCTAAGCTGATCTTCAACGAAAGCTTCCAAGAAAATATTTTGGTAAACATTCAAGCCGCTATCGATAGAGGCGACCTGGTTGAGGATAAAGCCTACGAGTGGTTCTTGAACGCTTGGCAGGAGTTCAACCCCAACAAGATGTCTCCCGGTATGAGAATGGAGATGATCAAGAGATATCCCGCTCTCGGCGAATACTACACCGATGAAAACGGCAAGGTCGTTTATCCCATTCTTTGGTCTTGGCTCCCCAAAATGTCCAACGTTGCCGATACGCTCAAGCGTGAGGCGTGGATCAAGATGTATTGCCCCGACTACACCTTTGAGCAACTGGATGCCGACCACGAGGCAACCGGCTACGTAGCCGAAGATGAAAAGTATCCCGTATTCAAAATGGCTCTGGAATATTACCTGAGCGAGGAAGAGGGACTTATCGTTCGTCTGCCTTGTAACGGTCTGCGTTACGACGCTGCAACCTACAGCCTGCAAAGCCTGACAGTTCTGCCTTATATGGGCGCGGGCAACTACAAAAATGCAGGTGTTTCCTACGACACGTTCGATGAGAACGGGCTCCCCACAACCAACGTTACAAAGAGCTACACCTTCTTCCCGGACGGTTCCGGCGCGCTCTTCGATCACGCAGAGCTTGGTAACTCTACCGAAAAGCTTTTGGGCTACGTTTACGGTGAAGACTTCGCTTATCACCAGCTGATCGGCTTGAAGTTCCACAAAGCCGTACGTTATCCCGTTTACGGCGTTGTCAGCAACGAGCTCTTCTATGAGTACACCTACAACGGTATCAACGAAAAGGGTGAGGCCGTTGATATTACCGAGCGCGTTTCCTGCACGGTAAAAACCGCTGAGCAAATTACCAAAGAGATTGAAGAGCAGGGCGGTATTTTGAAGAGCGGTGATCTTGAGGATTCGATCGTAGGATACCAACGCGGCTTCGTTGCTATTGTTGAGTCTGCCGATTCCTTTACAAGACTCCAACTCTATCACGGCGGTGCATTGCACAATTACAGCACCGTATTCCCGTACTTCAACCCCAAGGCAAGCGACACGTATAGCCTTTCCGGCTCTATTGCCAGCAGTGCAGAAAGCATTGGCATTAACTCGGATAGAAAGTACACAGGTAGCTTTACGCTCCGTTACGTTATGCTCACCGACGATAAGGTCGCTGCTGAAAGAAAAGCAACCACTCCCGAATATAAGTATTACAATGCTTCTTGGTTGGGCATGGCAGAGGCTTACCGCGACTATCTGAGCCGCGAGGGCAAGCTTCCCAGTGCTCTTACACAAGACGACGTTAAGGCTGATATCCCGCTTTACATCGAGGCGTTTGGCGCAATGGAGACCTTAGAGACCATTGCAACCATTCCCGTATGGGTAATGACCCCCCTGACGACCTTTGAGAATGTTTGGACGATGTATTCGGAACTTAGCAACCTCAACGTTAAAAACATCAACTTCAAGCTCACAGGCTTTGCAAACGGCGGTATGTACTCCACCATGCCTTACAACTTGAAGTGGGAAAAGAACGTTGGCGGTGCCGAAGGCTTTGAGGAGCTCATTGCAAAAGCCGATGAGATCAACGCAAAGACCGATGGTTCTCACCTGGGTCTCTATCCCGACTTTGACTTTGCATACGTTCAGTCAAGCACCCTGTTTGACGGCTTGAACCTGAAGAAGGATGCGGTTAAGACGCTGGATAACCGTTATACGTCCTACCGTTACTACGATGCATCCATTCAAAGCTTTGTCGGCTTCTACAAGCTGGCGATCTCCCCCTCTCGCTACAGCAAATTCTACGAAAAGCTGATCTCCAACTATAAGGATTATCAAATCGCAACCATGTCGGTTTCCACCTTGGGTAACACCCTGAACTCCGACTTTGACGAGGATGAGCCTTACAACCGCGAGCAAAGCAAGGAACTGACACAACAAGCCCTTTCCGACATCAAGGGATCCGGCTACAGCCTGATGACCGATGGCGGTAACGCTTACACCTGGGCTTACGTTAATCACATTCTCAACGTAGAGCTTGACTCCAGCCGTTACCTGATCGCAAGCGCAACCGTTCCGTTTATCGGCTCGGTACTGCACGGCTACGTTCAGTTTGCGGGCGCACCTCTTAACGAAGAGGGTGACGTAAACTACGCAATGCTCCGCGCAATCGAAAACGGCGCAGGTCTGTACTTCATTCTTTCTTATCAAAACACCACCGAGCTCAAAGAGGACGCATTCCTGATGGAATACTATTCCATTCGCTACGACATTTGGCTCGAGGACGTTGCAAAGTATTACAACAAGCTCAACACCGTTTTGCGTGATGTTCAAACCAAGGTCATCATCGACCACGAATTCCTAGTTGGTGAACGTATCCTGGATTTGGATGAGCTCGAGGCAGACATTGCAGGCCGCCTGGAAGACGCTATCGTCGAGCAGGATAAGGTACAGGTAAACCTTGACACCAGCGAGGCTGTTGCCGTTGCCGAGGCTTGGAACCTGCTTTACAGCGCAGAAGAGACCGTAGCAGAAATGCTGAAAGAGGTTCAAAAGATCAATGCTGATCTCGGCAAGAGATACAACGTTGAAACCGGTGCAATTTACGATCCCAACAGCTCCTCCTCGGTAAAGACCGACCTGAAGGACTTTACCAGAAAGATCAACAATCCTATGAGCACAACTCTGGGCTTTGGTACGGGCGTTATCATTGCTTACATTGATATGGTAGCAAACAATGGCGATTCCGACACCTATGAGTCTCAGCTGGCTCAAGCTGCCGCACAGTATACGCAGTTGCGCAATGCAGCCGTATTCTTTGCACAAAGCAGCGTAGACCTGCAAGCCATCAAAGAGAAGGCAGAGGGTATTGAGGATGAAATGACGGCAGCGATCGAGCTGATCAGAACCACTCCCGTATTCAACGATAAGGAAGAGGTTAGAGAAGCAATGCTCGCCGACATGGAAGTATGGATCGAGCAATACATTGGTGACGTTGTTTCGGGTTGTGACCTCTATTTGAGCACTCCTGGCAAGGATTTCTTGAACAAAGAAAGTGATCTCTACTTTATGACCAGCATTCTTGAGTCCATCGACCAAACCTTTAACAAGGACTTTGTAGAGGGCGGTAAGTACTACGAGTACTATAAAGAAGGCGGTCAGTATTACGAAGACTTCTTTAACGCTACCGATGCTCCCGTAGATCTGCGCAAGATCCAGATCGACCTCAAGGCTGCTTGCCCTGCTTACACCGAGGAGCACGTTTGGGCACAAGTTGAGTACGGTGATTCCTCCGATGAAGAAACAGAGAAAGAGACTACTACCGACCTTGTAAACAACAATCACATTGTTGTAGTAACCTATGGTGATCGCAACAGCGAGACCTTTGAAAAGACTCCCTACAAGAGCATCATTCTTAACTACAACAGCTACGCCGTTCGTGTTACCTACAACGGCACACTGTACACCGTTCCCAGCGGCGGCTACGTCGTTGTCGATTACGATAACTGAGAGGAGGGCAATGCGTTATGACAAATGATGTAAAAGTGAGCGCTCCCAAGCGCCGCAGAAAGATTGCCTCTCTTGACCGCCGCAAGGCGCGTGCAGGTTGGTTCTTTGTACTGCCGTTCCTTATCGGTTTTGCACTGATCTACCTGCCAATGGTTTGGCAATCGCTTCAAATCAGCTTTTCCACAATCGTTATCGGCGGTGCCAGCGGTACCTACGATATGGTTTGGGTGGGCTTCCAAAACTATATAGATGCATTTCAGTCTGAGGATGCATTTGTAAACGGCGTTGGCTTTGCCCAGGTCTTGGTAGAGCAGGGACTTCCCAGTTTGGCAGTTGACATTCCCGCAATTTTGATCTTCTCGCTCTTTATGGCAATTATGCTGAACCAAAAAATGGTTGGTAGAGCAGTTTTCCGTTCCATCTTCTTCATTCCCGTTGTTCTTTCTACGGGTATTATGGAAAGCATTGCGGCAATGGACGTTCTTACCGACTATATGGAAAGCGGCGAGGGCATTGACGACGGTTCCGGTCAAACACAGGACCAGCTGGTTTCGTCAGCCGACCTTGAGCTTTTGTTTGCCAACATGAAGGTTGGTGGCGACCTTGTAAAGATCATCACCGATCTGGTAAATGATATTTTTGATATCGTTAACCGTTCCGGTGTACAAATGCTGATCTTCCTGGCAGCACTGCAGTCCATTTCTCCTGCTATTTACGAGTCTTGTAAGATCGACGGTGCAACCTCGTGGGAGACCTTCTGGAAGATCACCCTGCCGATGATCAGCCCGATGATTTTGGTAAACGGTGTTTACACGATCATCGACTCCTTCACCACCGAAAGCAACCCCGTTATGGTATTTATCCAAACGGCATACACCGAGGCTTCGCAGGAGATCAGTACGGCAATGGCGTGGACCTACTTTGCCATTGTTGGTTTGATCGTTGCCGTCATTGCGGCGGTTATCTCCGGCTTCGTATTCTACCAACGCAAGAATGACTAAGAAAGGAGGAGAAAACAATGAACGCACAAAATACCGATAAGAAACCCGTAGTCAAGCGCGAAACAAAAAACAAAATTCGCGTTGAGTTTGACCGTACACCTCTTAAGGAAAGACTGAAAGCGAAGTTTCTCTCCTTCTACTTCCTGCAAAAGGTAGCCATTGCTATTTTCCGCATGGTGCTGATGGTAGGTATTTCCTACATCGTTATCTTCCCGTTTATCAGTAAGATCACCAGCTCGATCATGGCTCCCGAGGATTTTATCGACGTAACCGTACGCTTGATCCCCAAGCACATCTCCTTCGATATTTACGAGGCGATCGTTAAAGAGCTTGGATACTTTGATGCTCTTGGAAATACGTTTATCCTTTCGTTCTCCACAGCAATTATTCAAATGCTGATTTGTAGCTTGATCGGATACGGATTTGCAAAATTCAAGTTCCGCGGCCGTAACCTCATCTTCATTTTGGTTATGGTCACCATGATCATTCCTCACCAAACCCTGCAGCACTCCATGTACCTGGAATTCCGTAACTTCGATGTTCTCGGTATCGTTCGTCTCTTGAAGGGTGGCGGAATTCAGATCTTTGATTGGAACGTTATGGAGCTTGGCGAGGGCGTTGCAAACTTCTTTGCAAGTCTTGACGTTCTGCCCGAGGGCATTCAGGTAGGCACCGATACTTACGGTGAGCCGATCATGATGCAGTTTAAACAATCCGGTATGAACATTGCAAACTCTTACCTGCCGCTGATTTTGATGTCGGCAACGGGTCTGGCATTCAAAAACGGTTTGTACATCTTCTTGCTCCGCCAATTCTTCCGTGGAATTCCGGATGAGCTTGAAGAGTCTGCATACATGGATGGCTGCGGCACCTTCCGCACCTTCATCCAGATCATCCTGCCTTTGTCCATTCCTATGATGATCACCGTATTCCTGTTTGCATTCTGCTGGCAGTGGACCGATGACTTCTACGTAGGCTTGCTCAACACGGGTATCGAAACCTCTAACCAGCTGCTTGTTGACCTGGTTGGCGCGGTTCCTCCTTCCCTGAAGCTGGGCTATGCGGGACAAACGCTTTATGAGACCGCTATTCGTAACACGTGTGGTCTTATGATCATTGCGCCTCTGGTAATTCTCTATGCCTTCTGCCAGAACTTCCTGGTACAAGGTATCGAGCACTCCGGTATCGCAAACTAATTCGGGGCGCCTCATTTCGCGCAGAACAAAAGCCACGCGAAAAGGCAACTCCAATTCGATTAAATTCGAAGCAAACAAATATAAGGTTGAACCCCACGAAGAAATTCGATGGGGTTCTTCCTTTTTTGATTTTTGTACCACGCATATAAAAAGTCGCACAAAACGCAACAAAATCTCTCCAAATGATTGACAAAAACGCTTTTATATGGTAAAATGTGAGCAACGGATGCATACCATCCGCATCCTCGCTTTGAGGAAATTCAAACAGCAAAAAAGGAAAATGCGATTATGAAAAAAGCACCCTGCAAAACCGATATCAAGGTTAGTCGCGGCGCGGCTGTTGCAGATGTTGCAGCATCTGCAAAGGCGTTGATCTTTAAGAACGCCACGGGCATTTCTTTCCGTTTGACCTTTGAGGGCATTCACGGTTGGAGATTGCAAAGCAGCAAAAATGGAAAATTCGACGATATGGGCGCGTGCCAAATGCTTGCTCAGTTTATGAACGAGAAGCTTGCAGGCAAGGCACAAAAGCTCACCGTTGTTGCAAATAAAAACAGTGTGACCCTTACCGAAAAGAAGGGAACACAAGCGGTTCTTTCTCTTGGTAAGGAGTTCTCTCTGCAATTCTGCACTCCCGAGGGCAAGGTTATCACCGAGGTGACCGACATTGCCTACGTTGGAAAGAGAACTGTTGTAAAGGGTACGCTCGAGGCAGGCGAAGCCATCTACGGCGGGGGCGAACGTCTTGATGCACTCAACAAGCGCGGCAGCGCGTTTGAGCTGCGCACCTGCGACGGTTGGAACAACTCCAGCACGACCTACGTTGTTATTCCCACCTTCCTCACAACGCGCGGCGGCGGTATGTTCTTCAACCGCAACGAGACTGCAAACGTTGACTTTGGCAAGGCGGTAGAGAACGAGTGGTTCTATTCGGTTCGCGAGAGCGAGATCGACTGCTACTTCTATCCCACGGGCAGCATGGCAGACGTTCTGCGCGGCTACACCGAGCTCGCAGGTCACGCATATATGCCTACTCCTTGGATGCAGGGTATGCACCTTTGCCGCTACACCCCCGACTTTTGCTGGTTCGAAAAGGACTACAAGTATGAGTCCCTCGAGGCAGTTGAAAATTGGCAGGATCTCTTTGTTGCATCGGGCAAGGAATACGTTTCTGTCACCACGCTTGACGAAGCTGCACGTGCAGCAGAAAAGATCTACTTTGCCAAAAAGGACGACGGTTCCTTTGTTCGCAAGTACGTCAGAAACGATGCAGGCGAGCTGATGAACAGTGGCCCCAAGGGCAACCCCGGCGGCAGCAGCTGCAAGACCATTATGACCAACTACATCAACGCAGATATGAAGCCTGAAGCCGCAAGCATGGAAGCACGCGAGTGGGCACAATGCTTTAACGATACTGACGCAAGCCGCGCCAACAAAGAGGATCTGCGCCAGTCTATCAAGTGGCTGCACGATCACGGTATGCGCGCTATGGTCTACATTCGCGTAGGCGGCATTTACAACACCAACATTGGTTACAAGGACGAATATCGCGTTCACGCTGACGTAGAAGTAACCAATGAGGATGGCACCGTTACCGTTCGCGAGAACACCACAGGTATCCCGTGGATCCTTGGTACCGGTGACAACCCCGACGTTGTTCGCGGTTCTGCCGACATTAAGACCTGCGACTATCTCGACATTACCAACGAAGAAGCTACCGATTGGTACTTTGGCAAGATCTGGGGCGAGATGATCGAAATGGGTATGGACGGCGTTAAGATCGACTTCTGCGAGGTTATGCCCGAGGGCGAGAAGCAGATCGGTATTACCAAGACCCACTATAAGTGGAAGAGACCCGAGTTCTTCACTCCCGGCACCGAGCACCACGCATATCCCGTATATTTCATTTCCGCATTTTACAAAAAGATGATCGAGCTCAAGGCACAAAAGGGTCTTAAGGATGGCTTTATGGTTTTCGTACGCGGCGGCGGTATCGGCTCGCAACGTAACCCCTATATGTGGTCGGGCGACCAATCCCGCGACTACGTAAAGCTTGACGACCAACTCTTTGCAACCGTTAACTGCGGTCTGTCGGGTCTGCCTTATATGTCCTTTGATATGTCCGGCTATGCTTACTATCGCACCGACTACCACAAGATCGGTAAAGAGAAGGAATCCGCTGTTTTCGTACGTGGTCTTGAATTCACCACCTTCCTGACACAAATGCAAACGCACGGTGACGTTCGTCACGCTTACGAGATGACCGAGGATGCACAGCAGATCTATCGCAACTACACGCGTCTGCACACCGAGCTCATCCCCTATATGCAAAAGTATTCCAAGATCGCGTGCGATACGGGTATGCCCCCCGTACGCCACCTTGTTCTCAACTACATGAACGATGCAAACGTTTATAACATCGAGGACGAATTCCTGCTTGGCGAAGGCCTGCTCGTAGCTCCCATTCTCACCGAAGAGACCTTTGAGCGCGACGTTTACCTGCCTGCAGGCGAGTGGATCGACCTGCTCACAGGAGAGACCCTTGAGGGCGGCAAGACCGTTCACGCAAAAGCGAACATCGGTCAGATTCCCGTATACCTCAACAATTCCTCTAAGGACGCCGCCGAGCTGAAGCCTATCTTTGATGGCATCAACTGGTACAACGTCAAGCATTGGCAAGCATAAAACACAATACGTATTGCCAAAATCAACCGCGCGCGGATTTCCGCGCGCGGTTTTTTATAGACAAATGCAAAAAAATGTGATATAATGATAAAAAAGTTCCAACCTTTTTCAATTTGTGTGTCTGTATAGGTGAAAGCTTTCAACGAGGTACAAACAAGTGAACAGACAAGATGCCGAAAAAATTATAACTGAATATCTGAAGCCCATATTTGGCTTTGCACTTAAGCGGTGTAAAAATGCACACGATGCGGAGGATCTATCGCAGGATATCGTATTAAAAGCGTTCCGCGCGCTTTTGATCAAAGACGATATCGGAGATGTTAGCAAATTTATATGGACGATTGCACATAACGCGCTCAGTAATTATTATAGAGACGCTGCAAAAAGCGTTATTGGCGTATCTATTGATGAGGTAGCGGAGATCATTGCCGATCCCGACTCAATGTTGGCAGATGACGACAATGCTGATACTATCCGTAGATTGCAGAGCGAAATAGCATATCTTTCAAAACTCCAGCGAAAGATTGTAATTGCGTACTATTTTGAAAACCGTAAGCAAGCCGATATTGCTAAGGATTTGGATATTCCTCTCGGTACAGTCAAATGGCACTTGTTTGAAGCAAAAAAAGAATTGAAACGAGGTATGGATACTATGAGAAAAACAAGTGAATTGAAATTTAACCCTATTAAATTCACCTCAGTTGGAATTAATGGTTCTATCGGAACGAAATCTTGTGATGAATTTTTTCGTTCTGCACTTTCCCAAAATATCTGCTATTGTGTACGTAACGAGGCAAAAACGGTAAATGAAATCGCCGATGCCCTCGGCGTTTCACCCGTATATGTAGAAACCGAAGTCGACTTCTTGGAGGAATACAATTTTCTAAAGCAAACCGGGGATAAGTATATCGTTAATTTTATTATCAGCGAACCGACCGCTGAGCTTTTGACGATGCAGGACACAATGTATAAAAAAGCGGCAGGTTTATTTGCAGATGAGCTTTATGACGAGTT
>JBGVQK010000080.1:0-30947 GCA_045127455.1 Eubacteriales bacterium
GGGGGCGTGGGGGAACTTTTTCAAAATTACCCCCGAAAACACCGCGTCCTACTTTTTGAAATATGCCACAATGTTGTCCGCGTCCTTTGCCGAGATACCGGGGATGGCGGCAATTTGCTCGCACGTTGCTTTTTTAAGGGCGGCGAGTCCGCCGAAGGCTGCGAGGAGCTTTTTGGCTTTGGCGTCGCCGATGCCGGGGATTTTGGTAAGAGACGAGGTGCGCACCGTTTTGCGCTTGGCTTGCGTCATACGACCAATGGTGTAGCGGTGGACCTCCTCTTGAATGCGATAGATCAGCGTGAAAACATCCTGCACGCGAGCGATGGAAATTTCCTCGTTCTCGGTGCAAAGCGCGCGCGTTTTGTGGAAATCATCCTTGACCATACCAAACACGGGAATATCCAATCCTTTTTCGGCAAGCAACTCGCGAATGGTAGAAACGTGTCCGCGTCCGCCATCGAGCAGAATAAGGTCGGGCAGGTTGGAGAAAGAGCCCTCGTCATCGCCCAAGTGCGAAAGTCGACGGTCGAGTGCCTCTCTCATTGAAGCGTAGTCGTCGGTTCCCTCTACGCTGCCAATGCGGAAGGTGCGGTAATCGGATTTTTTGAATTTCCCCTCTTCGCATACGATCATACCCGCGGTTAGATGCTCCGAGCCGATATTGGAAATATCGTAAGCCTCGATGCGCGCGGGGTAGCATTCGAGATTGAGAATTTCCGAGAGGCGCACAAGCGTGCCCTCGGTGCGATTGGTTTCGGCAGTAAAGAGTCGCGCCTGCTCGGCAGCGTTCTTTTGCGCCATATCGCACAACGTGTGCAGCTCTCCCCGCTCGGGAACACGCACCTGCACGCGGTGCCCCGAAACGTGGTGGAGATATTCGCCCAGGGTGGCGATCTCTTCATCATCTGTGGGGAAAGACAGCAGAACACGCGACGGAATATCCTCGCGCATAGCGTAATGGCGGCAAAGGAATGCGGTGATCTCCTCAGGCTCGGGGAGCGCGTCCGCACCGAATAAAAAGTCGTTTTTATCTTGCAAAACGCCAGCGCGAATATAAAAAATCGAAATGCAAGCGCAAAGCTCGTCGGCATAAAAGGCGATAACGTCCTGCTCGGTATCGGGAGAGGCGACCACCTTTTGGCGCTCACCGATGCGGTCAAGTGCTGCAAGCGTATCACGGCATTTTGCGGCTTGCTCGTATCGCTCCGCCTCGGCGTGCGCGTACATCTGCGCTTCAATTTCGCGTTTGACGTCCTTGATCTTGCCACCCAAAAGCTCGGCTGCAAGCCGCATAGTGGCTTTATGCTCCTCGGGGGTTACGTTGCCTGTGCAAAGCCCCGAGCAGCGACCCATTTGATAATAGATGCAGGGGCGTTCCCTACCGATATCGCGAGGAAAACGGCGTGAGCAGGTAGGCAGGCGCAGCGTGCGAGACAAGAGCTCGATGAGCGAATACGCTGTTCCCGAGCCCGAAAATGGCCCAAAATAGCGCGCTTTGTCGTTTTCTCTTTTGCGCGTAAAGACCAGGCGAGGATACTCCTCGTTGGTGATTTTGATATAAGGATAGGACTTTGCATCCTTTAGGCGAATGTTATATTTGGGCGCATATTGCTTGATGAGCGTGTTTTCAAGCGAAAGCGCTTCAATTTCGGTATCGCAAATATAGCAGTCAAAATCCTCTACCGAGGCGACCATGCGCGCGGTTTTGAGGTTCTTTTCGCTGTTTTGAAAATACTGCGACACGCGAGACTTGAGCTTGCGCGATTTTCCTACGTAGATGACCTTGCCGCGCACGTCGCGCATAATGTAAACGCCCGGGCAAAGCGGTAGATCGTTTGCCTTTTGGAGCAGGCGACTCATTCTGTCGGCGTTCTGCGTCATACGCGGCCTCCTTTCAATGGAAAATTAAAGAAACATAGTATTTTTGCAGATGCTTCGCATCTGTCACCTCATCCGGCTCGCAACGCTCGCCACCTTCTCCTCAAGGAGAAGGCTTGTGGGAAGTTGCGCAACATTTCAAAGGCTTCCCCTCGGGGGAAGCTGTCACCGATAGGTGACTGATGAGGTGAGCCGCTTGCAGCGGCGTTATTGCTCCTGCGGAACAAAAACGGCGTGCGCACAAAGAGCCTAATGCTCTGCCTGCCGCACACCGCCTATGCAAGTGATTGATCAATATTCTGCAAAACCGTTTTCGATCAGCTCCACCAAGCCTGCAACTGCGGCATTCTCATCCTGACCGTCAGCAATTAGGGTAATGGTCATACCCTTTGCAACGCCCAAGGAAAGAACACCCAAGAGGCTTTTTGCGCTAACCTTGCGATCTTCTTTCTCTACCCAAATAGAGGACTTATAAGTATTTGCCTTTTGGATGAAGAAGGTAGCGGGACGCGCGTGCAGTCCACTGGAATTGGTAATGGTTACCTTGCGTGAAATCATTCGTTCTCTCTCCTGTACTCTCGTAAATAAATAGGTCTTGCCCACAAATTGGGCGCAGATAGTTTATTATATTATTATTATAGCAAACTCTTTTGAAAAAATCAATATGTCAATTTATCATTTTTTTAATGGATTATAGTATCTCTTTTCGTGCAAAATATCCACAAACTGCTCGTTTTTCGTCTCTTTTTCCCCACTCGGGGCACAAAAAGCCAAAATGGACCAAAACGGAACAAGCATACCGGGATAATACCAAAGGTGATCGAAGAGCCCCATTGTCAAAGCGCCCAAAAGTGCGGAAACGGCAACATAGTTCTTTTGCTTGATCCCTTGCCAAAGGGCTATACACAAAAGAAGGACAAACAGAAAAAGCCCCATCACGCCAAGCTCAACGGCAATTTGCAAAAAGACGTTGTGCGCGTGCATCACGGTTTTGGTTCCGCTAACGGCAAAGTGCGGATAGATGGCGCGCCATGCCCTCTCCCCCACGCCAATGCCAACGGGATGCGCCCCAAGCATGCGCAACGAGCCGACCCAGGTCTGCAAGCGGTAACGGATGGAGCTCTCGCCAAGGTCTCCAATGCTGAAAAGCCGCCCCCGAAAGCTCTCGGGCAGAAGCGGAAGCGATAAAAGGACGAGCAGCGGCAAGAAGAGAATGCTCCTGCGGCTTTTTCGACTGTAAAAAATCAAAAAAAGCAAGCACTCCAAAAAGAACCCCAGCCACGCACCGCGCGACCACGTTAAAAGGATGCAAAGCGCGCTCAACGCGGCGGTTATTGCGTAAAAAACACGCAGACGTCCTTTGTTTTGCGGCAAACAGCTTGCCCAAAGAGATAAGGGAAAATACAGTAGCAGATAAACCGCCAAAATGTTGGGATTATCAAAAAGCGAGGTCACGCGCCCGCCAATGTCGCCAAAGCGTTTGGCATCTACCCAACGCAATTCTGCCGCGCCAAAGGCATACTGCCCCACCCCAATCAAAGAAACAAAAAGGAGCGAAGCGGATGATAGAAACGTCAACTTGCGCCTGCTTTCGGGAGCAAAAATGTGGCGTGCAAAAAACCAAACAGAGGTCAGGAGTGCCGCCACCAAGGCGTCAACCGCTCTGCCAAAACCCGTAAGGGCGGTTGAAACCTGCAAAAGCAGGATGAGGAGAACAAGAAAATCGGAAAAATCGAGTTTTGTTTTTGCCCCTTGAAGCCGCGAGCGCACAAACCAAAATAAAAGAAACACGCATATTGGCAAAAGGCAGAGCGTAGAATGCGCAAGCACTTGAAAAAACGGAAAGGCACAAAGCAAAAACAGAAAGCTCCATTCGGGTATGCGGAAGCGTTCGATAAAGGCATTTACTCTGTTCCAAACGCGCATTTGCCGCAAAATTTGCAGGACAGGTGCCCAAAAAGACATAAAAAACTCCCCCTTGTGTGGTATGTAAGGGGGAGTGATGTTTATTCGTTTTTCTCCAACAAATCAGGGCGCAATTTCTCGGTCAGCTCTTTTGCCTGCTCGTCGCGCCAAGCGTCGATGTTTGCGTGATGCCCCGATATGAGCACGTCGGGCACCTTTACGCCGTGGAACTCGTAGGGGCGTGTGTATTGGGGATATTCCAGCATTCCCGAGGAGATGCTTTCTTTTTCGTAGCATTCGGCATCCGAAAGAACTCCATCGATCAGGCGAGAGACGCAGTCGGTGAGGATGCACGCGGGAATTTCGCCACCCGTGAGCACAAAATCACCGATGGAAATTTCCTCGTCTACGATCTCATCAACAATGCGACGGTCAACACCCTCGTAGTGTCCGCAGAGGAGAATAAGGTTGTCGTAGTCGCGTGCGAGCTCTGCGGCACGAGCTTGGTTGAGCACCTTTCCCGTAGGGGAAAGATAAATCACGCGCCTTTTTTCGGGCACAAATCCCTCTTCGGCTTGCATACGCAAAATGGCGGTGTAGCAGTTGTAAATAGGGGGCGCCATCATCAGCATTCCCTTGCCGCCACCGTAAGGCGTGTCGTCCACGCGGCGGTGCTTATCCTCAGAATAATCGCGGATGTTGTGCGTTTTTACGGTGATCGCGCCGCTTTTTTGCGCGCGCCCGATAATGCTTTCCCCAAGGACGGTATCCACAAGATCGGGAAAAAGCGTCATAATGTCAAATCGCATATCAGTCCTCTCCTCCCTCGATCAGTCCGGGAATGGGGCGAACGTAGATGGCGTCGTCGGGGTCGATCTTTGTAATAAATTCGGGAACCGCGGGAATATAAAATTCGCCCTTTTGATTTTTAACTACGTAAAGGTCGCGTGCGTTGCTTGTGTTGACGTCGACAAGCTTGCCCAAGGGGGCATTCGTGTCGGCGTGCTTAACGGGGAGCCCGATGAGGTCGGCAATAAAGAAGCTTCCCTCCTCTACGGGCAGATCCTCGCGTGCGGCAAAAACCTCGGTGTTGCGCAAAGCATTTGCGGCTTCCTCGCTCTCGATCCCTTCAAGATCCATCAGCACGAATTGCTTAAAAACAGACGCGTGCAGAACGCGACGGGGGGTATATTCCTTATTTTTGCAAAACCAAATCGTATCAAGTGATGCCAGAATTTGCGGAGCATCGCACCAGCTTTCAAGCTTTACCGTTCCGCGAAAGCCGTGTGTGTTTACGATCTTGCCCGCAGGCAGATATTCGAGTTTCATAAAGAAGAATCTTTCCTTTCCTCATAATGTTTATAGTATATCATAAAAAGCCCAAAAATGCAAGTGGCGTGCGCGTTTTTCCTGCTTTTTTCTGCTATAAAAAGAAAAAAACGGCGCAGTTCTTAAAATATTTACAAATTCGCCCTTGCATATTACGCTAAAAGCGTTTATAATAGTATGCGATTATTTTATAAAACGGAGGACCTATAAATGGATTGGACAATGATAATTATGCTGGTGGGCCTTTTGCTCGTTATGTATTTTGTAATGATTCGCCCCCAAAAGAAGCAGGAAAAAGAGCAAAACGATATGCGTAACAACCTGGCTGTTGGCGATGAGATCACCACCATTGGCGGCATCATCGGCAAGATCGTTAGCATTAAGGAAGAGACCTGCGTAATTGAGACCTCTCATGAGCGTACCAAAATTCGCATTCTCAAAACTGCTGTCAGCCGCGTTGACGTAAAAGCTGAAGATGCTGAATAAGCAAAATTGCTATCATCACTCATAAAAACACTCCGTACAGAATACGTTGTAGTAACGGTTTTGTACGGAGGTTTTTGTTTTATGAAGAAAATGCCTAAAAAATATAAACGCTTACGCAAGCAAGAGGACGGTAGCGAAGGTGCCCTCTTTTTGAAAAGCACGCTTGGTGCCTTCCTTTTAACGCTTGCCCTTGGCGGTGGACTTTTGCTCCTTTGCACACTTGTGCTCTCTTTCACCCCCGACCCGCTCTGCCTCTCACTCCCCGCAGGTCTTTTTTGCAGTGCGCTGACGGCATTGATGGGCGGCTTTTTGGCAACCCGTATTTATCATTTGCCCCCACTTGGTGCAGGGCTTATCAACGGGATCCTCATCACGGCACTCTCGCTTCTTTTCTCGTTTTTCTTTGCAAAAAATGCGAACTTTTATGCCACGGGATACTCGGCGGCGGTGTCGGCGCTTTTGCACACAGGCGCGGTCGGACTCTCGATTGGAGGTGCGTTTATTGGTGCTCGCGAAAAAACACCTACCAAGCGTCGCAAAAAAGCAAGACGGTAAAATAACCGCTTATGCCACGGCTTTTCGTTGCATAAGCGGTTTTTTGATGTATATTATCTTGTTTTCAAGAAAACGTCCAAATGATACTGCCCCAAAGGGGTGATGCTGCAAAGATCGCAAGAAACACCGTTTTTAACGGTCGTCTTTCTTGTAATTCTCCCGTCTTTTTCAAGAGACGCCAAAATCTCATAAAGTGCGGTGCTTGTGATACTTACGTTTTCGTTAACGCTTTTGAGAATTTGTGCCCCATACATTTCTTGAATGCTCAAGCAGGTCAAAACGTAATACTCCAAAGCCTCTTTTGTTAATCTGATAGCCATACTCAAATACCTCCTTTGATAACACTATTGTATCACTTTTTATTGCATTTGTCAATGTTTTTTCCAAAAACAAAATACTAAAAGGGCTAAATCAGGTGCTATTACTCGGCAACGGTAACGCGAATACCGCCGCTTACGGTCTTTGCGCGGAAGGTGCCGCCGTTGCCGTCCTTGGGAACGTGCACGCTACCGCTTGTTGTATGGCAATCAAAGGTTTTGGCACTCAAAAGGCTTGCGCGGATGCCGCCACTGGAGGTTTTGAGGTCAAAGGACATCGCATCGCAGCCGGCAAGCTCAATAGAGCCGCTGACGTTGGTAACGGCGCAGGATTCTTGGCAAACGACGTTTTCGAGATAAACGCCGCCGGAGGTGTTCTCCACAACTGCGCGTGTGGGGGTCGCATTGGCGATCTCAATTCTTCCGCTAACGCCCGTAACGTTCATCGCACCGCCAACACCGCCGATCACGTGAACGCTGCCGCTGACGTTTTGAACCTTCAAATCTCCACCTACTCTGCCGTTTATATAAATGCTGCCGCTGGTATTTTTAGCGTTGAGCGCGCCCGTGACAAAAGAAGCACAGTTGATAGAACCGCTTGTGTTCTGCAGCGCGGCATTTGTAAAGGTCAAGCCTTCCTGAATCCTGATGCCGCCCGACAAGGATTGAACGTGCAAGCTTTCGTAAACTTCGGCAGGCAGATGAACGATGACACTTAAATTTTGAAAGCCGTTAAGAATGCCGATGTGGTCATACCACGCACGCGTGTCGATCTGCTTGATAGTAAGAACACCGTCATTTAATTCTACGGTGTGGTAAAGCTTTTCCTGATCCATACACTCCACGCGCCATTCATCCCCCTCGATGGGGCGAAGCTCTACGCGGCTATTTAAGGTTGAAATATGGATTTGTGTGGGAGTTTCGTCGAGCGTATAGCGATAGACCGAATCCTTAACGGAATTCACCGCATCGTCGGGCGTGAGGAATAGCAATCCCACTCCCACCAAAATTGCCCCTACCAAAAGGCAAATGAGCGCTATGATCAATACTGTTTTCATTTTTTATCTCCTTCCAAAAAGCAATTTAAACGAGCCGCCAAACATAGCCCCGATTCCCTTTGCGCCAAGCTTTGCCAGGTGAATGCCCACCCATACGCAAAAGATGCAAAGTGCACCAAGAACAAGTGCCACACCAAGTGTGAGAGCCGCTGCGGCAAGCCCCTCGCCCACAAGAATGGCGGCACTTGCAATCAGCAAGCCAATTGCCGATGCGCCAAAGGAAACCACGAGCGACCACGGCAATACGATGGCAAGCACGCCAATAACGATAGCAAGTGTGAGCAAAACGCTGAACGCCACGATCAAAAGCGGCAACCACAACGGAAAGCCGAGGATCAAAAGGGCGATCACAAGCCCGTTTCTTCTTGGCTTTTTTGCCACAGGTGCTACGTAAACGGGTGCTCTTTCACCTGCAAGGATCTGTGCGGCAATATCGTTCACGTTCCCCATTTTGGCAACCGCCGCCTCGGGGCTATATCCGCTTTCGATGTAATCGTCTATCATTTCACTGTAATACTCCAGCGTTTTTTCTACGTCCTGCGGCGGCAGCTGAGCGAGTCTGTTGCGTAGCTGTGCGAGAAATTCTGCTTTTTTCATCTGTTTTTCCCTCCCGTTACAAATTGGTAAATATACATCATCTCTTTCCATTCCTCGGCAAACATATTCAGTCGCGCCAGCCCCAGCGGCGTGATGCGATAATACTTGCGGAGCCTGCCGTTGTGCTCAACCGAGCGCACCGTCAGCTGCCCTGCCTCCTCGAGGCGGCGCAAAATGGGATAGAGTGTAGATTCGGAAATGGCAATGTAGGGTTGAATTTCTTTGACGATCTGATATCCGTAAGAGTCCTCGCGGCGAAGAGCCGCCAGAACGCAAATATCCAAAAGTCCTCTTTTCAGTTGAATATCCATGCAATACCCCCTTTCGCATAATACTATATCACGCATAGTATTATTTGTCAAGTACTTTTTTGCAAAAATGACAGAATGTTCATATTTCGTACAATATAGAGACACAAATATAGCGTATAATAAAAAGGTTAAGAATAGCTTATTTCTTAAAATTACTATAGAAAGGATGTGCGCGCGTGAGAAAGCTGCTGAAATATTTGAAGCCCTACACCAAGGAATGTATCATCAGCCCCCTCTTTAAGCTCCTGGAAGCCGTTTTCGACCTCTTGGTGCCGCTGGTAGTAAAAACCATTATTGACGAAGGCATTGCAACGGGCAACAAAGGTGTTATCGGCACCTGTTTTGGCATTCTTGTAGCATTTGCCGCCGTAGGACTTGCATCCTCCCTCATCGCACAATACTTTGCCGCACGTGCAGCCGTTGGTGTGAGCACCGATCTGCGCCGCGACTTGTTTGCACACATCTCCAAATTTTCTTATGCACAAACCGACAGTGTGGGGACCTCCACTCTCATCACACGCTTGACAGGCGACGTCAATCAGGTACAGTCTGCCGTCAATTTTACACTCCGTCTTCTTTTGCGTTCCCCCATCATCGTGTTGGGTGCCGCCGCCATGGCATTTGCGGTTGATGCAAAGGGTGCGTGGGTGTTTGCGGTCGTCATTCCCGTTTTGGCGGTCATCGTATTTTCGATCATGCTCAAGACTACGCCCATTTACAAAACGGTGCAAAAGAACCTTGACGGTGTGACCTCGGTGGTTCGTGAAAACCTTTTGGGCGTTCGCGTGCTCCGCGCCTTCCGCAAGGAAAACGACGAGATCGCTCGCTTTTCTGCCGCAAACGAAGAGCACAATCGCGTGCAAAACTTTGCGGGTCGCATTTCCGCCCTGATGAACCCCTTAACGCTCGTCGTTGTCAATGCAGGCGTCATCGTCCTCTTGGCTTCGGGCGCAAAGCTTGTTGAGATCGGGGATATGTCGCAGGGTGACGTGGTTGCCCTGACCAACTATATGGCGCAAATTTTGGTAGAGCTCGTCAAATTTGCAATGACGGTGTTTACCGTTAACAAGGCGCTCGCATCTGCCGACCGCGTACAAGCTATTTTTGATACCCCCGTTGGAATGGAAACGCTTGACGACGTCAAGACTTATGGTAACGAGGGCGACGCTGTTCGTTTTGAAAACGTCTCCCTGACATACGCAGGTGATGCTGAAGAAACGCTTTCGAATATCAATTTTGTCGCTCCCCGCGGTGCAACCGTTGGCATCATCGGTTCAACCGGCTCGGGAAAAACCTCGCTTATCAACCTCATTCCCCGCTTTTATGAGGCAACCGAGGGACGCGTTTTGGTAAATGGGCGTGATGTAAAATCACTTGACGTTGACACTCTACGACAGAGCATTGCCATCGTTCCGCAAAAGGCGGTGCTCTTTTCGGGTACGGTGCGCTCCAATCTTTCCTGGGGCAAAGCTGATGCCACCGAAAATGAGATGTGGCAAGCGCTCGAGTGGGCGCAAGCCAAGGATTTTGTGATGCAAAAGAACGGTCTTGACGAGCCCGTAAGTGCGGGTGGCAAGAACTTTTCGGGCGGTCAGCGCCAGCGCCTGACCATTGCTCGCGCACTTGTAAGAGGCGCCGAAATTCTGATTTTGGATGATAGCTCCTCGGCACTCGACTATGCAACCGATGCCGCTTTGCGTGCATCTTTGCGCGCTATTCCCAACTCGCCCACTGTGTTTATCATTTCGCAACGTACCTCGTCCATTCGCCACGCAGACCTAATTTTGGTAATGGAGGACGGTAAGCTTGTTGATAAGGGCAGACACGATGAGCTGCTCGCCCGCTGCGACGTATACCGTGAGATCCACGAGTCGCAGTTCAAAAAAGGGGGTGAGCCTGCATGAAAAAGCTGACCTTTGACCGTCGCGCTCTTGCGCGCGTATTCACAGGGCTGAAGCATTACCGCTTGGCGCTTGCGGCATCGTTGCTGCTTGCCGCTGCAGTGGTGGCGCTCACGCTCTACGTTCCCCTTTTGACAGGACAAGCGATCGACTGCATCATTGGCAAGGATAACGTCAATTGGAGCGGTGTCATCAAAATTTGCATCACCATTGGTGTATGCACGCTGATATCGGCACTCTTCCAATGGCTGATGAATGTTATCAATAATCGCATTACCTACGGTATGGTGAAGAGACTGCGCCGCGAAGCCTTTGAAAAGCTGCAACGCCTTCCCCTCTCCTATATCGACTCTCACCCCACGGGTGACGTGCTCAGCCGTATGATCGGTGACGTGGATCAATTCACCGACGGACTCCTTCTCGGCTTTGCACAGTTCTTTACGGGAATACTGACCATTCTCGGTACACTTGTTATTATGCTGACCTTGCGTTGGCAAATTGCGCTGGTGGTTATTCTCATCACGCCGCTCTCGCTCTTTGTTGCCGCTTTTATTGCCAAAAAGACTTATTCGATGTTCCGCCTGCAATCCACTACGCGTGCAGAGCAGACGGCCCTCATTGACGAATACGTCGGCAATCACAAGGTGGTGCTCGCGTTTGGACGTGAGGATGAATTGCAGGAAGAGTTTGACGAGGTGAACACACGCCTTGGCAAGTGCGCTTTGCGTGCGACCTTCTTCTCCTCTACCACCAATCCCTCTACCCGATTTGTAAACAACCTTGTTTATGCAGGCGTGGCTTTGGTTGGTGCCTTTATTTGCATTGCCCCGGGCTCTACTCTTTCGGTTGGTACGCTTTCGGTATTTCTCAATTACGCAAACCAATACACCAAGCCCTTTAACGAGATCTCGGGTGTTTTGACCGAGCTGCAAAACGCACTTGCCTGCGCCGCTCGCGTATTTGAAATCCTTGACGAGACCGAGCTCGTCCCCGATGCGCCCGATGCACACGTTATTGATGAAGCACAAGGAAACGTAGAGCTTTCAAACGTTGCTTTCTCTTACACCCCCGAGCAAGATCTCATTCGTGATCTCAATCTTTCTGTCACTCCCGGACAGCGCATTGCCATCGTTGGCCCTACGGGATGCGGAAAGACCACGCTCATCAACCTTTTGATGCGTTTTTACGACGTAAGCGAAGGTAGCATATCGGTTGACGGCAATGACATTCGCAACGTCACACGCAAATCTCTGCGCGCCTCTTGGGGAATGGTTTTGCAGGATACTTGGTTGCGTGCCGCAACCGTTCGTGAGAACATTTGCATGGGTCGCCCCGATGCGAGCGAGGAAGAAATGATCGCAGCCGCAAAAGCCGCTCACGCACATTCCTTTATCAAGCGCTTGCCAAAGGGCTATGACACCGTGCTCGGCGAGAACGGCGGCTCTCTTTCGCAAGGACAAAAGCAGCTGCTTTGCATTGCACGCGTAATGCTTGTACTGCCCCCAATGCTCATTCTCGATGAAGCGACCTCCTCGATTGACACCCGTATGGAACTCAAGATTCAGGGTGCCTTTGCCGAAATGATGAAGGGGCGCACGTCCTTTATTGTTGCACACCGTCTTTCTACCATTGAGGGCGCCGACCGCATTCTTGTAATGAAGAGCGGCAAGATCGTGGAGCAAGGCACGCATACCGAGCTTCTCGCCAAGGGTGGCTTCTACCATCACCTCTACAACAGCCAATTTGCAAACGGAACGGTAGAGGATTGATGCATTTTCCAAAAAAAATCACAAAAAATACGCTGGCTCCCCATATTTGTTCACAGTTCATTTATAAACAAGTGATATAATAAAAATAATTACAACGATTAGGAGGCAATACCGTTGCTTGAACTGAAAAGAATCGTAAAAGACTACCACGCAGGCGACACGAGCGTACGCGCGCTCGCGGGCATCAACCTGCGCTTCCGCCGAAACGAATTTGTTTCGATCCTGGGCCCATCTGGCTGCGGAAAAACCACTCTGCTTAACATCATTGGCGGTCTCGACCAATACACAAGCGGTGACCTGATCATTAACGGCGTTTCAACCAAGGAATACGCCGATGCCGATTGGGATACCTACCGCAACCACTCCATCGGCTTTGTGTTCCAAAGCTACAACCTCATTCCTCACCAAACGGTGCTTGCAAACGTTGAATTGGCACTCACGCTTTCGGGTATTTCGCCCAACGAGCGTAAGTCCCGTGCCATTCGTGCGCTCCGCGACGTAGGTCTTGCGGCACACATTAACAAAAAGCCCTCTCAGCTTTCGGGCGGTCAGATGCAGCGCGTTGCCATTGCGCGTGCGCTCGTCAACAACCCCGACATTATTCTTGCCGACGAGCCTACGGGTGCTTTGGATACCAACACGAGCGTGCAGATCATGGAGATCCTCAAAAAGATCTCGCGTCGCAAGCTCATCATTATGGTAACGCACAACCCCGATCTGGCAAAGGAATACTCCAACCGCATCATTTCCATGGTCGACGGTCGCATTACAAACGACTCCAACCCTTGCTGGGGCGGCAACAGCGTTGATTCTCCTGCACGCAAGGCAAGCAAAAAGAAAAAACCTCTTTCGAGTCTCTTCTCTCCCATCACCGCAGACGACGTAGATAAGCACGGATTGAGCGGAACGGGTATTCAGACTGCTCGCTCTACAAAAAGAAAGAAGTCGATGTCCTTCTGGACAGCGCTCTCGCTCTCCTTTAACAATCTCTTAACCAAAAAGGCGCGTACCTTTATGGTTTCCTTTGCGGGGTCTATCGGTATTATCGGTATTGCGCTCATTTTGTCGGTCTCCACGGGCGTTAACAACTATATCAATGCCGTGCAAAGAGACACGCTTGCAAGCTACCCCATTCAGCTGATGGCGGAAACGACCGACCTCTCCTCTATTATTACCTCGATGATGCAAACGAGCGAGGAAAAGGAAAAGGACCGTCCGCTTGATAAGGTATACGAGAGCACCATCATTGTAGACCTGATGAACTCTCTCAACACTGCCGATACCAACAAAAACGACCTGAAGGCATTTAAGGAGCATCTTGAATCTACCGAAGAATTCAAGGAATATCTCACTGCTATTCAATACGAATACAACTTTAACTGGAGCGTGCTTGTTAAGGATGCCGACGGTAACGTTATTAAATCCGACGTTATGGAGCTGATCAACGCCATTTACGGCGGCGGTATGAGCGACAGTGCCGCAGGCTCTATGATGGGCGGTATGGGCTCCCCGATGATGGATAGCTTTAACGTATGGCAGGAAATGCTGCCCGGCGTTGAAGAAGAGGACACCATCAATTCCCTCATCAAGGATGAGTACGACCTCATTTACGGTGAATGGCCCACCGCATACAACGAGGTAGTGCTTGTGGTAAATAAGCAAAACGAGATCAGCGACCTTGCCCTCTATGCACTTGGTCTGCGCACCGAAAAAGAGATTATGGAAGCCTTGATGGCTGCCGGCAAGGGTGAAACGGTTGACACCTCCCTTGCAAAGTCCTGGAGCTATGAAGAGCTCTGCGATATGGACTTCCGCCTCTTCTTGCAATCCGAATGCTATCAAAAGCAGCTCGACGGCACGTATGCCAACATCAGCAACACCGATTCGGGACTTGCTTACCTGTTTGACAATGCAAAGCTTGGCATTGATATCAAGATCTCGGGTATCGTTCGCCCCGGCGAGGACACATCCTCTGCAATTTTGAGCGGAACGATCGCTTACACCTCCGAGCTTACCAAATATGCCATTGAAAAAACCGCAACCTCGGAGCTTTTGCAGGCACAGATCGACAACCCTGAAACCGATATTTTGACCGGCAAGCCCTTTAAAACCGAGGGTACGGTTGAACTGACCCCTGCCCAAAAGAAAGAAGCCGTGCTTGCACAAATGGCTTTGATGGATGATGCAACAAAGCTTGCAATGTTCACCAAGCTCATCTCTACCCCCACCGAAGAGCAGGTAAAGACAGAGTTTGATAAAACCATTGCTGCTGCAGGCGGTTTGCGCAACTTTGCAGTTATGGCTATGATGCAACAGTCGCCCGGTATGACAATGGAACAGGCACAAGCCGCCATTGAAAACGCTAACCTCGACGACGATACGCTTTATTACACCCTCTATCAGCCCTTTAAAGAAACCTACTCCAAGCAATATGCAGCTCAGGTAGGGCAAATGCTGCAGGGCAAAACGCCCGAAGAGCTGATGGTTATGATGAACCAGACAATGGCAACCCTTGGCGATAAGGAATTTGCCGCTCTTTATGACGAATATCTCGACAACTACTCCGAATCGACTTATGAAAAGAACCTTGTTCTGCTTGGCAACGTAAGCCTTGATTCGCCCAGCGCCATCTACCTTTACTGCGACACCTTTGAGAACAAGGATCTGATTGCCGACCTGATTACCAAGTACAACGAAGGCGTAGAAGAAGAACAACAGATCAACTACACCGACTACGTTGCTCTTTTGATGTCCTCGGTAACGACCATCGTAGATGCGATCACCTACGTGCTGATCGCATTCGTTGCAATCTCCCTCGTAGTATCTTCCATTATGATTGGTATCATTACCTATATCTCGGTTCTCGAAAGAACCAAGGAAATCGGTATCCTTCGTGCAATCGGTGCTTCGAAGAAAGATATTCGCCGCGTATTCAATGCCGAAACACTCATCGTCGGCTTTGTTGCAGGCGCACTCGGTATCGGCATTACCCTCGGTTTGAACGTTGTTATCAATATCATTCTGTTCAATCTGACAGGTCTTGTAGACCTCAAGGCAGTTCTGCCTCCCGCAGCTGCCCTCATCCTCGTGGGAATCAGTATGGCACTGACGCTCATCGCAGGTATCTTCCCCTCCGGCTTTGCCGCAAAACGCAATCCCGTTGAGGCTCTTAGAACTGAATAATTTTTTTGTGGGGGAACTTTTTGCAGAAAAACATCGCAACATTTCGTTGCTACGATAATATTTCGCAAGCGAAATATTATGTTCCCCCACACCCCTTCAAAAACTCTCTAACCAATATTACAAAATAAAATTTCAACTTTACGAATAGACAGTCGACGCGAGGTGCACCTCGCTTTTGCTCACGCGAGCGGCTAGGGTAGCGAAGCGACGCGAATGAAATGAATGACAGTCCGGTGGACTGTCAGAACGCCAAGTTGCCACAGGCAACTTTTGTGACACGAACCGAAGTGAGACCCACTAACCCTGCTCGCTAATAGAGTTGTTTAACGCAAAAAAGCAGCCGTTTGATAACGACTGCTTTTTTGCGATTGGGTTTATTGCTCGTTTTTCTCTTCTAAGAAAGGTTTGAAAAATTCCTCAATTTCTTTCACGTATGTATCCACGTCTATGGGGAAACAAAGTCCGTGTCCTGCACCGGGGGTGATGACAAGGTGCTTGGGTGAGGCACACGCGGCAAAGTTTTCTTCGCTCATTAACATCGGCACAAACGCATCGGTGTCACCGTGGAAGAAGATAACAGGCACCCGGCAGTTGGGCATTGACGCAATGGGAGAATTGGTGTCGGGATCAAATCCGCCAAAGAGGCGCGCACCAAGGCGCACAAAAGGATACAGGAGATTATCGGGCAGGTGCATATCGCGAATGACCTTTTTGATAATGTCCTTTGCCGAGGTGTAGCCACAATCGGCGACCGCTCCCACAACGTTTTTGGGGAGCTCCATTGCAGATGCCATCATAACGGTTGCCGCTCCCATAGAAATACCGCCAAGAAGAATTTGAGCATTTGGGTCGATATTCTCCACCACATATTGCACCCATGCGGCGGCGTCGCGGCTTTCATTGACGCCAAAGGTGATGACGTGCCCTTCGCTTTTGCCTGCGGCACGGTGGTCGACGATCAGCACGTTGTGCCCAAGTCTTTGGCAACGGTAAACACCGCCCGAAAGATCCTGCTCGGCACAGCCGTGGTAGCCGTGGAAAAGGATATCAATGGGTGCGCCCTTCTCAAATTCATAATAAGTTCCTACAAGCTTAAGCCCATCAAAGGAGCGAATGCTGACCTCGGTGTGAGGAAGCGCACGTGCTTGTTTGATCCATTTGATCATCTGCTCGTGGTGAGGTTGATAAATTTCTCCCGCAGGTACGGGATATTCGGGCCACTTTTGGCGTCGTGAGGTATAAAAAATCTTTAAAAAGCAAATCAGCGAGGTGGCAAGCACCACCAAAACGATTGCCAAAAAAACATACAAAAAGATCACTTTTTTATTTTTCCTCTTTTCTCATTTCATCCTATATATTATAGCACCCAAAAGTCGCAATTGCAATCGGTTTTTGCAAAAGGAGAAACGCTTTGGCGTGTTCTTAATTCATTTTGGTCATTTCTCTTTGTGCCATAACAAGGCCATAGTAGATGCCCTCTTTTGCCATCAATTCGTCGTGCGTGCCAACCTCGGCAACGCGTCCTTCGTCAAGAACGACCAAGCGTGTGGCGTTTCGGAGCGTGGAGAGGCGATGTGCTATGGCGATGGTGGTTCTACCCGACGAGAGCGATGCAAGCGCATCTTGAATGAGCTTTTCGGTCTGCGTATCGAGTGCCGAGGTCGCCTCATCGAGAATGAGGATGCGCGGATTGTGAAGCAGTGCGCGCGCTATCGCAATGCGCTGTCTCTCACCGCCCGAAAGGGTGTGTCCCCTCTCGCCCACGTAGGTGTTATATCCATCGGGCAAACGAACGATAAACTCATGCGCACCTGCCATTTTTGCAGCCCCGATGACCTCTTCGCGCGTAGCGTTCGGCTTGGCGTAGGTCAGATTTTGCCAAATGGAACCCGTAAAGAGGAAGGTCTCTTGGAGCACTACGCCCATCTGTCGGCGCAGGGACTCTTGCGAAATGTTACGCACGTCAACGCCGTCGATGCAGATCGAGCCCTCGTCAACGTCGTACATGCGCATTACAAGGTTGATCAAGGTGGATTTTCCAACGCCCGACTTGCCCACAAGCCCGATGAATTCACCCGGCTTTACGTGCAAGTCAACGTCAGAGAGAACGTCCTCGCCTTCGGTATAGCCAAAGGAAATATGATTGATATCGATGTAACCGTCGATGCGGTCAAGCGCCTGCTCGTGTCCGTCGGCAACGTCGATATTCTCGTCGATAATGTCATAAACGCGCGTTAGAGACACCATCATGTGCATAAACATTCTCGGGAAGCGCATCAGTGCCATCAATGGTCCAAAGATCATAGAGGTATAGGACGAGAACTGCGACATCTCGCCTGCCGTCATTTTGCCTGCCAGCATTTGCGTGCCAACGTAGTAAAGCAGAACGAACTCGCCAAAGCCCATTAAGAATTGCAAAATGGGCATTAAGACCGCCCAAAAGCGTTCGATGCGGAGCTGCAGGTCTTTTTCCTCTTCCGCAATGCCAACAAAGCGCTCCTCTTCCCGCTTTTCCATTCCGTAGGATTTGACTACGCGAATGCCCGAGAAGATATCGTGCAGAATGGCACTGCCCTGCGAGTTGACGTTCCAACGCTTACGGAACATAGAGTGCATAAAGCGCCAGAAGAGGCGGAAGCAGATGGCTACCAGCGGCATAGGAATGAGAATAAGCGCTGCCATAAGCGGGTCGTAGCCAAACATCAGCACCGAGATGCCAAGGAGCAAGAGCACCTGCTCGATCATATTGGGAACGTGGTCAACGAGGAAGCGCTTGATCTCCTGCGTGTCACCGTTGACGTGCTTCATAAGGTCTCCCGACGTGCGAGAGGAGATTTTAGCAATAGAAAGCTCTTGAATTTTGCGAAATACCATATCGCGCAAGCGCACAACAAGATTGTTGCCCGCAACCGCCAAAAGGTGACCGCGTGCCATGCCGATAAGGCGGCGCAAAACGTTGGCAAGGAAGAGCGAAAGAACAACGCCGAAAAAGCCTAAAAGAAAGACCGTGTTTGCCTCGGCATTGGTGTTTTGAATGTAGTTATCAACCATATTGCGGTTGATCATAGGAATGATGATGCTGACGCCCGTGCTGGCAAAAAAGAGCAATACGGAAATTGCGATGCGCCACCACTCGGTGCTTGCCATGCCCAAAAGACGACGAATAGCGCGCGTTTTAGAGGCGCAGTGCGGACAAACGTGCGAGCCGCGCGGATAGGGCTTTTGACATTTTGGGCAGATCTTGCCCTCGACGTCACCCTCTCCTTCTTCGCTCTCGATCACACCGTGGCGCAAAAAGCGATTGATACGCTTGATGGCCTTGCCAAGTCTCGCTTGCCCCGAATTATCGGCACGTGCCACCAAAATGGTCTCGCCCTCATTCTTTTGGGTATATTCCACCCAGCAGCATCCCACACCGCGGACAAGGCTGACGCGTTCAATATTTTTGATCGGCTCTCGCAAGCAGATCTCGCCATTGCGCCAAACAACAAGCTCGTCTCGCCCAAAAAGAACGACGTTTTCGGTCTTTTTATGTGGGTCGGTAGGATCTATGTCGGTGACAAAGACTTCAACCGCACATTCGGCATCGAAATTGGGATAGAGCTCGCGCACCCGCTCTTCGGGTGCCTGTTTTCTTGTTTTCTTCATATCCCGCTCCTTTACAGGTAGAGCTCGATCTTTTTGTAGCTCTTGCGGTCGAGGGCTTCAACGTTTGGGATTTCAAAGCGGTTGCCGTTGACGTCCAGAAGCATTACACGTCCTGCCGTAGCGCGAATAATGCTGCGATAGGTATCGTGCAGCGTGAAGCTGACGTTGCCCTCTGCCGTGTGCACGCGCCAATAGGAAAAGCCGTAACGCTCTTTGACGCTGATGATCTTATCAATTACGGGGGCATAATAACGACGGGAAAGCTCGGTGCGCAAAAGCTCCTCGCCCGCTTCCGCAAACAAAGACGTTGCCTTAATAATGCCAACCTCTGCTTGCTCATCGTTCATTACGGAAATAAACTCCCATTCGAGCTCAAACGGGAACTGACGGCACAGGTGTGCCCGGCCCTCGTAGGAGTCTGTTTTGATATGTAAAAAGTCGTTTTTGATGTAGAACGTAGCGTTCTCGGGAGTGAGCCAGACCGTGACCGACAATTCTGCCAACGTGCGCGCAGGCCCTTTATCGGGGCGTCCGCCCGGGAACGGTCCGCCGGGTCCTCTGTTTCCCATCATAGGTGGTCTCATATCGGTTCTCCTTTCTTACTCGCTGATGCCCGCACTCTTGAGCGCTTCCTCTTGCAGGGTAAACAGCTTTTTGTAAACGCCGTCTTCCTTTTCAAGGAGTGCCTCGTGCGTGCCTCGCTCTGCCACCTTGCCGTGCTCAATGACTACCAACTCATCGGCATCGCGCAAGGTAGAAAGTCGGTGTGCGATCATAATGGTGGTCTTGCCCTTGATCAGCTGGGCAAGCGCCTCTTGAATTTTACGCTCGGTAGCGGTATCCATTGCCGCTGTGGCTTCATCAAGAATTAAAATTTTCGGATTTTTCAAAATGGCGCGCGCAATGGAAACGCGTTGGCGCTCACCGCCCGAAAGATCCTGATATCCAAAGCCGATGCGTGTATCGTAGGCATCGGGAAGCTTCATAATAAAGTCGTGCGCACCCGCACATTTTGCCGCCTCAACCACTTCCTCAAAGGTTGCCTCGGGGCGCGCATAGCGGATGTTTTCAAGTATCGTTCCCATAAAGAGATAGGTCTCCTGCGAAACGATTGCAATGTTGCGGTAAAGCGTTGCAAGCTCTAAATCCTTAACGGGATATCCGCCAATGCATATCTCGCCCTCGTCAACGTCGTACATACGCATTAAAAGATTGGCAAGCGTGCTCTTACCCGCACCCGTATGACCGACAATGCCAAGCACGTGCCCGTCGGGAACGTCAAAGCTGACGTCATCAATGATCTTTCTGCCCTTTTGATAAGAGAACGAAACGTTTTTGAACTCCACACTACCACCCAAATTTTCAGGGCGCTCGGGATCTTCTTTTTCAACCACGTCGGGCTCGGCATCCATAATTTCAAACAAACGCTGAAGCGCGTTGGAGCAATCTGCGGTCATATCAAAGAAATGAACGAAAAATTCAAGCGGCGAATAGATCATATTCATATACGCAATAAAGGTCAAAAGCGTGCCGTAGGTCATACCGCCGCTGCCCGAAATGATCATCCATCCGCCCACACCCCAGGCAACGATGTTGCCAAGATACAGCAATTGATACGCCACGGGCCAGCCGTAGTTGGAAAAGAGCGCTAAGGTCTTTTCGCTTGCGGCAAGGTTCTTGTTTTTGACGGTAAAGCGAGAGATCTCGACGTCCTCCTTGGAGAATGCCTTAACAACGCGCATACCCGAAAAGACGTCCGCCAAAAAAGAGTTCATTTGCTTAGAGCCTGCAAAGCGGCGCGCGTGGTACATTCTCTGTCTGCGATACATCCATTTGACAAAGAGCAAAAATGCGGGCACGGTAACAAGCGACACAAACGCCAAAAGAGGTTGCATTGTAAAGAGCAGAACTGCAAGCACCACCACCTGCACAATGTTGATCAGCATATAAGGCACGCCATCGCAGAAGAAAGAATAAATGGTGTTGGCATCCTCGTTGATCTGCGTCATCAATCCGCCCGTCTGTCTGCCCGTAAAAAAGCTGAGAGAGAGGCGCTCGATGGCAGAAAAAATAGTCTTTTTCAGATCAAACACCATCTTGGCGGCAATGCGCGAGGTTACGTAGTTGTTGACCATTGTAACAAGGGTCTTGCCAAGGCGCGTGGCAATAATAAGCCCCAACACCAGCAAGATCTGCCCTGCAAATTCCCCTACGCCAAAAATAACTTCATCATAAAAGAAGCCGCTGGAAAGATAAGGTGCTAAGATGCTGAGTGCCGTCATAATTGCTAAGGAAAGCATCGTGATGAAAATAGATGCCCGATAGCGCATTAAAAACACCGAAAAACGGCGGAAGAGCTTGCCCTTTTCCATACAGTGCGGGCAAATACGGCGGTTGAGGTCGGGATAACGCAAGCCACACTTGGGGCAAAGCTTTTGGGCGGGGTCGTCCTTTTCGTCAATCACCAAATCCTCGCCTGCGGCGATCTTGTTTGCGTACTTTGCAAAAAGGAACATCGACTCCTTGCAAAAATTTGTAAAGGCGGCAATGAGAATGGGGCTCTTTTCTTCACCCCGGCGCGCAACAAGGCGTCCTGAAGAGAGCAATTCCTCCACCGAGATGCCGTGCAGCTCTTTGATGGGATAAGACGTGATGGCGTGGGTGTTTTCTCCCTCGCCCTTATGTAGAAGAATCAGCGCATCTGCAGAGGCAAAAACGTATTCATCCCCCACCGTGTGCTCGCGTGTGCGGTCAGCGTGCGCTGCCAACAATATTGCATTTTTGTCAATTCCAAAAGACGTCAGAATGCTCCAAACGTCCTCGGGAATACGGTCAATGGCAAACACGGCTCTCCTCCTCTCCTCTAAAACGGGTACGAGCAAAACAGATATGTACATCCCCATGTGGGGATGTGCGCTTAGCGCTCGTTCTTTTTTTGCTCGTACTGATTGTTATTATTTTGTCTGTTTTGGTTGTTGTTTTGGTTGTTTTGGTTGTTTTGGTTCTTGTTTTGATTGTCGTTTTGCTTATTTTGGTTCTTGTTTTGGTTGTAATTTTGGTTTTGCATAATGAATACTCCTTTTTGTAATTCGAAAATTACGTACTCATTATGCCACACTTTATTTGCTTTTATACGTGCTGCGCGTGTTGGATTGCCACTCTAAATGGTCGAGCAATGCATACAGGAAGGATGCAAATGCCACCGTAGATGCGATGACAGTTACAACCGAGATCCACCAGATCCAAGGGTAATCTAACTGAAAGATAGATTCAAGCGCCAGCGTAGAGGCCGACACAAAAAACAAAATTTTGCAAATAGAAATGCGATTTCCAAAGGATCTGTGCAAGCGTTCGGTGGCGCGAGCGGAGATCTCTTCGGTGTTTGGACCCTCGTAATGCTCAAAAATGCGCTCTTTTACAAAATTTGCAAACAAATTCAAAAGATTCCAGAACATAATGGCGGCAACAAACGCGCCTGCCACCTGTGTGGCACGCAAGCCTAAAAACAAGGTGTATGCGTCGGGATCCCAACCCGAGGATTCATAGGAGTAATATTTTGTGTAGTAGCTGTTGAGCCAAAGCTCCCCTATGCTCAGCACGCCAAGCGCTCCGCAAGAGAGGAAAAAGGGCTTTCTACGTTGCAGATCCGCGCCAAAAATGAGAACGCCAATGCACGCAAAAACGGCACAGAGTATGTTGGGAACAAGAATATTCTCTTCGATGCAAACGTTCAGCATCAATGCCGCGCCGATAGTGAGAAAAACGATGCCAAAGCGCAAACGGCGCATACTGAGCATATCGGTTTGCGGCAAAATGTCGCGCTCATAGCGAGCAGTGATAGACGCCATCATTTCTTCGTCGCTTGAGAATAAGTAGATAAAGCGAATAAAACGCATGATCCACACGAAAAAGAGGATGGTGAGCACAATTGCCGCGCTAACGCGGAAGAGCCAAATAAACTGATACCAGTCAAACGGGAGCTTTTCTACTTCATACTCAAAAGTGGTCAGCACCGACATTTCGGGCAAAACGGGCAGAATGGCAGAAAGCACCACGAACACGCCCGATGCACGTCTCATACGCTCACAAAGGTTGCTGTTGCGCTTGCCGTAATGGAAAACGTCTTTTCCGTCGTGACGCTCGGCAAGCTCCCAAAAGCCCTTAAAGAGGTCTCGGTAGGCAGGCAGTGCAAAATAAATTTGCGGAACCGCCATTACAAGGGAGCAAAGAAGCACCATTGTTGGAATTTCTTGCGGATTCAGCTTTGGCTCCTTTGCAAGAACATTGTAAATGAAATATTGCATCAAAAGACCGCCAATGCTAATCCAGATCAGCGTGCGAAAACGCTTGAGGGCATCGGCAATCGAAGAATTGAGATCCGCCAAACGGAACAGAGCTACGCACAAAAGCAGATACCCTATGCAATCGGGTAAAAAATCGTAAAAGGCGATAACGGGGTTTGCAAGCATCACCACACCGGGGATGAGCCAACCAAGACCGAGCTTTGTTTTTTTCATTGCGTATCTCCTTTCCCGTCCAAATTTGACGTTATTTTTTCTTTCTGTTTTTCTTTTCTATGTATTTTTGACGAAGAGCCGCACCGTCGGCGCGGGAATTTGCCCGAAACTTGTCCCACGTTTGGTTATAGGACTCGTTGATGCGGTTGAGCCACGCAAAGCGCGAGGGCTTGGGAGCCACCTCTTCGTCTCCCTCGGCGCAAATATTCTTTGCGCAACGCACAAGGAGAATGATGTTGGAGATGAGATAAACCAAATTGAAGAGCGCCATTGAGATGCTTAAATAAGGCAAAAGGCTCTCGCCTATGGCGGGCATATTGCAAAGCAGGAACAACACACCCCAAACGCCAACCGCCAGAGTGTTATACATAGCGTGCGAGGAAAGCTTGCCGAGCCCTACCTCAAGTGCCAAAACGCGAATGCCGTAGAGCATTGCAAAATGGAATGCAAGGATTGTGGCAAAGCTTGCCCACGTAATAACGGTAGTCATAACGTCGGCAGCTTTCCCTTCCCACGCGAACCACGCCTTTGCTATATCCTGCCACAAGCGGCAAAGCCCGAGGGCAAACACGGGGAGTGTGAGCCATTTTGCAGGCACAAAGGAAAGGTTAAAGCGGCAAAGGCTGCGAATGCCCCAAAACATGAGAGCAGATCCCGCCAAAAGCGCAATTGAGCCAATGCCGAGCGCGTTTGCCGTGATGGAAATAAAGTAGGTAATAAGATACCCAAGCAGTAAAATACCAAATCCCATACTGCCCTCGCTTATCCGTTGGACTGACCTTGTGTGCGCAGGCAGCAGTTCTTATACTTTTTGCCGCTGCCGCAGGGGCAAGGATCGTTACGTCCTACACTGTTGGCGTCCTTTATAACGGTTTGCCCCGACGTCTTTTTGAGAACGATCTTCTTTTTGGGCTTTTCGCCGCCGTCAAGTCCCGCAACAATGGGGTTGGCTACCTGTACGCGCATAATAGGCTTGGGCTGCGGTACGACCGACAAAATGGCACGTGCCGTTCCCTGACGGATATCCTCGACCATTGCGTCAAACATATCCGCGCCTTGAATACGGTATTCGGTGATTGGATCACGTTGTGCATAAGATTGCAATCCAACGGTGCTCTTGAGGTCGTCCATCGTGTCGATGTGCTCCATCCAAGCCGTATCGACGTTGCGGAGCAGGATCGCGCGCTCGACCTCGCGGAAGGTCTCCTCGCCAAAGAGTTTTTCCTTCTCTTTGTAGCGAGCAAGCGCTCTCTCGGAGAGTTCTTCCTCGATATCTTCACGCTTAATATGACGGAGTTGTTCTTCGTCAAAGCGGTAATCCTCTTCGGTTGTCAGCATTCCAAGGTAGTGCGCACGCAAGCCCTCAAAATCCCAATCCTCGCGCTCGTCGCCGCCAAGATAGGTTGCAACGGCGGCCTCGATAGAGCCCGTGAGCATTTTTTGAATGGTCTCGGAAATATCCTCACCGTTGAGCACGTCTGCGCGTTGCTTGTAGATGATTGTGCGCTGTTGATTCATAACGTCGTCGTACGCAAGCACGTATTTACGGCGCTTGAAGTTGTTATCCTCAATTCTCTTTTGCGCACCCTCGATGGCACCTGAAAGAACTTTGTGGTCAATGGGCATATCCTCGGGCATATTGAGAGCCGCTACAACACCCTGCAAGCGATCGGTGCCAAACAGACGCATCAGGTCATCCTGCATAGAAAGGAAAAAGCGAGATTCGCCGGGGTCGCCTTGACGCCCCGAACGGCCGCGCAGCTGGTTATCGATACGGCGGCTCTCGTGGCGCTCCGTACCCAAAATGAACAAGCCACCCGCAGCGCGAACGCGCTCTGCCTCGGGTTCAATTTCCTTTTTATATTTTTCAACCAGCTCGCGATAGATGCGTCTGGCTTCCATAATTTCTTCGTCGTCGATATCGGTAAAGCCCGCACAAGCCGCAATGGCGTGCTCTGGAATTTCCATTTTGCGCATATCGGCTTTTGCCATAAACTCGGGGTTACCGCCAAGCAAAATATCGGTACCACGACCTGCCATATTGGTGGAAATGGTAACGGCGCCTTCTTTGCCCGCTTGCGCAACGATCTGTGCCTCACGCTCGTGATATTTTGCATTGAGCACGGTGTGCGGAATGCCTGCACGCTTGAGGCGCAAGGAAAGCTCCTCGGATTTGTCGATAGACACCGTACCGACAAGCACAGGCTGTCCTTTTTCGTGACAAGCACATACCTGCTCGACGATTGCCTGATATTTGCCCTCAATAGTGCGGTAAACGGCATCGTTGTGATCCACGCGGATCATGGGCATATTGGTGGGGATTTCAACAACGTCAAGGGAATAAATTTCGCGGAATTCGTTTTCCTCGGTCAGAGCGGTACCCGTCATACCCGAGAGCTTGCGGTACATACGGAAATAGTTTTGGAAGGTGATGGTAGCAAGCGTTTTGTTCTCCTTTTGCACCTGCACGCCTTCTTTTGCCTCGATTGCCTGGTGCAGACCGTCGGAGTAGCGGCGGCCGGGCATCAAACGTCCCGTAAAGGTATCAACGATCATAACGCCTTGGTCGTTAACAACGTAGTCAACGTCGCGGTGCATACATCCGTGCGCCTTAATGGCTTGCTGCACGTGGTGAGAGAGCGTTGCGTTTTCGGCATCGTTGAAGTTTTCAACGCCAAAGAATTCCTCTGCCTTTTTTGCACCCTTTGCGGTCAGGACGGCATTGTTTGCTTTTTCGTGAACGATGTAATCGGCATCAATATTATCCTGATCCTCTTTGGCATCCATCTCTTTTACAACGTGCTTACGCATGGTGCGGACCAAGCGGTCGGCACGCTCGTAAAGGTCGGTAGCCGTCTCGCCCATACCCGAAATGATAAGGGGCGTTCTTGCTTCGTCAACAAGGATAGAGTCCACCTCGTCCACAATGGCAAAATCGTGGCCGCGCTGAACCATTTGGTGCTTATAAATGACCATATTATCGCGCAGATAGTCAAAACCGAACTCGTTGTTGGTGCCGTAGGTGATATCGGCAGCGTAAGCGGCTTGCTTCTCCTCAGAGCTTTGACCGTGAACGATAAGACCCGTGGTCATTCCCATAAACTCGTAAACGCGTCCCATTTCATCGGCACCGACGCGAGCGAGGTAGTCGTTGACCGTGACGATATGAACGCCCTTTCCCAGAAGCGCGTTGAGGTATGCGGGGAGTGTTGCAACAAGCGTTTTGCCCTCACCCGTTTTCATTTCGGCAATGCGTCCCTGGTGGAGCACGATGCCGCCGAGCACCTGCACGCGGAAGGGGCGCTTGCCAAGCACGCGGTCGTCTGCCTCGCGAATGGCGGCAAATGCCTCGGGCAAAATATCATCCAAGGTCTCGCCTGCTGCAAGACGGTCGCGGAATTTGGGCGTCATTGCTTGCAGCTCGGCATTGCTCATTGCGCGGTAGGTTTCGGCAAGTGCATCGACCTTATCGGCAATGACCTTGAGCTTTTTAAGTTGGCGTTGGCTGTATGTGCCAAAAATTTTGGTAACAAGTGACATAATTTGGTGTCCTTTCCTGCCGCGCCTTACGCGCGCGGCACGCGGTTGTGAAATACAGTTAAATTTATTATACTACATTTTAGCGGGCAAATATATTATGATATTGTAAATTTTGCAAAAATCGCTTGCACATCGGCAAAAAATATGCTATGATGTAAAAAAAGAAACACGCGAAAGGTTCCCTTATGTCAAAAATCAACATTGTACTCCACGAGCCCGAAATTCCGCAAAACACGGGAAATATTGCGCGCACCTGTGCCGCTACGGGTGCGGCTCTGCACCTCATTCGCCCCTTGGGCTTTGCCATTGATGACCGCAAGCTCAAGCGCGCAGGGCTCGACTATTGGCATCAGCTCGATATCACCTATTACGACGGGCTTGATGATTTTTACGCAAAAAACCCCGAGGCAGAGGTCTATTATTTCAGCACAAAGGCGCCTCACCTTTATACCGAAATTGAATACCCGAACCCCGTTTTTATTATGTTTGGCAAAGAGACGAAGGGACTGCCCGAGGAGCTTCTCCACGACAATCCCGACCGTTGCGTAAGGCTCCCGATGCGCGAAGGGCTGCGTTCTCTCAATCTCTCAAATTCGGTGGCAATAGCCGTTTATGAGATCTTGCGCCAAGGGAATTTTGCCGACCTGAAAACTGCGGGCGAGTTAACGCAATTCAGTTGGGAGGAATAACAATGAACGACAAAACCGTTTTGGTTGCCATGAGCGGTGGCGTGGACTCGAGCGTTTGCGCGCTCCTTTTGCGCGATGCAGGCTATGATTGCCGCGGCGTGATGATGCGCCTCTTCTCCCCCGATGACGTTCTTTCAAACGCTTCCTGTGCCGACAAAAATGCCGAAGCCGATGCCGCACGCGTGGCAGAGGCACTCGGATTTCCCTTCTCTGTTCACGATTTTTCGGGCGAATTCCGTCGCGAGGTGATTGATTACTTTATTCGCACCTACGTGGCGGGCGGCACGCCCAACCCTTGCGTGCAATGCAACAAAACCATGAAGTTCGGCAAGCTTGCCGAGCTTGCACTCGCGCAGAATTGTGAAAAAATTGCTACGGGACACTATGCACGCATCATTCGTGATGCAAACGGCAGAAGCCTTTTGACCTGCGCCACTGATAGATCGAAGGACCAAACCTATGTTCTCTGGCAGCTTTCGCAAGAGCAGCTTTCCCGTACTCTTCTCCCCCTTGGGGAATTGACGAAAGCCGAGGTGCGCGAGATTGCCGAGGCGAACGGCCTTTGCAACGCACACCGCAAGGACAGTCAGGACATTTGCTTTATTCCCGATGGCGATTATGCCGCTTTTATTGAGCACGTCACGCAAAAAAAGCCCACCGCGGGCAACTTCATCGACCTTGACGGGCACGTTCTCGGACGTCACCAAGGCGCTATCCGTTACACAGTCGGGCAACGAAAAGGATTGGGCATTGCCCTCGGTGCTCCCGCCTACGTTTGTTCCAAGGATATGGAAAAGAACACTGTAACACTTGGTAAAAACGAGGATCTCTTCCGCAACACGCTTGTTGCACACGAGATCAATCTCATTGCCACCGACCGTCTTGACGCTCCCATTCGCGCCGAGGCAAAAATTCGCTATTCTGCCGCCCCTGCTCCCTGCACCGTGGAGCAGACCGACACCGACACCCTCACCGTCCGCTTTGATGCACCTCAGCGTGCCATCACCTCGGGGCAGTCCCTCGTCCTCTACGACGGTGATACCGTTATTGGTGGAGGGATTATAGAGGGATAGGTTTTGTGGGGAAAACTTCTTGCAGAAGAACATCGCAACGTTCCGTTGCTACGATAATATTTCGCAAGCGAAATATTACGTTTTCCCCACACCCCTTTCAAGAACTTTTGCACAAATATAACAAAGGGGATTTTAAACTTCACCCACAGACAGTCGGCGCGAGGTGAAACCTCGCTTTTGCTGTCGCGAGCGATTAGGGTAGCGTAGCGGCGCGAGCGGAATGAATGACAGTCCGGTGGACTGTCAGAACGTGAGCGTGACCGAGCCGCAGCGAGACCCACCAAGACCCCGCGCGCTAAGAAAGTTGTTTGCCGTTGGTAAAAAACGATACAAACGCAAAAAAAGACGCTCACCGCGGTGTGCGTCTTTCTCTTTTTATTTTTGATTTTTCTTTGCGGAAACTTTTACGATTTTGACCTTTCTTTTTCTGCCAACAATCATTTCAACGGGAGACGAAAGAACTGCCGCGATGGGCCAAATGATCCAGGTAACGTCCCAACGGTGCGTCCAAAAGCTTGTGCCAAGGTAGATTGCCAGCACGATCATCCAATAAACGTCTCCTATAATTTCAAAGCGCGCCGTGTTCTTTTTATGTCTTTCGGTATAGTCCTCAAGCTGCAAAAGTCTTTGGTAAGCCCCACGCAAAAAGCAAGTGCGCACAATGATGTAAACGCCAACAGCGGCGAGAAGAAACATAATAGGAAGACATATCATCAACGCAGCCTCATTATCAACAAACAAGCAGGTGGTAAAAACAACCGACAATCCTGCCAAAATGCAACACAAAATGCCTGCCGTAATGCGCATAAGCTCTTTTTTGTCGTTTGCTTCGTATTCTTCATTCAGTTCTTTTTTAAGCGTTTCGGGGAGCACCAAAATGTTCTTTTCCAAGTATTCGTATTTAGAAAGCGACATTCCCGTAGGAATAAAGAGTGCAAGTGCTGCTGCCACAAAGGCGAAAAGAGCTACAAAACCGCACGCGGCGGCAACATTCTCACCCATCAGCATTCCCATATCGGAAAGCCCGCCAAGCAGAATAAGAACCACGGGAGACAAAATGCAAAGCAGCACGCCAAGGGCGATACGTGGGCCTGCCTTTTTAACGGCGGAAAGATATTCTTCTGCCTCTTCGGGGCTCACATTACGCGAAAGGATCGACACCTCCAAGGGAGTTTCCTCAATCTCCGCGTCCTCTTGCTCTACAAATTCGCGATCGTCATCGCCCTCCCCTGCAGTTACATCCTTTAATAAATAGTCGGTGGAAACGCCAAAGAGCGTGCTCATTGCCACAATTTTGTCGAGCTCGGGGTTAGAAACACCCGACTCCCATTTGGAGACCGATTGGCGAGAAACGTCAAGTCGCTCTGCAAGCTCTTCTTGCGACCAACCGCGGCTTTTTCTTAAATTGATAATTTTTTCTGATAACATTTTCAACACTCCTTTCGTGTTCTGTGCCTCAATTATAGCAAATTTTAGTCAGTTGCACAAGCAATTTTGCTTGGAAAATTGTCAACCAACGGTTGCATCTTTATTTTTTTGACTTATTTTAGCCCATCTTTTTGCAAAACATGTGTCATTTTCCTTCTTTTTCGTAAATCTTGATGCAAAACGTCATCTCAAACGTACGACTCCACGGATAGTGGAAATCAGACACCTCGACGTCCCCGTGTGAGATCGTTTGAAAGTCCTTTAAAGAGGTAATAACGGAGCCGTTGTTGATGCGCGCGATCACCCTTTGCACCGAGCAAGACGAGTTATCGCTTGCCAAATCCTCAAGGTTATTGCTAAAACATTTGTAGCTGATATCCTTGACGTAAGCAAAGGTCATTGACCTCAAAAATCCTGCATTCGCTTGCGCGCTTGAGGACTCCACAGAACGCAAATAGGCATACCTTGCCACGCTTTGCGAGAGCGCAATGCCCATAGCATTTGCCGCGGTATTCCAGCTGGAATATCCAAGCAGCCGACAAAGGTCGATCTCCCCGTCGCCGATCAGCATTTCGGCAAGAAGTTCGGGGGATTCGGAAACGTCGATGAGTGCGGTGGGAATATTTCCCCTTTGATTTGCTTTGAGTTTTTCTAAAAGTGCCGTGCGGTGGTCGTTTTTGCTGCCGTATGTGAGGAACAGAACTTGCAAGGCTTCGCTATCCGCTTCCGTCGGCAGGACCGAAAGCGCCGAAAGATGCATTTT
>JBGVQK010000081.1:0-2424 GCA_045127455.1 Eubacteriales bacterium
TCATATTCCTTTTGCGGTGCAGTCGTCTCTTCGGGAGCGGTGGTGCCGTGGTCAATGACCTCAACCACCTTGCAAGATGCAAGCGAGAGCATTGCGGCAATTAAAACAAATATCAAAATTCTTTTAAGCATATTAAAACCTGCCTTTTGATTGTTACATATATTATAACTGATTTTATAAAGAATTGCAATAGGGAAGCGTGCGATTTCTTTTTATAAATCAAATAAAAAACGGTTTGGTCGAAAAAAGGAAAATTTCGGTGTCAATTCACCGCGCTCCGCATAGAATATTAGCAAAGAGAGTAGTTCTCTGAATTTATTTTATAAGGAGATTTGGCTATGGCAGAAAATAAATTTTCTTGCGTGCCCGGCAATACCCCAACACGCGAGACCGTATGCATTGACACAAATCGCGTTCTGGACTCCTGCCGCGACCGCGATTGCTTTGAAAATGCACGCGTTTATCTTTCGGATTTTGGCAACGAGGTTTTGGAGCATACAAGCACCATTCGCGCCAAGAGTGCAAAAATCGTTTGGACGTGTATCAATATTGATCCCATTCGTTTTAACCGCGGATTTTACTCGGTTAACGTACGCTTTTACGTAAAAATCGTATTTGAGGCTTGCGTTTGCGCAGGACGCTCGCAAGAAATTGAAGGTATCGCTGTGCTTGAAAAGCGCGTTATCCTTTACGGTGGCGAAAGCAACGTCAGCGTTTTCAAGAGCCATGGCGTTGGTGAGAACTTCTGCGGATGCACCCCTAAGGAAAGCGACGAAGAGAACGAACCCACCGCAATCGTCGAGGTCGTCTCGCCCGTTCTTCTTGGTGCTCGCGTTGTAGAGCGCGTCAGCGAATGCAACTGCTGCTGTTGCTGCTGCGAAAGTGACATTCCCAAGCCTGTTCTTTCTTGCCTTGAGGCACCTCTTTGCTTTGAGAATGGCGGTGAAGGCAGAGGCGGAGAACGTTATTTGACCGTATCGCTTGGCATCTTCTCGGTTATTCGCATTGTGCGCTCGGCACAGTATCTCATTCAAGCAACCGAATATTGCATTCCCGAAAAGGAGTGCGTTCCCGTTGAAGAGGACGATCCTTGCCGCGTATTCCGTTCTATGCCATTCCCAACGGCAGAATTTTGCGCGCAGAGCACGCCAGCACCTCTGTACGATCGGCACGATCATCACGGCAACGGCAGATGCGGATGCAATAGCTAACAACAAAACAAAAAAAGCAGTCTCGCAAGAGACTGCTTTTTTCTTATTCATTGATCAAATGATAAACGGGTTTGCCCGTACCGCGAATGCATTCGGATGTGATCTCTACGCTGAGAATATCGTCGCGAGAGGGAACCTCATACATTATGTCGGTCATCGCCTTTTCCAAAATGGAGCGCAGACCGCGCGCACCGGTGTTTCTTTCAAGGGCGAGAGATGCAACCGCATCCAAAGCCTCGGGAGTAAATGTAAGCTTAACCCCGTCCATTTCAAACAGCTTTTCATACTGCTTTGTCAGCGAACTGCGAGGCTCGGTCAGGATGCGAACAAGTGCATCCTTATCCAAATCATTAAGGGCGACCATAACGGGAATACGGCCGACAAGCTCGGGAATAAGACCGTATTTTACAATGTCGTGCGCTACAACGTCGCGATAGATGCCGCTATCCTTGCGTTCGGACTTGGTCTTGATCTCACCGCTAAAGCCAATGGTTTGGCTACCTTTTCTTTTTTGAATGATCTGCTCAAGACCGTCAAATGCACCACCGCAAATAAAGAGAATATTCTTTGTGTCAATTTGAATGAACTCTTGGTTGGGGTGCTTGCGACCGCCCTGCGGGGGAACGTTGGAAACGGTACCCTCGAGAATTTTCAAAAGTGCCTGCTGTACGCCTTCACCGGAAACGTCTCGGGTGATAGAGCGGTTTTCGCTCTTGCGAGAGATCTTGTCGATCTCGTCAATGTAAATAATACCGCGCTCGGCAAGCTCGATATCAAAATCTGCCGCTTGAATGAGGCGCAAAAGGATGTTTTCAACGTCCTCACCAACGTAACCGGCTTCTGTCAGCGTGGTTGCATCGGCAATGGCAAAGGGAACCTTAAGCGTTTTTGCAAGTGTTTGCGCAAGATAGGTCTTACCAACACCCGTAGGTCCCATCAAAAGGACGTTGCTCTTTTGGAGCTCAACTTCTTCCTCTTGATTTTCAGGTTCTGCCACATCATTCTTTTTGCCTTTTTTCTTCGGCTTTTTTGCTTGCATCGTCAGGATGCGCTTGTAGTGATTGTAAACGGCAACCGAAAGCGCGATCTTTGCCTCGTCCTGCCCGATCACGTACTCGTCGAGTGCGGCCTTGATCTGGGTGGGGCGGGGAAGCGTATCCAACGTAAATCCGCTGTCAGCCGTGAGCTGCTCTTCGGATTCATCGATCAGCTC
>JBGVQK010000082.1:0-7386 GCA_045127455.1 Eubacteriales bacterium
CCGAATAGCGTATTTCTTGACGGAGATTGGTGCTGGGATGCAAGTCCGTTCCAAGTAACCGATGAAACAAAAGCAATGGTGACAAATAATATTTGTTATGTACTCAATAATTTTCTGAAGTGTTCTGCATACGAGAATATCATTTTTTGTTGGGTGATGCACGAGCAGAGTATTATCAATTCCATACTTGAGAAACTGGATACACAGAACTGTGAGGTGAAATGCGTCTCGCTTGTAGCGGATGAAAAGACTCTGTGTGAAAGATTGGCAATGGATGTAGAAAGAGGTATCCGTTCTGAAGATATAATTGAGCGAAGCATAGCAAGAATACCGATGTATCAAGCACTCAATACCATTAAAATTGATACCAACGCCAAAAACGTGGCTATGATTGCCAATGAGATAAAGCTGTTGTAATACCGTCAAATTCCAATTTATCGAACAAAATAACCGAACCCCGACAGATGTCGGGGTTATTTATTTGTTTACAGCGGAGCAATTATTAAACAACCGTACATAATTCTCCGTTAATTTTGCACGCCCTTCGGCTTCTGCTTTTCCTTTTATTTTAACATTTTTTCGTAGACCTCTTGCACCTCACGGCTCATTTTTTCAGCCGTGAAGTGTGAAAGATAGCGTTCGCGAGCGCACACTTTCATTCTTTCTTCAAGCCCTCTATTCTCGGCAATTTTGAGGATAGCATCGGCAAGCGCTTCGGCGTCCCCGACAGGAAAAAGAAATCCTGCGCCGCTCTCGCCTATCATTGCCACGTTGCCGCCATAGTCACTGGCAACGGTGGGAAGCCCCACGCTCATCCCCTCGGAGATGGCAAGGCAAGAGGTTTCGGTGCCCGAGGAGCAATTGACGTTGAGATGCAAAATGTGATAGATGGGTGCCATATCCGAAATAAAGCCTGTGAAGGTGACATAGTCCGCAATGCCGAGGTCTGTGGCTAATTTTTCGAGCTCTTGGCGTCGGCTTCCCTCTCCAACGATCAAAAAGCGGAATGGCATTTGGGGGCTTTGTTGGAGCAAAATAGCAGCTGCGGCAAGAAAGGTGTCGTGCCCTTTGCATTCTTCAAGGCGCGCGCAAATGCCTACGGTAAAATCGTCTTTTTTGATGCCATAGCACTTACGGGTCTTATCAAGTGTTGCTTCGTCAACCTCACGCACCGGAAGCGAGCCATTGATGATAACGCTTATCTTCTCCTCGGGAATTCCCAGCTCGCGCAAATTTTGGGCAGCAGCCTCGGCGGTGGCTATGACGTGATCCGAGAGCATTCGATTGCCAAATCCCGCAACGCGGCGCACAAAACGATTGGCAAGCAAGCCTGTGGGCGGAAAGCAACAATGCCTTGTGTGAAGCACCGGAACGCGACAAAGTCTTGCCGCTACGCGCGCCGAGAGTGCCGCGTTGGCGTGTACGATTTCGATTTTGTTTCTTTTGATAATACGGGAAAGCTCCCAAACGGATCTTGGAGATACACGGTCGCAAGGCTCGCTCAAATACAGTACGGGAACCTTCATTTGCGCAAGGCGAGGCGCGAGCTTTGAGCCGCTTGGGAGAGCCACAATACTTTCCACCTTCGCTCTATCAAAACAAGTCAAAAGATTACAGAGCAACACCCCTGCTCCCCCGATATTGCTATCACTGATCACGTGTAAAACCTTCATTTTGATACTTTCCTTTTTTTAATATTCTGCCATTAGTATTCTCATTTCTATCTTTTTTATCAAAAAAAGAAACGCTGTCCGACAAAAGCCGAACAGCGCTTTTTTTATTTTTCTTGTTGCTCGTTTGCGTGGGAGCAGCATTGGCAGGATGCACAACTACCCGAGCAGGTTTTGGAATCGGGACAGCCGATGCAACGCTGACCGCTCTTTTTTGCCTTGATGATGTAAGCGGATGCACCGCCAACGATCAGGACGATAACCGCGATAATAATGAAATCAATTGGTCCCATAATTACCCCTTAAGAGCTGCTTTTCTTTTAGCACCGAGTGCATACTCGGCTTTGAGCTCACGGTTCTTTTTAATGATCAAAGCAATCAAAATACCTGCAAAGAGTGCTACGATCGCCCAACCGAGAATCGGCATCCAAACAGAGCCGAAGTTGCCGGTGGTAAAGAGCGTGCCAAAGAAGAATACCAGAAATGCTACCGAATAGCCTACGCCAAATTGCAGACCAATGCCCGCCCAAAGCCATTTACGGCTCTTGATCTCGGCATTCATCGCACCGATTGCCGCAAAGCAAGGGGGGGTGAAGAGATTGAACATCAAATATGCAAGTGCCGCTACCTTGGTGATAGCAAATGCAGCTGCCACCTCGGCGCCCGCACCTTCCATCAGGGCAAGCTCTTCGGTATCAATAAGGTTTTCAAGTCCCACAAAGCAAACTGCAAGCGTGCCAACGACGTTCTCTTTTGCAATAAAGCCTGTGATCGCTGCTGCCGCCATTTGCCACATAACAACACCGATAATGGGTGCAAACAAGTAAGCAAAAGGCAACGAAATGGTAGCGAGGATAGATTCGCTTGCATCCTCTACGGGTTGGAAAGACCAGTTAAAGGTCTGCATCAATTGAACAACAAAGTTACATACGAGAATAATGGTTCCTGCCTTAACGATGTATGCCCATCCGCGTTGCAGCATCGAAAGTGCCGCCTTTCCTGCGCTGGGTACCTTGTATTCGGGCAGTTCCATAATAAAGAAGGATTTTCTGTTTTTGTGACCTGTGAGCAGGTTTACAAGAAGTGCGCACAGCAGAATGATAATGATACCTGCAAAGTACATTGCGGTTCCCACCCAAGCAGATTCACCAAAGAATGCGCCTGCAAAGAGTGAGATAACGGGAAGCTTTGCACCGCAAGGCATAAAGGGTGTCAGCATTGCAGTTGCGCGTCTTTCGCGCTCGTTGCGAATGGTACGGCAAGCCATAACACCGGGAATAGCGCATCCCGTACCGATGATGAACGGAATTACCGACTTACCCGAAAGACCGACCTTTTTGAAGATGGGGTCAAGAACAACGGTTGCACGTGCCATATATCCGCAATCCTCAAGGAGTGCAATGAGGAAATACATAACCATAACCAGAGGCAAAAAGCCAACAACCGCGCCAACACCACCGATAATACCGTCAACGATGATAGCGGAAAGGATGGGATTTGCGCCCTCCATCAGTCCGCCTACCCACTCGCCAAACATTTCAATGAGTGTGACAAGACCGGGGATAGCAAATTCGTTTTCGGCACCCTCGTTGAAAACAAGGCCTTCGGCGATCCATACGCCAAGCCAAGCTTGCGAAATTTGGAACACAAGAAACATAACAACAGCAAAAATCGGAATGCCAAGCCACTTGTTGGTCAGAACACGGTCAACCTTATCCTGCACACTTGTGTCTTTGGTCAAGATCTTGCGCGTTTCTACCTTTGCAACAATGGCGTTGACAAATTCAAATCTCTTTCTGTCGGCTGCTTCAACAACAGCTTTGTCAGCAAGGTCAATGTCTCCCTGCTCATAAGGCGCGATCTGACCCTTGCCGATAACCGAAACGGCTGCGGCAACGACCTCTTTCATACCTTTGGCAGATGTAGAAATGGTCTCCACAACGGGACAACCGAGCTTCTTTGAAAGCTCTACGGTATCAATCTCGGTTTCCTTCTTTTCGTTGATGTCTGCCTTGTTGAGGGCAACAACAACGGGAATGCCAAGCTCGAGCAACTGCGTGGTGAAAAACAAACTACGGCTCAGATTTGTTGCATCGACGATGTTGATGATAACGTCGGGATGCTCGTTTTTGACGTATGCGCTGGTAATGCTCTCCTCCGAGGTGAAGGGGGACATTGAATACGCACCGGGAAGGTCGACTGCAATCAGCTCCTTCGCGCCGCCCGTAAACGACTTTTTGATAGGGTGCTCCTTACGTTCAACGGTAACACCCGCCCAGTTTCCTACTTTTTCGTTGCGACCCGTCAGCGCATTATACATAGTTGTTTTTCCGCTGTTAGGGTTGCCCGCTAAAGCAATTCTCATTGATCTTTCTCCTTGTCTATAAATTGTTTTTACAACCAAACTCGAGCAGTTAGCCTAGGCTAACCGATGGGCAAAAAAATAATCAGCCGATTATTTTTTTTGTTTTTTTAGATCAAAATTGCAGCTGCCAGCTCATTATCAATGCTGTATCTGCCATCCTTAATCGAAACTACGCATCCGCCCTTGCGATGCGAAATAACTGTGATAGGCTCACCGCTGTAGCATCCCAGGGAGAACAAAAAAGCATCCATCTCTTCGTCATCGGTCTCGATTGCGCGAATGATGTATTCCTTTCCCTCTTCCGCCATAAGCAAGTTCATGGTGCCCTCCAAAAGCTCCTTTCCGCAAACGCGGAGTGTTTTTTACAGTTAGCCTCTGCTAACCGTATGATATTATACTCCAAAAATCGGTATTTGTCAATACCTTTTGGAAAATCTTTTTCACTTTTTTTCAAAAAAAAATGAAAAGGTAACCAAGCCGCGCCCCTATCATATAATGTAGAATGAGGTGATATTATGGAAAATGTTGTCGTACTCGCGCTTCTGGCAACACTTGGCACTTGGGCGTTGACGGCTCTTGGAGCGGCGAGTGTATTTTGCTTTCGCAATCCCAACCCAAAAACAATGAATTTAATGCTTGGCTTTGCCTCGGGTGTAATGATCGCCGCAAGCTTTTGGTCGCTTTTGCAACCCGCGATAGAGAGAGCCGAAAGCACGCTTTCCACCCCTGCTTGGTTGGTGGTATCAATTGGCTTTTTGTCAGGTGCGATCTTTATGTGGCTTTCCGATAAGATCGTGACGCGCGCGCGACGTCAAAGCACGTGTCCAAATAAAAAAAGAACCAATCGGATCCTCATGCTGGTTCTTTCTATTACGTTACACAATATTCCCGAAGGCTTGGCGGTTGGCGTTGCCTTTGGCGCTTTGCACATCGGTGGCTATACCGCGGAAGCATTGATGGGTGCCGTGACCATTGCCGTTGGCATAGGTCTTCAAAACTTCCCCGAGGGTGCGGCGGTTTCCCTGCCCTTGCGACGGGAAGGATATTCGTCGCGGAGGAGCTTTTTTCTCGGTCAGGCATCGGGCATGGTAGAGCCGTTAGCGGGCGTTTTGGGCGCAGCAATGGTGGTGCATATAACAACCGTTTTGCCCTTTGCGCTCGCGTTTGCAGCAGGCACGATGATACTTGTGGCGGTGCACGAGCTTATTCCCGAGTGTCAGCAAAATCAGGATGCCAACCCCTATTTTGCCACAATGGGCATTGTTTGCGGCTTTGCCTTGATGATGGTTTTGGACGTTGCTTTGGGATAGTATTTTAAGAAATGCAGGGGGAACTTTTTGAGTAAAGCTCCCCCTGCACCCCTTCAAAAGCTTTTCACAACAATGATATTAGAAAAAATATCAAAAACATCTTGCTTATCATTTAAAAATGCTGTATAATAATAAGGAAATCAAAAAAGGAGAACGTCAATGAGCCGATTGGATGAAATTATGCGCGACAATGATATTGTCGTCAGCATTTTAAGTGAATATATCAACAATCATCCGCGCTTTATTGATGCTGCGATGGTTGAGGATCTTGCACGCGAGTGTCACGTTTCGCATCACGAGGCGTTCTGCACGCTCCTTAGTGCCGCTTGCGGACTTGACACCGTTGATGATCCTGCGCACCGCGCGTTGGAGCGTCAATATATTATTCCCGCCCTGCGCAAGCTTTACCCTGCGGCTTATGAGAACGATGCTTACGCAACAACCGTTCGTTTTCCGAACGTGAAGCACGGCAAATGGGTGCTTTGTCAGCATTCCTACGCGCCTTACGAGCCCTTTGTGTGGACGCATCCCGTTGTGACAAAGGACCTTTGCGAAATTCCGCAGATCGGTTATTTTGATACGGAATTCCATTTCCCTGCTATTTTGGAAAATGGCATTGAGTGGATGACCATTACCCCCAACGAGGTGGAAACGATGCGCGAGCCGATTGCAAAATGCCGCGGCAAGGTGCTCACGCTTGGCTTGGGACTTGGTTATTTCGCTTTTCACGCATCCGAGAAGCCCGAGGTCGAGCGCGTTGTGGTAATTGAACGCTCGCGCGACGTCATCGACATTTTTAAGACCTATCTTTTGCCACAATTCCCAAACGGCGACAAAATTGAAATTATTGAAGCAGATGCGTTTGTATATATGGAAGAAAAAATGCCGCACGAGGGCTTTGACTATGTTTTTTGCGATCTTTGGCACGACGCCTCGGACGGTTTGGAGATGTACCGCAAGCTCAAGCGCTACGAAATCCTTTCTCCAAACACGCAATTTGACTATTGGATAGAACCCTCTCTGCTCTCACTCTTGCGTCACATCGTTTACCGCCGCATTACAGACGAAAAAGAGCCGCTTCCCCTTGGAAGCCTCTCCCCCGAAACAGTGCTGACAGACGAATTTTTAAAAAAATTATAATAAAAAAACACGGAGATACGCTTTTCGTATCTCCGTGCTTTTTCTATTCATTAGTGCTTTGCTTTTGCTTGCGCGGCAAGCTCGCGGCGGTGCTTATCCATTAAGGTTTGAATGCGCTTAACGGGATTGAGCAGCGTGCTGATGGTTGCATCGTTGTTAAGGGTATCAATCAGGTATGCAACGTACTTGCACATATTCACCTCGGTATACCAAGATCTCTCTGCCAATTCGGGACGGCGGTAGATGAGGTTTGTGGTAAAGATACGATCGAATACGCCCTCTTTTGCTGCTTGATCGAACTTTTCGCAGCCGTCGGTAAACAGACCAAAGGTTGCAAAGCAGAATACGCGCTTTGCGCCCTTTTCCTTGAGCTGACGGCAAACATCGATCATCGACTCGCCCGAGGAGATCATATCGTCAACTACGATGGCATCCTTGCCGTGCAGGTCGCGGCCAAGATACTCGTGTGCTTCGATGGGGTTGCGGCCATTGACGATTACGGAATAGTTTCTTCTCTTATAGAACATACCGATATCAATGCCCAAAACCGAGCTATAATACATACAACGGGACATTGCGCCCTCGTCGGGAGAAATGATCACCAGGTTATCCTTGTCAATTTGAACGTCGGGAACGGCACGGACGAGTGCCTTGATCATTTGATATGCGGGGCGAACGTTATCAAAGCCGGAGAGCGGAATTGCGTTATTGATGCGGGAATCGTGTGCATCGAAGGTGAGGATATTGGTAACACCCATTGCCACAAGCTCTTGCAGCATCATTGCGCAGTCGAGAGATTCACGGCCGCTTCTCTTATTCTGTCTTCCCACGTAAACCAATGGCATAATAAAAGTCAGTCTTCTTTCCTTGCCATCAAACGCGGCCATAATGCGCTTAACGT
>JBGVQK010000083.1:0-36991 GCA_045127455.1 Eubacteriales bacterium
AATTTAATACAAATAAAATAACAATCTAACTTTCAGTAAAAAATATTTTTTATAATCACCAACCTTTTCGAAAATCGGTGTCTATATTGTTGAGAGCTTTCAACGAGGTACAAACAAGTGAAACGACAAGATGCCGAAAAAATCATAACCGAATATCTTAGCCCTATATTCGGCTTTGCGCTGAAAAGGTGTAAAAGCGTGCAGGATGCAGAGGATCTTTCACAGGAGATCGTTCTGCGTGCCTTTCGTGCGCTTTTATTCAAGGATGATATCGACAATCCCGCTAAATTTATTTGGACGATCGCGCACAACACCCTGAGCAACTACTATCGCGATTCTGCCAAAAGTGTGATAGGTGTATCCATTGATGAGGTGGCGGAGCTGCTTGCCGATCCCGATTCTGTTTGTGATAGTGACGACAATGCCGATACCATTCGCAAATTGCAGAGCGAGATCGCATATCTTTCAAAGCTGCAACGCAAAATCGTGGTCGCTTATTATTTTGAAAACCGCAAGCAGGCAGATATTGCAAAAGATTTGAATATCCCTATCGGCACCGTCAAGTGGCACTTGTTTGAAGCCAAAAAAGAATTGAAACGAGGTATGGATACTATGAGAAAAACAAGTGAACTGAAATTTAATCCTATCAAATTTAATTGCTATGGAGTCAATGGCAACATTGGCAAAAAATCTCCGGACGAGTTCTTCCGTTCCACACTTTCACAAAATATCTGTTATTGTGTGCGCAATATGGCAAAGACGGTCAACGAGCTTGCCGATGATCTTGGCGTTTCCCCGGTGTACGTTGAAAACGAGGTGGAGTTCCTTGAAGAATACGGCTTTTTGAAGCAAACAGGGGAGAAGTATATCGTTAATTTCGTTATCAACGAGCCAACAGCAGAGCTGCTTACCATGCAAAACGATATGTATAAGCACGCAGCAGAGCTGTTTGCAAATGATCTGTATGATGAATTGACCTCTTCCGGCATTCTCGACGATCCGGACATTTGGTGCAATCAAACAGATGCCCCTATTTTCTTAACCGAATCTCCCAAGGCAGATCGCAATTTTGTTCTGTGGTCGTTGATTCCTTATATTGCTGCTTGCTCCGGTGAAAAGCTGATGGATAAGCGCATATCCTTTGAGGAAGTTGCTACCATCCGTCCAGACGGCGCGCATAACATCTTTCATGCATCTGTCATTTCGGATGAAATGATCCTTCCCGATGACTACGTGTATATGAACAATTGGTGCGGTCCTATGTGGAATGGGGGAGATTATCAGACGATGTGGCAAATTGACTCGGAATGGTCAAATAGAGAACCGGTAAAGGATAGAGACGTTCCCGAAGAACATGCGCGAACGATCACTCTCCTGAATTGGGAAAAATACAATCCACTCGCCAAACACGATTACGCATGGCTTGCAGAGCGTGGTTATATCAAAACCAACGGAGATTATGACGGACATTTCAAATCCGCATGGCAGATCGTGATCTTGTCCAGCAAAGAGATTAAAAACAAGCTCCTTGCCATCGGTGAACGGATTAAAGAAAAATATCAAGTTGAATTTGAAAGCTTAAAAAAGCCCTATGCAACTGCGGTATTGAAGTCGGTTCCCGCACACCTGAAAAAGATCAAAGAGTACGAGCTGCAATTTTTGTTCCACTGTGACGGATGGTTCTTGCTGCATTGCATTGTTACACTTTTGAACAACGGTAAGCTGAAATTACCTACCGAAGAGCAGAAAAAAGCACTCACCACCTTGATTTTGCCAAACTAAAACCACCCGCGCGCGGATTTCCGCGCGCGGGGTTTTCTATATTGGTCGTTCGCCTAAATTGCTCGTTTTCGGGAGGCGAAACGCCTCCCCTACAAAATGAACAAACACGTAGGGAAGGGGCGATTTTTGCGAAGCAATTTTGCCACGGAGCAAAGCGGAGTTTGTTTTCCCTCCTGTTGTACGTAATAATCGCTTATTTTTGTGGACCGTCCGGGAGGCCGGTCCCTACAAGATTTTTGTTTTCCCTTGTAGGGACCGGCGTCCTCGACGGTCCAAAAAGCAAAGAAATATTGTATGTGAAAATCGGTATGGAACGGTGTCCACGACAGAACGCCACCCACCGACGAAATCGTTATCTAAAAATCAGATGTTGTTATCTGTAAATTTGTTTTTGTGTCATCTGCATTGACAAAAAGACGAAAATATATTACAATGTTTACATAGAGAGCCCTGTAATCATTTGGAGGTAATAAAATGAATCCGCAAACCTTTGGACTCAAGTATAATACTGGAAAAATTGCTCCGGTACAATGTGTAAAAAGCGATACCTTAAAGGATTTGAATATAAAAGACACCTGCTTTGCTTTGATGATTATATATGAAGGCGTGGCGCATTTTGAGGTACACGGAAAAACCTTTGAGGCTATGGCGCCTTGCTTTGTCTGCTTTGATGAATCAGAGTCTCCCAAATTGCTCAAAAAACGCGGACTCAAGTGCGATTCTGTTTATTTCAGCCCAACCTTTTTAAATGTGAATATGAGCTTTTCAAGAGTCCATAGCAGGAACTACAAAGAGGTTGCCGAGGCTCACGACCTTTTTCTTTTAAAGCCGTTTACCGATACAAAGCGGTATGTGGTTCCAATTTTTGATGAGTGCTTGGGGAATATGCAGCGGTTGTTTTCATTGTTAGAGAATGAATTACAGGAGCAACCGGACTGGTATTGGTCCTGCCGAAGCAGATCTTATTTTATGGAAATTATATTGCTTTTGGAGAGAACCTACGGGTTGATTGGGCAAAGCAATTCTGTGGAACGTGCAAGCAAAATACTAAATCCGCATCTTAAAAGCGCCGTTATCTATATCGAAAATTATTACCGCCATGCTATCACACTTGATGATCTTGTAAAGGTGGCTTCATTGAATCGCTCTTCCTTGACGCAGTTATTCAAGGATGAATTGGATATGACGCCCATCGAATACGTTTGGTATCATCGTATGAACGTGGCAAAAAAGCTTCTCGAGTATACAAATTTGCCCATTAAGGATATTGTAAACAGATGCGGCTTTAAAACAGTACAGCATTTTAGCCGAAGATTTGAAGAAAGCTTTGGCTGCAATCCCACCGCCTTTAGAACGGCAGTGGTATCAAACAGAATCAAGAACCTCGGATTGTAAATTGATTTGAAAGGGGAGTTGGCAAATGCAAATGAGAAAAATCATCATTTCGGAAAAATTAAAGCTATTCCGTTGCCAAAATCGCATCACGCAAAAGGATTTGGCAGACCTGATGGGTATTACCGCGCAGTCTGTTTCCAAATGGGAGCGCGAAGAGTGCTATCCCGATATAGCCCTTCTTCCTTTTCTTGCCGATACCATCGGCTGCAAGGTGGATGAGTTTTTTGCTTAAAAATGATATCTTTTAACCCAAAAGATTCATTTCAGATAAAAAAGCAGAAGAGAGGAGCCTTCAATGCGAAAATTGTATTTCAAAAAGCTCATGTCTATACTTGGGCATTTTGCGCTGTGCCTTGCCATTTATTTTATTGGCTTTAGTATTCTATCATTGGTTGCAAACTTTTTTAAAAATTGGTTTGTTCGCCTTTGCATCGGGTTTGGAATCCCCCTTATTTTTGTTTTGATTCGGGTTTTTAATCGCAGGGCAGAGAACCAAGAAATGCGCCGCGCTTATTTGGCAGATGCCAACCGTGAGCGTTTGATCTTTGGGGAAGAATGGCACCGTATATGCAAATTTTCCCATTTTCGGGCGGAAATTCTTGCTTTTGCAACCATCGCTTTTATCGTCACCGCTGTCGTCTGCTTTATATTGATAGCTCCTTGGTGGTTCGAAATATACGTTATTGCTATCTTTTTTGTAGTACCGTGCGTTCTTTTCTTTATAGGTGATTTCGCCCTTTGGTTAAAGGTTCACAATACTTGGCGAAAGGATGCTTAAAACTTTGTAATTTACATAAACCACACCCCGCGCGCGGATTTCCGCGCGCGGGTTTTTTCTATATCGGTAGGGGCGAAGAGATTGCTTGCAATCTCGTGGATGCTTGCTACCTTCCATTAGGTCGCCCGCTTCTAACGGAAAACTCTTATTGACATTTTTTTCAATATATGCTATACTAAAAAGCGGTATCAAACAATCGGTACTTGAGAAAAAGGCGGTGATATTGTGCAACGAAAGTTATGGAATAAGGATTTTATACTGTTGCTTCAGGGAAATGCAGTCAGTACCATCGGTGATGTAATGTATGGCATCGCGATTGGATATTGGGTATATCAGGTAACAGGTTCGACTGCACTGATGGGAATCATGTCATCCATTTCTATGTTTGTCACCATGTTCCTCTCGCCATTTTGCGGTAGCATTGTGGACAAGTGTAATCGAAAATGGTTGATCGTTGGTATTGACATTATGCAGGGCGTGATTATGCTTACGGTTGGTGTGTTGGCATACATAAATGCATTGAGCGTTCCAATCGTCTTGATTGCGGCGTTTTTGGCGGCATTCGGTAGCGTGTTTTATTCTCCTGCAATCAGTACCTTGATGGTGGACATTATTCCGCGCGACGATATGGTGCGCGGTCAGTCCATTCATTCCGGCATCGTTTCTTTTATCGATTTGGCAGGTTCGGCATTTAGCGGTGCTATGGTTGCGCTTTTTGGCGTTCCGCTGATCGTGGTCATCAATGGTCTGAGCAACCTGTATTCTGCTTTCACGGAGCTTTTTGTGCGTGTCCCGAAAACCGTCCAGCAGGAAACGCCCGTCACTGTGAAGGGAGTACTCAGCGACACTTTGGTAGCCGCAAAAACTATTTTGTCTGATGGGTGCTTGAGAATTTTTGTTCCTTGTGCATTGATTTTGAATCTGCTTGCAGCAGGCGCGTTTTCGCTGATGCTTCCGTTTTGTATGGAAAAAGGCTTTACGGTCGATATGTACGGGTATCTGGTGTCGATATATTCAGCGGCTTGCTTGGTTGCTGTATTGATACTTGGTATTGTTAAACTAAAACCCAAAACGCAATTTTGGTTTATGAGCCTTGGCTTTACTGTTTCCATTCCTTTTATGATTTCTGTGTATTTCTCGCAGAATTTCATTCTAATGTGCGTATTTGCATTTATAGCAGGCTTTTTGAATTGCATAGGAAATAGCATTTTCAACGCATCTATGATGTTGGCATTGCCCGAAATGAATCGAAGTGCCATACTTGGAACTTTTCGTTCAGCATGCGTTGGCGGATCAGCGCTCTCTGCCGTGCTTTACGGCTTGTTGGGCGAAGTGTTCCCCCTGTATATCACCTTTGCCATAGGCAGTGCCTTGTCGCTTCCTCTTATGATATTTATGTGCTTCCACCCAAGAATCAAACAGTTTATTCAAAACCGAGACGAAACTATGATTGCTGAAGAAACGTAATGCAAACCAACCCCTCGCGCGGAAATCCGCGCGAGGGGTTTTTGCTTTTATTGAAACAATTTTCCTTAAACCTATTGACAAAATGAAATAAATATGATATCATAATAATATCAAATAACATTTGGAGGTTATTATGCAAGAAAAAACTTTAAAAAATGTAAAAAATGGTATGCCCGTTTTGATTATCAACGTTTTGGTTTTGCTCATCGCCCTGATCTGTATCCCGATTGGCGGAATATTGGGCGAGGATTACGGTCTTGCCATTGGGTGGGTGCTGCTTGGTGTTTCGCTGGTCGCGTTCTGCGTCGGTTGGATCCCGCTTCTCGGCCTGCGCGTTCTCAAGCCCCAAGAGGCATTGGTTCTCACTCTGTTCGGCAAATACGTAGGCACGCTCAAGGGCGAGGGCTTTTACGCAATCAATCCCTTCTGCGGCTCTGTCAACCCTGCGGCTAACACCAAGCTCAACCAAAGCGGTGACGTTTCCACCAAGGGCCCCGGTGTGGTTATGAAAGAGAGTGGCGAAATTTCGGTTAACGTTGCAACCGAAAACAAAAAGATCTCTCTCAAAATTATGACGCTGAACAACAACCGTCAAAAAATCAATGACTGTCTCGGCAACCCCGTTGAAATCGGAATTGCCGTTACGTGGCGCATTGTTGACACCGCAAAGGCTGTTTTCAACGTAGACAACTACAAGGAATTCCTTTCCCTGCAATGTGATAGCGCACTGCGTAACGTAGTTCGCATTTACCCCTACGACGTAGCTCCCGGCGTTGACACCACCGGTGACGGCATTGCCGACGAGGGAAGCCTGCGTGGCTCCAGCGACGTGGTTGCTGACCGTATCCGCGGCGAAATTCAAGCACGTGTTGAAGAAGCAGGCATCGAGATCATCGAAGCACGTATCACCTACCTCGCGTACGCGCCCGAAATCGCGGCAGTTATGCTGCAACGTCAGCAGGCATCTGCCATTATCGACGCTCGCAAAATGATTGTTGACGGAGCCGTTGGAATGGTAGAAATGGCACTTGACCGCCTCTCTCAAAACAACACCGTTGTTCTTGATGACGAGAGAAAAGCGGCAATGGTTTCCAATCTTTTGGTTGTTCTTTGCGGCAACCGCGATGCACAACCCGTGGTCAATTCGGGCAGTTTGTATTGATAAAAGGTGATACCGTATGAACGATTCGCAAAAAAAGCAAGTCCCGCTGCGACTTTCTCCAAAGCTCTATGCGGCAATAGCCGCGTGGGCAGAGGACGATTTCCGCTCGGTAAACGGGCAGATCGAATATCTGCTCTCCGAGTGCGTGCGTCAGCGTAAAAAGAACGGAAAGTACGTTGGTGAGGAGATCGACGTGCCGCCCGAATTGGATATTGAATAAACAAAAAGGACAGAGAACTGCGAGGTTCTCTGTCCGCTTTTTTATTCAATTCCAAACAAAACCTCTCTAAAGAGCTTTGCGGTTTTTTCTTCGCCGAGTGCTTTTTTGAACACGTCGGTAGAAGGTCCGCCTTCGCGCAAAAGTCCCTCGACGTATTCTTTTGAGAGCGCCTTCTTTTTTGCAACGTCGATTACCTTTTTGGCGGGGGCGTGCAAATAAGCGCTAAAGTGCTCGGCTGCAAGTGCCTCCAAATCGTCCTTTTGTGCCCTTTTACCTTTCTTCGAAATGCTCTCGGGGAGCTTGATGCTATCGTACCAATGCACGCCGGGGTCTCGTTCTTCAAGGTGTCTGAATTTTGCCTTGATGTGGCTCATAAGCGAGAGATCAAGCGGCTGTGTTAAGGTGTTGTAAAGCTCCACAATGAGCGTATCGTTGCCCATCGCTTGAATGCGGTCGTAGGAATACAAGGGAAGATCCCTCTCGTCGGGAACGATCATCAAGGTGTCCATTTTCATCAAGCCGAAAAAGCCCTTTGCGCACATAATGGAAACATGTCCAAGCCCTTCGACGTGATAGGCTTGAATGGTGAATTTCATTCCGTTCACCTTCAATTTGGCAAATTCGCCAACGCTGATAGGCACCAGGGAATAGCTGTCAGCAATCACGCGTAAAAAAGTTGTGCTTGTCATGCTTTTTTACCTCCGAGATCAAGGTCTGCAAGTCCGTTTTTGTGCAAGAGGTACGCGCCAACAAGTAGCGTGCCTTGACCAACTACGTTTACGCCCTCGGCGATCCAGTTCATCGAAGCCTGCGCAAAATCCTTAGAGGAAAGGTAGCCCATGCACAGAGAACATACAAAGGAGAAAACGAAAATGGCGATCAGCCACGGCTTTTTCAGCTTTGCGGCAAGAATACAGAGCACGGCATCCATCATGCCAAGTCCTGCAACCATCAAGCCAACGAATACGAACGTTCCCGAAAAAACGGGGGGAACAACCGCTGCGGCGAGGCTTTGGCTGTTTTTCTTTTTGCAGACCATCAAAACAATTCCAATACCCGCCAACATAAAGCCGATGGACTGGGTAGGGAAGAACATTGCATTCAAAGCCTGAAAATCGCACACGCCTGCGGCATAAAGGAGCTTCCAGGTCGCTTTCAGCGCGCCCGCAATTGCAACGTTTGTTACGCCTGCGGCAAAGAGCGCAAAAGCGGTTTTGCCCATTTTGGTGTAAAGATCACGCAAAAGAATGAGCGTTGCCAATGTAAAAAAGAGAACGGGGATATAATCGACCAAAGCCATTGAAACGGTGAAGTCCATTTTATGTTCCTCCGATTATTTCTTTTTATTCAGGTGATAAATGGGAAGGAAGGGGATAATGATGGGAGTCTTGTTGGCGTAATTGTTGTATTCTTCGTTCTCGCCGTAGCGTCCCATTTGACGCTTTTCAAGGCGTTGTGCGCCATTGAACATAATGTAAACGATGCATACGTATGCCAAAATCGCGGTGATCCATTGACCGAACGTAGCGTAGGCGGTAATGCCTGCAACAAACACGCCGGTCCAAAAGATGATCTCGCCAAGATAGTTGGGGCAACGGCAGAGCTTGTAGAGTCCCTCGGTTGCAACCATATCGGGGCGAACCTTCTTTTGTGCGGACTTTTGATTGTCGGCAACGGTTTCAAGCACGAGGCCGAGAATAGAAATCACGATACCGATAAGGGGAAGAACAAGATCAGCAGCACCGTTGTCATAACGGAAGAGCATAGGGCTTACCTGTGCTACGTAGAGCACGGTAACCGAAACCCAAATGGTGAACAGAACGAAGAAAGGCATCTTTTTGCCGTCACCGGAGACTTCTTTGAAGGTCTTTTTGTAGCTTACGCTCTTAATTTCGCGAACGAGCAGGAAGCCGGAAAGACGAATGCCGTAAGCGAGGAAGAGAGCGGCTTGGATGAGAAGTAGCCAAATGGGAGTGGTGGTGGGGTTTACGAATGCCATTACGAGAATAGCGATACCGCCGCCTGCAACGGCAAAACCGTAGCCAATGGAAAGGAAGTAAACGAATTTATAAAAGCCAACTGCCGAAAGAACGGCACAAACAATTGCGAGAATTCCCAAAAGTGACCAAGGCATATCAGTTTTCCTCCTTAAAGCTTTCCTTAATGTATGCGGCAAAGCTCATATCGCCGTAAACGGTAGAGCCAACCATTTCTTCGGTCATTGTCCATTTGCCAAATTTGAGCACGCCTTCCTTACCGGTCTTTTTCACCTTGTTGATAAAAGCGAGCATATCAAAGAGCATTGCGGGGGCGCGTTTGATCACAACGGGCTTGCCTGCAGCCTCAAAGCACAGGGTTGCAAGCTCTTCATAGGAATAGGTCTCCTTGCCGCCAACGTCGTAGCAAGCGTTCTCGTCGTTCATGTGCAAAACGATGAACTCTGCAAAGTCCTCGGTGGAGATAACGTTTGCGTGAATGGGCTTTTTGCCAAGCAGTGTGACCTCGCCCTTTTGGATCATCGGCTTGAATACCTTAATGATGTCATAGAAATAACCGGTGGGGCGGTGGATAACGTAAGAGAGTCCGCTCTTTTTCAGTTCTTCCTCAAACATTGCCTTTGCGTGCAGCATGGGGATGTGGGGAGCTTTGTCAGCCTTGATAACCGAAATAAAGGTGAAATTCTTGACGCCTGCGGCTTTTGCCTCGTTTAAGAGGTTGAGGTTGCCCTGGTAGTCGATTTCATAAGGGGTAACGGTGGCAGAGCCCTTGGTAAGGCCTACAGTGGTGATCACGGTATCACAGCCGTCGCAAATACCCTTCAGGGTCTCGGGGGCGGTGACGTCGATCTTTTTAAAGGTGTAGTTCTTCTCAATGCCGAGATCGCGTTCCATCATATCTGCGGCAACAACCTCGTGGCCGTCAGCCACCAGCTTTTTGAGAATGTCGGCACCAAGATTTCCAAAAGCGCCTGCAAGTAAAATTTTCATAGTTCAATTCTCCTTTTGATTTTTTATAATATAGTCTTTGAACATTTCTATTATACAACCGTTTATATAGTTTGTCAAGAGTTTAACGAAGAATCATTCGTCAACCTCTATCTTTTTAAGCGCTTTTTTAAATTGGAAGATGAAAAGGATTGCCGTAAAGGTGACGGCAAGCACGTCGGCAATGGGTTCTGCCATATAAACGCCCGTGGTCGGGTCATTTATAATGTGAGGCATAATGTAGATGAGGGGAAGGAGCAAAACGAATTTTCGCACAACTGCTACCAAAATTGAGGAGGGAGCGTTCCCCATAGAAACGAAGGTCATTTGGCAGGCGATCTGAATGCCGAACAGTACCATACCGCTAAAATAGATGCGCAGAGCCCCTGCGGCAAAGTCAACGAGCGCGGCGTCAGGCGTGAAGATAGAAACGAACACGCGGGGGAACAGCATAACTGCGAGCCAAAGAACAACCGAATAGGTCAGACACGTGATCAAGAGCGTTTTGTAGGTCTTTTTTACACGTTCTGCATTTCTTGCACCGTAATTGTAGCTTAGTATTGGCTGTGCGCCCTGTGCAATGCCTTGCGGCGGGAGCATAGCAAACTGCATAACGCTTGTTAAAATCGCCATTGCACCCACCGCAATATCACCGCCGTAGGCAAGCAGGGAGGAATTGAAGCAGATCGAGATCACGCTCTCGCTTGCCTGCATAATAAAGGTTGCAGAGCCGAGTGCTACGCAGGGCAGAACGATCTTTGGGGTGGGGACAAGATTTTTTCTTCTCAGTCGCAAAATGCTCTTGGAGCTGCACAAAAAAGAAACCACCCACGCGCAGGAGAGCGCTTGCGAAAGAATGGTGGCAAGTGCCGCACCGCGCACACCCATATTCAATCCGTAAATAAAGAGCGGGTCAAGCGCAATATTCGCAACAGCACCGATAATGACCGAGAGCATCGAAATTTTTGTAAACCCTTGCGCGGAAACAAATGCGTTCATTCCAAGCGTCAGCTGTACAAAAATCGTGCCAAAGGCATAAATGCTCATATATGAGGTTGCATATTCAATGGTGTTCTCGCTTGCGCCAAATGCCAGCAAAAGGTTGCGGTTCCAAATCAGCAAAACGACTGTGAGCACCAATGAAACGATCACCTGTAAGCCAAAACAGCCGCCAAGCGTGCGTTCGGCACTTTCGATATCCTTTTTGCCCATAAAGATCGAGGCGCGCGGTGCACCGCCCGAGCTGACGAGCGCCGCAAAAGCCGAAACGATTAAAATAATGGGCATACAAACACCAACGCCCGTTAGGGCAAGGTCGCCAACCTCGGGCATATGCCCAATATAAATGCGGTCGACAATGTTGTAGAGCATATTCACAAGCTGCGCCACAACAGTGGGGAGCGCCAGGCGGAACAAAAGCTTGCCTATGGGGGCCGTACCCAGCATCTCTTTATTATCTGTCATAAGATAAACCATCTCCTCGTACTTTTCTAATAGGACAATTATATCACATTTTGGGGAGTATTTCAATCGGTTTTGCTCAAATAATCATAATAAAAAACAAACCCGAACCCTTCACAAGATGTAAAAAAGCGCGGATTTGTTTGTATGGGTGAGCCGTGGGAGAATCTGAACTCAAACCTGCGCGAATATACCCACACCAGCGCCTGAAGAGCAAGCTCTTCGATCTCCGAGCGGCGAATGCGAACTCCAACAATACGGCTGCAGGCCGCCGCATTGCGGCGTCTCCTAAAGCCCACGGGTCACCAATAAACAAAAGCGCACTGCGATTGCAGTGCGCTTAATTTTGTGGCGTGGGAGAATCTGAACTCAAACCTGCGCTTTCATTTAGTATGCCAAAGCTACAATGGCGCAGGTTCTAACAAATTTTCGCTGACGAAAATTTGCGGAGTTCAATTCTATGCAGATAACGAAATAAACCGAGGGGACTGCACTTGTGCAGTCCCCTCGGTTTATTTGGTGACCCGTGGGAGAATCGAACTCCCGTTACCGCCGTGAAAGGGCGGTGTCTTAGCCGCTTGACCAACGGGCCGTGGTAGCGGGAATTGGATTTGAACCCATGACCTACCGGGTATGAACCGGTTGCTCTAGCCAACTGAGCTATCCCGCCGCGTACTTGAGTATTATATCATAAAAAAATTGGCTTGTCAATACCTTTTTTCAAAAAAATCCTTCTTTTTTTGCATGTTTTCATTTTTTATTTCTTCATTCTTTTGCCTTTTCTTCTTTCTGCCTCGCCCTCATCCTTCTATTCTTGCCATATTCTTGGTATATTTGCACAAAAGAACACTTTGTTAAAAAAATGTCTTTTGTTATCTTGCCTCAATGTCTTGACTTTTTTGCTATAGTATATTATAATATTAAGTTGATAGATTATGTCAAAATATCATCTTTCATTAAACAAACAGGGAAGGATCATTATGTTAGAAAAGAAAAAATACACCTTTCGTGGTGGCTCACACGTAGCGGAACACAAAGAAACCGCCTGCTTGCAGACCATTCGCCTGCCCGAGCCTGCCACCGTATCCATCCCCCTTTCTCAGCACATCGGTGCGCACGCAAAGCCGATCGTAGGGAAGGGTGATTACGTTAAGATCGGTCAAGTGATCGGTCAGATCGAATCGGGACTCGGCTGTCCCGTTCACGCAAGTGTTTCGGGCACGGTCAAAGAGATCGTTACCCGCCACAACGCGCAGGGAACACCCATTCAGAACATCGTTATCGAAAATGACGGGCTTCGTGTTCAGCACGAGACCATTCGTCCGCGCACCGCGCCTCTCTCCGAAGCGACCACCGAGGAGATCATTAATATCGTGCGTGAGGCCGGTATCAGCGGTCTTGGCGGAGCAACCTTCCCGACCTATGCAAAAATTCAAAGTGCGCTCGGCAAGGCAAAAACGGTTATTATTAACTGTGCCGAGTGCGAGCCCTACATCACCGCAAACCACCGCCTGCTCTTGGAGCGCGGTCAATGCGTTATCGAGGGACTCGAGATCCTGATGCACGCTCTCAAGGCTGACGTTGGCGTATTTGCCGTTGAGGACAACAAGCCCGACGCTATTGAGTTTTTGCAAAAAGCGATCGAATCTAAGCCCGGCATGCAGGTCAAGGTTATGAAGACCAAATATCCGCAGGGCGACGAGCGTCAGATCATTTACGCTCTGTATCACAAGGAAATTCCCGCAGGCAAGCTGCCTGCCGACGTAGGCTGCCTGATCGTCAATGCCGAAACGGCTGCTGCGATCTCCCGTGCGTTCTGGCGTGGCAAGCCGCTGGTCAGCCGTATTGTAACCGTTGCAGGCGACTGCATCAAGGAGCCCAAAAACGTTCGCGCACCTCTTGGCGCATCCTACCGCGAGGTCATCGACTTCTGCGGTGGCTGCATCAAGGAGCCCAAAAAGCTTGTTAGCGGCGGCCCTATGATGGGTCAGGCGCAGTGGGATATGGATGCTCCCGTTACCAAAGGCACGTCGGCTCTGTTGGCGTTCTCCGAGGAATACGACAGCATCAACACCTATCACTCCCCCTGCTTGCATTGCGGTCTTTGCGTAGCAAACTGCCCGATGCACCTGATGCCCAACTACCTGACGCAGTACGCGCAAGCGCGCCGTTATGACGACGCCGCTAAAATGAACGTTATGAGCTGCGTTGAGTGCGGCACTTGCTCTTACAACTGTCCTGCAGGCGTGCAGATCGTACAATACATCCGCGTAGCAAAGGGTGCTTTGCGCGCAAAGAGATGAGAAAGGATAACGTAGTATGGATCTCAAACAACAAGCCCCCGCGGCAACACCTTCACTCCTGACAGTCTCTCCTTCTCCCCACGCAAGGAGAAAGATGACGACCACCTCGGTTATGAAGGACGTTTTGATTGCTTTGTTGCCCACCACAGCATGGGGCATTTACATCTATGGCTTGCGTGCAGCTCTGGTCGTTCTTTTGGCTGTTGTAAGCGCAGTTCTTTTTGAGGCGGGCACACAGCTTCTTCTCAAGCGTCCCGTCACTGTTCACGACTGCTCTGCAGCCGTTACAGGTCTTTTGCTCGGCCTTAATCTTTCCCCCTCGGTGCCGCTTTACGTACCTGTAGTGGGTTCGGCATTTGCCATTATTCTTGTTAAGCAGCTCTTTGGCGGCATTGGTAAGAACATTATGAACCCCGCTCTTGCGGCGCGCGTCTTTTTGATGCTTGCCTGGACCGAGAGCATGTCCTCTTTCCCCGCGGCAAACGATTATGCCTTTGATGCGGTTGCATCGGCAACGCCTCTGGCTTCCCTCAAAGCAGGTGTTCTTCCCGAGGGAATGACGGTGCTTGACCTCTTCCTCGGTAAGACCGGCGGATGCATTGGTGAGCTTTCCGCACTGATGATCCTCATCGGTGGCATCTATCTCATTTGCCGTCGCGTTATCCGTTGGCACATTCCCGTGGCAATGATCGGCACGGTAGCGCTGCTGACCTTCATTTTCCCGCTTGGCGGTGCGGCAACGCTTGCCGAACGCGCTACCTTTATGGCGGCATCGGTTTGCGGCGGTGGCGTAATGCTGGGTGCTGTATTTATGGCAACCGACTACGTAACCTCTCCCGTAACCAACGTTGGCCGTCTCATTTTCGGTGCGGGATGCGGAGCACTTGTCGTTTTCATTCGCTACTTTGGCGGCTACAACGAGGGTGTTTCCTTTGCAATCCTCATTATGAATGCTCTGGTATGGTATCTGGATATGGCAACCAAGCCTCGCGTGTTCGGCAAGAGCCGCAAGCTTGGCAAAAAGGCGTAAGGAGGTGCGATGATGGAAAAAACGAAAAAGCGTACCGTTTTGGATGCTGCCATTATCGGCCTGAAGCTTTTGCTGATCTGTGCTGTCATTGCAGGCATCGTCTCCTTTGTTTATGATTTGACGCTCGAGCAATACGAGGCAAACATTCAAGAAACGAAAAATAAGGCCATCGGTCAGATTTTTGGCAAAGAAGGACTTGAGTGCGAAGAGGTTGCCGCAGGTGTTTACACCGTTAAAGAGAACGGCGTACTCATCGGCTACTGCGTAGAATCTGCAGGCAAGGGCTTTGGCGGCGATATTCAACTAATGGTTGGATATACGGCTGACCAAAAGATCGTTGCCGTTGAAATTATCGGTCACTCCGAAACCCCCGGCGTTGGTGATAAGGTCAAAAACCCCGACTACCTTGCAAACTATGCAGGGCAGGGCGGTGAACTGACCTTGGATGCCGACGTTGATAAGATTGCAGGCGCATCTGTCAGCTCGCGCGGCGTTATCGCAGGCGTTAATGCTGCCACAAAGGCTTTGCAGGCATTTCTTGCAGAAGGAGGTGCTCAATAATGAATAAGATCCTCAAACAATTCAAAGAGGGGTTACTTGATAACAACCCCGTATTGGTGCAGCTCCTTGGTATGTGTCCCACGTTGGCGGTTACCACAACCGTTGCCAACGCTATCGGTATGGGACTTGCGGCAACCGCCGTACTGATCTGCTCCAATCTGTTCATTTCTCTTTTGAGAAAATTCATTCCCAAGCAGGTTCGTATTGCTGCCTACATCGTTATCATTTCCGGTTTTGTAACGGCCGTTGAACTTTTGATGCGCGCATATTTTTACGACCTGTATCAATCGCTTGGTCTGTTCATTCCGCTTATCGTTGTTAACTGCATCATTTTGGCAAGAGCCGAAGCGTTTGCTTCCAAAAACAAGCCTCTGCCAAGCATCATCGACGGTGCGGCAATGGGACTTGGCTTTACCTTTGCACTTGTTCTTTTGGCGTTTGTTCGCGAGCTTCTCGGTTCGGGCAAGATCTTTGGTTGGGCAATTCCCGGATACAGCGAAAACCCGATGGTCATCTTCGTTCTTCCCGCAGGCGCGTTTATCTCGCTCGGTCTTGTAATTGCGGCAGTACAAAAGATCCGCAATACAACTGCAGATCGCGCACGCTTGAAGGAGATTGAAGAGACTCGTAAAACCTATGCAAAGCCCGAAGAAAGCAAAGAAGAGGAGGTAGAGGTACAATGACTTTTGGCTCGATTATGACATTGATGTTTACGGCATTGCTCGTTGAAAACTTCATTTTCTCCAAATTCTACGGCTGCTGCCCCTTCCTTGGCGTTTCCGAAAAGCCCGATACCGCATTTGGTATGGGTATGGCGGTTACCTTTGTTATCACCGTAGCGTCTGCGGTGACTTGGGCGGTTTATACCTTCCTGCTCGCTCCCTTTGGCTTGGATTATCTCAAAACCATTGCTTTCATTCTTGTAATTGCGGCACTGGTACAGTTTATTGAGATGTTTTTGCGCAAGTTTATTCCCGCGCTCTACAATTCGCTTGGCATCTATCTGCCACTGATCACCACCAACTGTGCGGTGCTTTCCTGTGCTCTTCTCATCGTGCAGAACGAGTACAACCTGTTGCAAGCAGTATGCTTTGGCTTTGCGGCATCCTTGGGATTCACGCTTGCCATCGTGGTATTTGCAGGTGTTCGCGTGCGTATGGAGAACGCAGATCCGCCCCGTGCGTTCCGCGGCTTCCCGCTCACGCTCATCACGGCAGGACTGTTGGCTATGGCATTTTCCTGCTTCTCGGGAATCAATCTGTGAGGTGAGAATTGGATATGGATATTATGAATGTTTTAATTCCCGCCGGTATTTTTGCCGGATTGGGTATTCTGTTTGGCGTTGCTTTGGCAATCGCTTCTCGCGTGTTCGCGGTTGAAAGCGACCCCAGAGTCGAACAGGTCCTTGACTGTCTCCCCGGCGCAAACTGCGGCGGATGCGGATACTCGGGATGCGCGGCGTTGGCGCAGGCCATTGTTAAGGGCGAGGCAAAGCCCAACGCTTGTAACTCTTGCTCGGCAGAGGGTTGCCGTCGCATTGGCGAAATTATGGGCATCGAGGTAGAGATCTCGGTCCCGCTTCACGCACACGTAATGTGCTCGGGTAATTGCCACACGGCAAAGTATAAGTATAGCTACGAGGGCGCACAGGACTGCATTGCAGCCGAAAAGCTCGGTGGCGGTAACAAAGCCTGTCCCAATGGCTGTATCGGCCTTGGAACCTGCGTAGCGGCCTGCAAATACGATGCAATACATATCGTTGACGGTCTTGCTGTTGTAGACGATGCAAAATGTATCGGCTGCGGTGCTTGTGCAAACCTTTGCCCCAAGCACTTGATCTCTATGATCCCCGTTTCGAGTAAGTATTGCGTAGAGTGCCGCTCTGTTGAAAACGGTGCCATTACGCGCAAGCAATGTGACGTTGGCTGCATTTCTTGCAAGATCTGCGAAAAGAATTGCCCCGTTGGTGCCGTTACCGTTACCGACTTTGTGGCTTCTATCGACCAGCATAAGTGCATCGGCTGCGGCAAATGCGCCGAAAAATGCCCGCGTAAGATTATTAAAAAGGCTGATTAAAGCTTTATAAGGAAATGCAGGGGGGAACCTTTTTGAGAAAAGTTCCCCCCTGCATTTCTTCTCAAAATTCGGGGGTGTATTTACTTGTAGCGGATGTAAGATCTTGCGAAAAACCGTCAAAGCCAAGGTTGGTAGCGCACCTTTGAACGGTTTGGTATTCAAACGAGGTAAGTCTGCGGTGCAGGTTGGGGTAGGGAGCATCCTCGGCAAATTCGGGGGTATATTGCCCCATAAGGGAAAGAAGAAAGGCATCGGTGCCGAATTTTTTGGCAAGCGAGGTGAGCAAGTCGATCGAATCGGAGCGGCAGCCTGGCAAAATGAGGTGGCGCACGATAACACCGCGCAAAAGGATGCCTTCATCAGAGTAAAGGCGCGCATCTCCCACTTGACGCAGCATTTCCCCAAGAGCGCGAACGGCTATAGCATAATAATCGGGAGCCGAAGAATACGCCGCTGAAACTGCGGGCGAAAAATACTTAACGTCGGGTAAATAAACGTCAACGAGCCCTTCTAGCGTGCGCAAAGACTCAACACTTTCGTAGGCACTGCTGTTCCAAACAATAGGAATGTTTAATTTGGAACGTGCATGCTCTAAAAGGCGCGCGAGCTGCAGCGTGTAATGCGAGGGAGTGACAAGATTGATATTGTGCGCACCCGCATCCTGCAAGCGTAGCATCGCGTCAAGGAGTGCATCGTCGTTCATTTTTCTGCCAACACCGCCGTGGCTGATGGCGCGGTTCTGGCAAAATACGCAACGCAGGTTACATCCGCCAAAAAAGATGGTTCCCGAGCCGCGCGAGCCGCTGATGGGCGGTTCTTCCCAAGCGTGAAGCCCTGTTCGGGCAACCAAAAACTCATCGGGGGATGCGCAAAAGCCGTAGCTTTCTTCATTGCGGTCAAGATTACATTCTCGCGGACATTGACGGCAGATCATTTTTGTTCCCCCCCTTTTTTTCGTTTTTTTCTATTGTAGCACACTTTTTTCAAAAATGCAACATAAATTTGCTATATTGACATAAGGACTGTTTTGTGTTATAATAGTGAGGAAGAAAATGATGTGGAGCACTTTTATGAATTTTGAGTTTTTTATGATGAGCATTGCGCTTGGCGCAGGACTCGCAATGGATGCTTTTTCGGTGTCTCTTGCCAACGGCTTGCGTGAGCCCTGTATGGGGGTCAAAAGAATGTGCACGGTTGCAGGCGTTTTTTCTCTCTTTCAGTTTGCAATGCCCCTGATCGGTTGGGTGTGCGTACATACCGTTATGCAATATTTTCAGGTCTTTGAAAAGCTCATTCCTTGGATCGCGCTCGGGCTGCTTGGCTTTATTGGCGGCAAAATGCTTTATGAGGGCATTACCTGCAAGGGGGAAGAGGACTGCGAATGTGCGGCGGTTGGGCTTTCGGCTTTGCTTTTGCAGGGCGTGGCAACCTCAATTGATGCGCTCTCGGTCGGCTTTACCATTGCCGAATACGATTGGCTGATGGCATTTGTTTGCTGCCTTGTAATTGCCGTTGTAACCTTTATTCTGTGCTCTCTGGGACTCCTTTTGGGCAAAAAGTTTGGCACAAAGCTTTCGGGCAAGGCATCTATTTTGGGTGGCGCTATTCTTATTTTCATTGGCATCAAGATCTTTTTTGACGGTGTTATTTTGGCATAAGGACAAACGGGCAGAAAATTTTTGCACGCGCGTTATTATGATATAAAACAAAAAACAGGAGGTTCTTATGGAACAATTTTTGAACTGGATCATTCCCATTTTGCAAGACGTAGGTCTTAAACTCTTGATCTCCATCGTTATCTTCATTGTTTGTCGCTTTATCATCAAGGCGGTTGTCAAGGGCTTGCGTAACGGTAAAGCGTCAAAGAAGCTTGAGCCCACCGTGGCACACTTTTTGGCAAACTTTGTCAACATTGTTTTGTATATCATTCTTGCAGTTACCATTATTGCCATTATGGGTGTTCCCATGGCATCGGTTATCGCAGCAATCGCTTCTGCAGGTGTTGCTATCGGTCTTGCATTGCAGGGCGCGCTTTCCAACTTTGCAGGCGGCATTATGATTTTGCTCTTCCACCCCTTCCGCGTAGGCGATTTTATTGAGGTTGGCGGTTTTTCGGGCACGGTTGACGATATCGACGTCTTTTACACCTTTCTTAAAACGCCGGACAATAAGGCTGTTACCGTTCCCAACGGCAGCATTATGAGCAACTCGGTCGTTAACTACTCGGTTAACGGCACGCGCCGCGTGGATCTGAACATTGGTGTAGCATACGGAAGCGATATCGACCGTGTTAAGGCGATCCTTCTTGAAGAGGGCTCCAAGCACGAGCTGGTGCTCAAGGACCCCGAGCCCTTCTGCCGTCTTTCGGTACAAGGCGACAGCGCTCTGACCTTTACGCTCCGCGTGTGGACCGAGACTGCCAACTATTGGCAGGTCAACTTTGATCTGCTCGAGGCAATCCACAAGCGCCTTGAGGCAGAGGGCATTGAGATCCCGTTCCCCCAAATGGACGTTCACGTCAAAAATTAAAATCGATTTTACACAAGAGGCTCTGCATTTCGGTGCAGAGCTTTTTTGTTGTTTTGGTGTTGTTTTTTTGAAAATTTAGGGCTTCTCGGTTGACTTTGCCACTCATTTGTGATATAATGTTAAGATGTAAAAATATGAAAAAAACGAAAGGAAATCTTGTAGGAGTTATGTTGAAAAAACTTGCAAAATGTGTGCGAGAATACAAGGGTGTGACAATTTTGACACTTCTTTTGATGGTTGGTGAAGCCATCATCGAAACGCTCATTCCCTTTGTAACAGCCACCTTTTTGATCAACCAAATTCAAGAGCAGGGAAAGAACCTTGATATGGGCTACATCCTGGCTGTTGGCGGTGTTTTGGTTTTGATGGCGGTGGCATCGCTGACCTGCGGAGGACTTGCAGGCTTTACGTCTGCACGTGCGGCGGCTGGCTTTGCAAAAAATCTGCGCCACGACATCTTTGCCAAAATTCAAACCTTCAGCTTCGGTAATATTGACAAATTCTCATCCGCCTCTCTCGTTACGCGTATCACCACCGACGTGCAAAACGTGCGTATGGCGTTTATGATGATCATCCGCACGGCAGTGCGCAGCCCCTTAATGCTGATCTTCTCTGTTTTTATGTCGGCATATATGGGCGGTTGGCTTGCCGCAACCTTTGTGGTGGTCATTCCCATTCTCGGCGGCGGACTTTGGCTTGTAAGCCGCAAGGCGATGCCTGCCTTCCGCAGCGTGTTCAAAAAGTACGACCGACTCAACGAGTCTATCGAGGAAAACGTGCGCGGTATGCGTGTTGTGAAGGGCTTTTCGCGTGAGGAATACGAAAAGGAAAAATTTGCAAACGCGGCAGATTCCATTTGCAACGATTTTACCCGTGCTGAGCGCATTGTTGCCTTGAACACCCCCTTGATGAACTTCTGTATGTATTTCAACATGGCAGTTGTTCTGCTTTTGGGCTCTTATATGGCTATCAACGGCATTGGCGGTGTAAAGATCGGTCAAATTTCCGCACTGCTGACCTACGGTATGTCTATTTTGATGTCCCTGATGATGCTCTCCATGATCTACGTAATGCTGACAATGTCCGCACAAGCGGCAAAGCGTATTTGCGAGGTGCTGGATGAGGAATCCGATATGCACGACCCCGAAAACCCCGTTACCGAGGTTAAGGATGGCTCCATTGATTTTATAGACGTCAACTTCAAATACTCCGCGCAAGCGCAAAAATTCGCGCTTTCGGATATTGACCTGCATATTGACTCGGGTATGACCGTTGGTATTATTGGCGGTACGGGCTCGAGTAAATCGACGCTTGTTCAGTTGATCCCCCGTCTTTACGATGCAACCGAGGGCTCTGTTAAGGTTGGCAGCGTGGACGTACGCGATTATTCTATGGAAAGCCTGCGCAACAACGTAGCAGTCGTTTTGCAAAAGAACCTTTTGTTTGCAGGCACCATTAAGGAAAATCTCCGTTGGGGCAATCCCGATGCCACCGACGAGGAGATCGAAGAGGCTTGCCGTTTGGCACAGGCCGACGAGTTTGTGCGCTCCTTCCCCGATGGCTACGACAGTATGATCGAGCAGGGAGGCACCAACGTATCGGGTGGACAAAAGCAACGCCTTTGCATTGCGCGCGCACTTCTCAAGCGCCCCAAGATCCTCATTCTTGACGACTCCACAAGTGCCGTAGATACCAAGACCGATGCCTTTATTCGCGCAGGCTTCAAGTCTTATATTCCCGAAACCACCAAGATCATTATTGCGCAGCGTATTTCCTCGGTGCAGGATGCCGACCTCATTCTTGTAATGGAAAACGGCAAGATCGCACAAAAGGGAACACACGAAGAGCTCCTTGCTACCAGCGAGATCTATCGCGAGGTATATGAGCAACAAACGAACGGAGGTGACGAGAATGAAGAAGACTAATACGCCCCCCAAGTCGGGCATTTCTTCTATGATGCGTCCCCCCAAGCGCAAATTAAACGTGGGTGTGTTCAAAAGAGCGGTTAAAATGCTCTTCTCTTACTATCCCGTTATGGTTCCCATTTGCATTGCCTGCATCATTTTTGCGGCAATCACCTCTGCCATTCCCGCAATTTTCCTCAAAGAGGTTACCAACGCCATCAACAGCGCTTGGGAAAACGGCGTGGCTTGGGAGGTTGCAAAGCAGGATATCGTTCCCAAGGTTGGCATTCTCATCGGCTTTTATGTTATCTCTATTGTTGCCGTTACGCTTGAAACACAGCTGATGGCAGTTGTAACGCAAGGGTATTTGAGCAAGATGCGTAAGTCGGTTTTTGCAAAAATGCAAAACCTGCCCATCAAGTATTTTGACACCAACAAGCACGGCGACATTATGAGCCGCTATACCAACGATATTGATACGCTCCGCCAGCTGGTAGGGCAGTCGCTCCCCACGCTTATTCGCGCAAGCGTTATCGTTGCCAGCGTATTCTTCATTATGCTGTATTACAGCTTGTATCTGACGCTCATTCTTCTTTTGGGCGTGGTGCTGATGATCAGCGTTACCAAATTCTTTGGCGGCAACTCGGCACGCTTCTTCATCGCTCTGCAAAGATCGCAGGGTAAACAGGAAGGTTACGTGCAGGAAATGATGACCGGTCAAAAGGTTGTTAAGGTATTCTGCCACGAGGATGCAAGCCAAGAGGACTTTGACCGCATCAACAACGAGCTCTATGAAAACGGCTATCGCGCACACGCGTGTGCCAATATGCTCGGCCCCATTATTATGAACATCGGTAACGTGCTTTACGTTATCCTTGCTATGGTCGGCTGCCTGTTTTTGATCACGGGCATTCCGAACCCTAGCCTGCAAAGCCTGTTTGTGGGACTTACCGCTATTGACGTAGGTATTATCGTCTCATTCCTTTCTATGGCAAAGCAGTTTACGGGCAACATCAACCAGGTCTCGCAGCAGATCAACTCCATTGTTATGGCAATGGCGGGCGCTGAACGCGTATTCACGCTGATGGATGCCGATCCCGAGGTCGATGACGGCTACGTAACTCTTGTTGACGCTGAAATTCTTGAGGACGGCAGCGTTCGCGAGGTCGATCACCATACGGGCGAGTGGGCTTGGAAGCATCCCCACAGCGATGGCACAGTCACCTATCAACACCTGCGTGGCGACGTGCGTATGACCGAGGTCGACTTTGCTTACGAAGAGGGCAAGCCCGTTCTTCACGACGTTAGCGTATTTGCCGAGCCCGGACAAAAGGTTGCCTTTGTTGGCGCTACGGGCGCGGGTAAAACCACCATTACAAACCTAATCAACCGCTTCTATGACATTGCCGACGGCAAGATCCGTTACGACGGCATCAATATCAACAAGATCAAAAAGTCCGATCTACGCCGCTCTCTCGGCATTGTTTTGCAGGAAACAAACCTCTTTACGGGCACGGTTCTCGATAACATTCGTTACGGCAAGCTCGATGCTACCGACGAGGAGTGCATGGAAGCCGCAAAGCTTGCAGGCGCGCACGACTTTATCACACGTCTGCCCGAGGGCTACCAAACCGAGCTGACCAACAACGGTGCAAACCTTTCGCAGGGGCAGAGACAGCTCATTGCCATTGCGCGTGCGGCTGTTGCCGATCCCCCCGTTATGATCCTCGACGAGGCAACGTCCTCTATCGACACACGCACCGAGGCGATCGTACAAAAGGGAATGGACGCCTTGATGAAGGGCAGAACGGTGTTCGTAATTGCGCACCGCCTCTCTACCGTTCGCAATTCCGACGTTATTATGGTTCTCGACCACGGTCGCATCATCGAGCGCGGAAGCCACGAAAAGCTGATTGCCGAAAAGGGACAGTACTATCAGCTCTATAAGGGCGTATTCGAGCTCGAATAATAAAAGGAAGTGACGGTATGAAAATTTCTATCGTTTCAAGCTCCGAACTCCGTCGCATTGCCGCAACGGTTGTTAAGGAGCTGAAAGCGCAAAACGCTACAATCGCAACTGCCGAATCCTGCACGGGTGGGCTGATCGCCAAAAGCGTGACCGATATTGCAGGAAGCTCTGCCGTCCTCGCGGGTGGAATGGTGACCTATACCAACCGCATCAAAATCGACGTTTTGGGCGTTGATGAGGATATCATCAAGGAGCACACCGAGGTCAGCCAAGCCTGTGCCGAAGCTATGGCAAAAAGAGCCAAGGAAGTGTTTGGCACCGACTATGCACTCTCGGCAACGGGATACGCGGGTCCCGGTGGCGGCACCGAAAAAGACCCTACGGGTACCGTTTATATCGGTATCGCAACACCGAATAGCGTTCGCAGTGAACGCATCTGCGTCGAAAACGCCACGCGCACACAAGTGCGAAATGCAGTGACGTATTATGCGTTGAAAATGTTATTAAGTGAAATTCAATAATATTTTTCAAGGGGGAACTTCTTGCAAGAAGTTCCCCCTTTGACCCCCTCAAGAACTCTCCTACAACAATAAAACAAATAATGTTGTTACTTTGCGAATAGACGGACGGCGCAAGCGGCACGCTTGCTTTTGCTGCCGCGAGCTCCCAGGGACCACCGAGACCCTGCTCGCTAAGAGAGTTCCACACAAAAACAGACCGCAGAAGTTACAGCTTTTGCGGTCTGTTCTTTATTTGCTTGTTTGTAAAAATAATTAACTGTTGGTTAAATATTTGTTGCCTATGCTTCGCTTGCAAAACAAGCAAAGTCATGATATAATATAATCAGAAACAGGCCTGTTTACTTTACTCAAAAGGAGATTTTTATGGAACTGAATATCGGAATGAACATTAAAAGATTGCGTCTTGCAAAAGGACTCACACAAGAGCAGCTTGCAGATCTTTTGACTATATCAACAGCGGCGGTAAGTAAATGGGAAGCCAAAAACACATACCCTGACATTACAATGTTGTTTCCGCTTGCAGAAATTTTCGGCGTTACTGTTGACGAGCTTTTGGGCTACGATGAAGCCAAGGCAAAGGCCGATGTAGATAAGATCATTGCAGAATATCAGCGATTAGGTGTTGATGGGCGGTTTGCAGAAAGAACCAAATTAATCGTTGACGCCAGAAAGAAATATCCTCACGACTATCGCATTATGACCAAATATATGTGGGATAAGGTCGGTGGAGAAGCAGGAAATAATGCTGAAATTCTACTAAAAAACAAGGATGAGCTGACACAAATATGCGATTGCATTTTGGAAGGATGTACCCAAGATGATCTGCGTGCCGAAGCTATCAATATGAAGGCAAAGTTGCTCCACGCTGCAGGGGATACACAGGTGGCACTTGAAATTTTATCAAAGCTTCCCGCGTGGCACGCTCCAATGGTTAAGGAACAACTTTTTGCCAAGGATACAGATGAATACCGCTATTGGAACAAAAAGAATTGCTATGGTTTGATGGATGTAATGTCTATTAAGCTTACTCGCATGATCCGTTTTGATTCCACCCTTTCCATAGATGAAAAAATCAAGCATATTGAATCAATGGCAGAAGAATTTGCTGAAATGGGCTCAAAGCAGAATCTTGAATTTTTCTGCATAGGAGAGCAGGCTATCTGTGCGGTTTTAGCAGAGATGCTGACGATGGAAAACGCTCCTATTGATGATGTGGTTCGTATTAGGGAAAAGCAATTTGTTGCAATGGAAAGAATGATGAAGCTTGCTGAAAACGACTGTGTTCTCCAAGAACAGATTCAGTCCACCTATAAACCAAATGACATAATTGCGTGGCAAATGAATCGCCTTTTAAGCTCGCCGCTCCCTCAATTTGCAAGGTTGAGAGAAGATTCAAAGTATATGGAAATGCTCAATAGATGGGGAGATAAAAATTAAATGAAATAAAAGCGGGCGACCAATGGTCGCCCCTACATTTGTCTCTATTCAACTTTCTTAGCGGATAGGGTCTTGGTGGTGCCTAGCCGCTTGCGATAGCAAAAGCAAGCCGTTGGCTTGCGCCGTCCGTCTGTATGTGAACTAACAATTTTATTTGGCGATTTACTGTTAGAGAGTTTTTGAGGGGGTCAAAGGGGGAACTTTTTGCAAAAAGTTCCCCCTTGAAAATTCTTATTTTACAAACTCGTGATAAATAGCGGTCAAAGCTTTCTCGAGGTCGTGTTCTTCAACGCCGATGATGATATTAAGCTCGCTGGAGCCCTGGTCGATCATACGGATGTTGATGCCTGCGGCAGAGATGGCAGAGAACACGCGGGCAGCGGTACCCTTGGCTTTTACCATACCGCGACCTACAACAGCGAGGAGTGCAAGCCCATCTTCGATAACGATGCTATCGGGATGCACGCGCTTGTTGATAGAGGTCAGGATACGCTCGCGCTTGAACTCTTCTTTAATGCTGGAGCTCGAAACGATAACGCTCATCGTATCAACGCCCGAGGGCAGATGCTCAAAGGAGATGTCATTATCTTCGAGCACGTCAAGCACACGACGGCCAAAGCCGATCTCGGAGTTCATCATATCCTTTTCAATATTGATGACCGAAAATCCGCGTCTGCCGGCAACACCGGTAATGATGTGCTTACTGTCGTATTCCGATGTGGCGGATACGATCATTGTGCCGGGAGCGGTGGGATCGTTTGTGTTGCGAATGTTGATCGGAATGCCCGCATAGCGAACAGGGAAGATCGCATCCTCGTGCAGCACAGAAGCACCCATATAGGAAAGCTCACGCAGCTCGCGATAGGTGATGGTCTTAATGGGCAGGGGATCGTCAACAATGCGAGGGTCAGCCATCAGGCAACCCGAAACGTCGGTCCAGTTTTCATAAAGGTCTGCCTCTGCGGCGCGTGCAACGATGGAGCCGGTGATATCCGAGCCACCGCGGCTAAAGGTCTTAATGGTGCCGTTGGGCATAACGCCGTAAAAGCCGGGAATAACGGCATATTGATGCTTTTTGAGCTCCTCGCGCATTAGCATATTGGTCTTTTCTTCGTCAAACGTACCGTTCTCGCGGAAGTAAATAACCGACTCGGCATCAATAAAATCAAACTTGAGATATTTGGCAAGAATGAGGGAGTTGAGATACTCACCGCGGCTTGCGGCAAAGTCCTGACCGGAGTAATGCTCAATGGCGTTGCGAATGTATTCCAATTCGCCCGAAATATCAAAATCAAGCCCAAGCTCTGCAATAATCGAGTTGTAGCGATCGCAGATCTTTTCGTAATACTCGCCAATGTTTTTGCCCTGGCGAACAAGCTCGTAGCAATGGTAGAGCATATCGGTCACCTTTGTGTCGTCCTTGCATCTCTTGCCGGGGGCAGAGGCAACAACGTAACGGCGCGCGGGGTCGGCGGTTACAATTGCGGCAACGCGACGGAATTGGTTAGCATCTGCCAAAGAGGATCCGCCAAATTTTACAACTTTCATTTCCATACTAAGTTTCCTTTCGTGTTTGCACGCGTGCAAACGGGGTCATTTTCATTATCTACTATATTATACGGGATTGAGAGGGATTTGTCAAGAAGAAAAGTGACAAAACCCGACGGAATTATCATAAAATACTTGACAAACAGAAATTAGAATGATATAATTATCAAAATAATAAAAAACGTTGACCGAAAACAAGTAGGGAACTTGGGAGTGCGCAGAGAGCTGTCGGGTGGTGCAAGACAGAGACGAAGGGTTGCCGAATACAGTTCGCGAGTTTCGTACCGAAGGCTTATGGCACAAGGCTACGACGGGCAGCCCGTTACAGCGCACAAAAGTGGTTAGGCTACAAGTAGCCAACAACAGAGGTGGTACCGCGGTATCTTCACCGTCCTCTGCGCTCGTCGCAGAGGGCGGTTTTTTTATCGGTTAAAAAGGAGAAAACTATGACAATTATTGATTTGTTAAACCAAAACGCATCGCTTTACGGGGATGAAACGGCTCTTGTTGAGATCAATCCTTGCTTTGAGCCCGAAAGTCGCTTGACCTGGAAGGATTATTCTTTAATGCAACCCGAGCCCGGCAAGCCTTTCCGCCGTTCATTGACTTGGGGCGAGTTTGAGGCAAAGGCAAACCGTTTTGCAAACCTCTTGCTTACACGCGGATGCCGTCGCGGCGATAAGGTAGCCATTCTTTTGATGAACTCTATTGAGTGGTTGCCCATCTATTTTGGCGTACTCAAGGCAGGCGCTATCGTTGTACCTCTCAACTACCGCTACGTGGCGGATGAAATCAAATATTGTCTCGAAAAGGCGGATTGCTCCACCCTTGTATTCGGCCCCGAATTTATCGGCCGTATGGAACAGATCTGTGACCGTCTCCCCGATATTCGACATATGTTTTACGTTGGCGAGGATTGCCCGTCCTTTGCCGACAGCTACGATAAAATGATCGGCTATTGCGATTCCAAAGCACCCGAGATGCAAATTGAGGAGAGCGACGATGCCGCTATCTACTTCTCGTCAGGCACGACAGGTTTTCCAAAAGCCATTTTGCACGCGCACCGCAGCCTGATCCATTCTGCGCGCGTAGAGCATAACCACCACGGGCAAACACACAACGACGTTTTCCTTTGCATCCCGCCCCTATACCATACGGGCGCAAAAATGCACTGGTTTGGCTCTTTGATGAGCGGTAGCAAGGCGGTCCTGCTCAAGGGTACACGCCCCGAGTGGATCTTTAAGGCGGCAAGCGACGAGCGTTGCTCCATTGTTTGGCTGCTCGTTCCGTGGGCGCAGGATATGCTCGATGCCATTGAGCGCGGTGACGTCAAGCTTGAGGACTACGACCTCGAGCAATGGCGACTGATGCACATTGGTGCACAGCCCGTTCCGCCCTCTCTCATTCGCCGTTGGCTCAAGGTATTCCCCAATCATCAATACGACACCAACTACGGTCTTTCCGAGTCCATCGGCCCCGGCTGCGTGCACCTTGGCGTTGAGAACGTCGAAAAGGTTGGCGCTATCGGCAAAGCCGGATACGGCTGGCAGGTCTGCATCATCAACGAGCACGGAAACGTTGTTCCTCGCGGTGAGGTCGGTGAGCTTTGCGTCAAGGGCCCCGGTGTTATGAAGTGCTATTACAAGGACCCCGAAGCCACCGCCGAGATCTTGCACGGTGATTGGCTCCTGACGGGGGATATGGCAATGGAAGACGAGGACGGCTTTATCTTCCTCGTAGACCGCAAAAAGGACGTTATCATTACGGGTGGTGAAAATATCTATCCCGTACAAATAGAAGATTTTATCCGCAAGCACGATGCCGTTAAGGACGTAGCCGTTATCGGCTTGCCCGAGCCTCGTCTTGGCGAAATTGCAGCCGCAATCGTTGAGGTAAAGGAAGGGTATACCTTGACTGAAGAGGAATTGCAACGCTTCTGCGTGCCGCTTCCTCGTTACAAGCGCCCCCGTCGCATTATTTTTGCCGAGGTTCCGCGCAATCCCACGGGTAAGATCGAAAAGCCGAAGCTTCGCAGCATCTACTGCGGTGAAAGTCTTGTGGCACAGCAGATAGAAGGCTGAAAAAGGAGAACCGTTATGAAAAAATTAATGATTGGCAACGCCGCCGTAGCGCAAGGCGCTTACGAGGCAGGCGTGCATCTTGTTTCCTCTTATCCCGGCACGCCCAGCACCGAGATCACCGAGTGCATGGCAACCTACCCCGCAGAGGAAGTATTTGTAGAGTGGGCACCCAACGAAAAGGTTGCCGCCGAGGTCGCCATTGGCGCCTCCATTGCAGGTGGCAGAGCAATGACCTGCTGCAAGCACGTGGGCCTGAACGTTATGGCAGACCCCCTCTTTACCAACAGCTATACGGGTGTGAGCGGCGGAATGGTCTACTGCGTAGCAGACGACCCCGGAATGCACTCCTCGCAAAATGAGCAGGATTCCCGCCACTATGCAAGAGCGGCAAAGATCCCGATGATTGAGCCCTCCGACTCCTTGGAATGTCGCGACTTTACCAAAGCCGCATTTGATTTGAGCGAAGAGTTCGATACCCCTGTTCTTGTTCGCCTCTCCACGCGCGTTTCTCACTCGCAAAGCTTAGTTGAGCTTGGAGAGCGAGAAGTACATCCCGTAAAGGAATATCAAAAGAATATTGCAAAAAACGTTATGATGCCGGCAAACGCCATCAAGCGTCACGTTGTTGTTGAGGAAAGAACCAAAAAGCTGGAAGAATATGCAGCATCCTGCCCCTTTAACACCGTTGAGGATAACGGCAGCGACATTGGCGTTATCTGTGCAGGCATTGCATATCAGTATGCAAAAGAAGCACTTGGCAACAAGGTAAACTACTGCAAGCTCGGCATCGTTTGGCCGCTTTCCGAAAAGCTGCTCAAGGATTTTGCCGCAAAATGCAAGACTGTTTACGTAATTGAAGAGCTCGATCCCTTTATTGAGGATGCTTGCCTTGCTATGGGTATTGATGTCAAGGGTAAGGAGCTTTTCACAATGCTTGGCGAGTACACCCCTTCAATGATAGGCAAGGTGGTGCTTGGTGAGGATGCCGCCCCCTTTGTAGCACTCGAGGAGCAGATCCCCGGCCGTCCCCCCGTTATGTGTGCGGGTTGTCCGCACCGCGGCACGTTTTATGTATTGAATAAGCTTGGTGTTACCGTTTCGGGTGACATCGGCTGCTACACCCTTGGTGCAGTCGCACCTCTGGCTGCCGTTGATAGCACCATCTGTATGGGCGCATCGGTCAGCGCGGCACACGGTATGGCAAAGGTGCAGGGCAAGGAGTTTGCAGGCAAGCTCGTATCTGTTATCGGTGACTCCACCTTTATGCACTCCGGTATTACCGGACTTGTTGACATCGTTTACAACAAGGGTATCAATACCGTTCTTATTCTCGATAACTCCATCACGGGTATGACAGGACATCAGGATAACCCCACCACCGGCAAGACCATTCGTGGGGAAACCACCCGTCAGGTTGACCTGATCAAGCTGTGTCAGGGTATTGGTGTTGATAGAATTACGGTTGCCGACCCCTTTGACGTTAAGAATTTTGAAAAGATCGTTAAGACCGAGCTCGCAACCGATGAGCCCTCTGTTATCATCGCACAACGCCCCTGCGCGCTTCTCAAGAGCGTAAAATATACGGGTCACTGCGTCATCACCGAAAAATGCCGCAAGTGCAAGCTTTGCATGAAGCTCGGTTGCCCCGCTATCAGCATTGACAAAGCGAGCGGTGCGGTACGCATCGATACCACGCAATGCAACGGTTGCGGTCTTTGCACAGGCGTTTGCCCCTTTGGAGCAATTGAAAAGGAGGAGGCATAAGATGAGCACGAAGAATATTATGATCGTGGGCGTTGGCGGACAGGGAACTCTGCTTGCCAGCCGCATTCTCGGCAACGCCGTTATCCGCAAGGGATACGACGTTAAGGTCTCCGAGGTTCACGGAATGAGCCAACGCGGCGGAAGCGTTGTTACCTACGTTAAATTTGGCGATGCCGTACACTCTCCTATTATCGACAAGGGCGAGGCAGATATCATTCTCGCATTTGAGTGCCTCGAGGCATATCGCGCTCTCCCTTGGCTCAAAAAGGGCGGCAAAGTGATCGTCAATAACCAACAGATCAACCCCATGCCCGTCATTACGGGGGCAGCTGATTATCCTGCCGACATTCTTGGCAAGCTCGGTGCGGCAGTCGATCTGACCGCAGTTGATGCACTCGCACTCGCACGCGAGGCAGGCAATGCAAAGGCTGTCAACGTCGTTCTTATCGGCGTTATGGCAAAAAATACCGAAATTCCTTACGAGGAATGGATAGAGACTATCAAAACCACCGTTCCGCCCAAATTCCTGGATGCCAACCTCAAGGCGTTTGATCTGGGCTATCATCTGTAAAATTCGCAAATTAAAAATAGACTTCATCCCAAAAACGAAAGAAGGTATGAAAAATGGGATTCATTAACAAAGAAATCGAATGTATGCCAAGAGAAGAGCTCAAGCGTTTGCAAAGTGAGCGCCTTTGCGCGCAGATCAAGCGTTGCTATGAGAACGTTGAGTGCTTCCGCAACCGTATGGACGAGGCAGGACTGAAGCCCGAGGATATCAAGGGTATCGAGGATCTGCACCGCGTTCCGTTCTCTTATAAAAAGGACCTCCGTGATTATTACCCCTATGGATTGTTTGCAACACCCCTCAAGGACGTTGTTCGCGTTCACGCTTCCTCGGGAACCACGGGCAAGAGAATTGTGGTTGGCTATACGCGCGATGACCTCAAGCTTTGGGATGAATGCGTAGCTCGCGTTATGGGTGCGGCAGGCGTTACCGACGAGGACTTTGTTCAAGTATCCTTTGGTTACGGCTTCTTTACCGGCGGTCTTGGCGCACACGGCGGTGCCGACTATATCGGTGCTACCGTTATTCCGATCTCCGCAGGCAACACCGCAAACCAAATTCAAACCATGATCGACTTTGGTTCCACCGTTCTTTGCTGCACACCCTCTTACGCTATGTATCTTGGCGAAGAGATCGAGCGCTTGGGCGTAAAGGATCAACTCAAGCTCCGCATCGGCATTTTTGGTGCCGAGCCTTGGAGCGAGGATATGAGACACAAGATCGAAGAAAAGCTTGGTTTGAAGGCGTACGACATTTACGGGCTTTCCGAGGTTCTTGGCCCCGGTGTTTCGGGTGAATGCACCGAGCAAGCGGGTATGCACGTTTGGGAGGACCACTTTATTGTTGAAATTATCGACCCCGAAACCGGTGAGGTCCTGCCCGAGGGTGAAACGGGTGAATTGGTATTCACCTCTATCACCAAAGAGGCGTTTCCGGTTATCCGTTACCGCACAAGAGACATCTGCTCGCTCAATCCCGAGCCCTGCAAATGCGGCAGAACGCACATTCGTATGCGCAAGCCCAACGGACGCACCGACGATATGCTCATCATTCGCGGTGTCAACGTATTCCCGTCGCAAATCGAGGAGGTTCTCCTCAAGGTCAGCGGCAACCAGATCACACCCAACTATCAAATCATTGTCGACCGTGTTAACAACACCGATACCTTTGATATCAACGTAGAAATGAGCGAAGCCTTCTTCTCGGATAACATCAAGGCGATCGAAAAGCTCGAAAAACGCATCACCGAGGATCTGCGCTCTATGCTGGGCATCAGTGCCAAGGTGCACCTTGTCAACCCCAAGTCCATCGTTCGCTCCGAGGGCAAGGCAAAGCGCGTGATCGACAACAGAGCCGGCAAAATTTAAGAGGGGAGAGAAGAATATGATTATTAAGCAATTATCCGTATTTTTGGAAAATAAGCAAGGACGCATTTGTGCCGCAGCAGACCTGCTCGCACAAAACAACATCAACATCCGTGCGCTTTCTTTGGCAGACACCTCGGAGTTTGGCATCCTTCGCCTTATTGTTGATAAGCCTGAGGAAGGCAAAAAGATCCTTACCGAGGCGGGTATCGTTGTGCGCGTTACCGACGTGCTCTCCTTGACAATGGAGGATACCCCCGGCGGAATGCTTGGCGTCCTCCGTCTGCTCTCCGAGAGCGGCATTGGTGTTGAATATATGTATGCCTTTGCAGGCAAAGCCGATGGCGAGGCATTTATGATCATTCAGGCAGATGAACTCGAAGCAGCCGAGGGTATTTTGCAGCGCGGCGGCTTCCGTCAGGCAGATATTCACGGGCTCTAATCGTTATGGATAACGCAAATACCACAAACGGCAAAACTGCCGCGTGCTCGCGCTCGGAATTCGTGCAGATCTTGCGCAAAGCCAACATGAACGGTGCCGACCGCCTTTTTGGCGGACACCTGATCACCTGGATGGACGAGGTCGCGGCTGTCAGTGCGCGTCGCTTTGCCGAAGGCCCCGTTACCACCGCGTGCATCGAAAATATGCGCTTTTTGCGCCCTGCACACCTTAACGAAACGCTTGTTGTAACGGGCCGCGTCATCTTTACGGGGCGCACCTCAATGGAGGTTCTCGTCACCGCCGAAACAGAGGCGTACGATGCAAACAGAACACTCATTGCAGATGCGCATTTTATTCTTGTTGCACTCGATGAAAATGAGCATCCGCGCGCAGTCGCACCGCTCATTCCCGTTACCAACGAGGAAAAAGAACTGTACGCAGAAGCAAAAAAACGCAGAGAAAAATAGGAAAGGGACAATACTATGCTCAAAATTTTAGGATTGGGAAACAGCTTTTCTTGGGATGCCACAACCTACCTCGACCGTGTTGCAGGCGACCTTTACGTGCGTAACTTGCACATTGGTGGCTGCAGTCTCGAGGGGCACGTTGATAAAATTCAAAACAAAAAGGCTTGGTACGAATATCAAGCACAGGGCGTTAAGATCGGGGATAAGACCGTTAGCGCCAACGATATTATCGCATCCGAGGAGTGGGACTATATCACTGTTCAGCAGGTGAGCCACTATTCGGGTATGTATGAGACCTACGAGCCTTACCTGAGTGAGGTTTTAGACTTTATTCGCAAGACCTGCCCCAAGGCAAAAATTATTTGGCACCAGACTTGGTCCTATGCCACCACAAGTGAACATCCCGGCTTTGCCAATTATAATCGCGATCAAGAATTGATGTGGTCAAAGATCGAGGAATGCTCGCACCGCGCTGTCAAGGAACACAATCTCGACGGTATTCTTGAGGTGGGCAAGGCGATCCAAACCCTGCGCCGCACCCTTGAGCCCGACGGCACCGATTTTTGCCGCGACGGCTTCCATCTTTCCTACGACTACGGCAGATACGCTGCCGCATACGTTTGGGCAAAATTCTTTAGCAACAATATCACCGACTTCGTTCCCGAGGGAGCTGACCCCGAGCGTATTGCCGAGATCCGTCGCGTGATCGACGCGCTTTGAGTGAGGATACAGAAATGCTTTACACGTTACAAAATGACGTTCTGACCGTTCAAGTCAGCGACGTGGGGGCCGAGATCCACTCGGTCAAGCGTGGGGACTGCGAGTATATTTGGGTGGGTGATCCTGCCTATTGGTCGTCGCACGCACCCCTGCTTTTCCCCGTGTGCGGTCGCTTTTTTGAGGGCAAATACACCCACGAGGGCAAGACCTACGAAATGCCTTGCCACGGCTTTATTCGTAAAGCGCCCCTGACCTTGGAGTGCATGAACGATACCTCTATCTGTTTTCGCGTGGACTCTACCGCCGAGACCAAAAAGATGTACCCCTTTGATTTTGTGCTCAAAATTTGGCACATCCTCGCAGGGGAAAGCATCACAACACGCCTCGAGATCGAAAACACGGGAGAGGGCGTTCTGCCCGCAACCGTAGGCGGTCACCCCGGCTTTAACGTGCCGCTGGGTGGGGAAGGGGAATTTGAGGACTACTACCTTGAGTTTGCAAATCCCTGCACGCCCAATCAAATTGAAATTTCGCCGCGCGGACTTTTTACGGGTAAAAAGACTGCATATCCCCTAAAGGATGGCAACGTGCTGCCGCTTTCGCACAAGCTGTTTGAAATAGACGGCATATTCCTTTCGCGTATGGATAGCACCGTAACGCTCAAATCCAACAAAAGCGCGCGCGCAGTCACCTTGGAATACCCCGATATGCCGTATCTTGGCGTGTGGCATCCCTCGGCGTGTGAGGCACCCTTTGTGTGCATTGAGCCTTGGTGCGGATTGCCCGGATATGACGGAGAAATGGAGGACATCATCACCCGTCACGATACCTTTCACGTTCTGCCCGGCAAGGTGCAAACCGTGCAATTCAAAATGACCTTTCATTAAAAAATGAAATCTAAAAAGGACGAGAGGCTTCTCGCCCTTCTGTAAAAGTTACATTATGACATACAGAAAGCACATAATACCATAGACAAATCGAGCGTGTGGTGCTATACTGTAAGCATCAAGCGAAATTTTTTCGCCTTTTAGAAGGAGAAAGGATTATGAAAAAAATATCTATTTTACTCGCAATGGGGATCCTGCTCGGCATTTTGCCGGGGTGTGGCACCGCAAACGAAACGCCTGCTATCCCTACCCCCGATAGCACAACGCCCACTCCTAACCCCGAGAACACCACACCCGAACAGACCACTCCCGAGGCTACAACGCCCGAAGAGACCACGCCTGCACCCACCACCCCCGCAGAGCCCAAAAGCTTTCACCTTGAAATTGGTGAGCCTATTGTGGTAACGCAGGGCGCTGTTGGCGATGACGCATGGGGACACAATCAGTTTCCCTCTCTTTCATATACACTTGACGGCAACCTTCTTGCCACGTGGTGTTATTCCAATGATACCATTGACGATTACGTTGACGTATATAGATCAAAGGTTTCAACCGACGGCGGCAAGACTTGGAGCAGCGATGCGTCGCTGTGCTCTATTTCCAACAAGTTCAAAATGAGCAACGGCAAGTATTTTGCAGGCTTTGAGCGTGCCAATGCGCACGCGGCAACTTGGCAAAAGGAGTACGAGCCTGCCACAACATGGGGCTCGGACAATGGCTACAAGCTCTATTTTGCCGAGGATCTGCCAAAGAATGAGGATACCACCGTTTGGGGATATGAATACGATTCCGAAACCGATACAAAAGAAAAATTTGAGTGCACCATCAACTGGCCGCACGCCGCGCTGACCGAATTCCCCGGCGAAAAGATCTATCCCATGACGCAAATGTTTGCACTGAGCCAGGATAGCATTGTTATTGTGGATGGGGTAATGTATTTGGCAATGTATTTTTACGGCTTTAACTCCCATTCTCCTACACGCGAATATGCCGTAAACGGACATAATAAGTATTATTCCACCTACATCTTCTCGTCTGAGGATAACGGACGCACTTGGAATTTCCTTTCTCAACTCACAACGTTTGGCAGTAGTCTTAAGTTCTCCGAGGGGCTTTGCGAGCCTTGCCTTAACGTAATGCCCGACGGTTCTTTTCTTGTTTTGATGCGTAGCGGCGGTGATAGCAAGCCCTGCTATTGGTCGCGATCTACAAACAATTGCAAGTCGTGGAGCGTTATTAAAAAGTTTGACGATATCGGCGTGCTCCCGCAAATGGTCACGCTCGATTGCGGTGTTTCTATCGCTACCTACGGTCGCCCCTATATGCGCATTCGTGCAACGTCCGACCCCACAGGCAAGAAATGGCAGTCCGCGCAAACATTTGACCTCGCCTCGGGCGAGAATAATTCCTCATGCTACTATACCGACCTGCTCGCTCTCGATGATACCCACGCTTTGTGGATCTATTCCGATTTTAAATATCCCAACGCCGATGGCGTTCCCGTTAAGTCGATTATAACCCGTGTTATTACAGTAGTATTTGATGAATAATGGTTTTGTGGGGGGAACTTC
>JBGVQK010000084.1:0-3140 GCA_045127455.1 Eubacteriales bacterium
CCCCCCGACTGTCCGTCCGAAAACCAACAAATCGATTTAGATATTTGTTGTGTGAAAGTTTTGAGGGGGCGTGGGGGAACTTTTTCAAAAGTTCCCCTACAAAAAATCTTCTAATATATTGACAATCTCAATTTTTTGTGATACAATAACTTGAAACACGATGAAAAAGAGGAGTACGCAGACCTTTTGCGCGCAGAGAGAGGGCGGTTGGTGCGAGCCCAAGGCATGGGATGCGGAAGTCACTTTGGAGTGGTGCCGGGGAAGGGGAATGTTTTTATTCCTTGTGTAGTCGACAACGGGTTCCGCCGTTATGGGAGTTGAGTGTGCATCCGCGCGCCTTTTTGGCATGGATGCAAAATCAGGTGGTACCGCGTGCTTCCACGTCCTGATGATGGGCGGGGAGGCTTTTTCTTTTGTCAAAAAATAATTTGCACATATATTTTCAGGAGGTCTATTACAATGGATCAGTACAACGAACTGCCAAAAACTTACGCGCCGTCGGAGTTTGAGGACAGAATTTATCAAAATTGGTGCGACAAGGGCTACTTTACGCCCGATGTCAAAAACGATGCGGAGCATTTCTCCGTTGTTATTCCGCCCCCCAACGTAACGGGTCAATTGCATATGGGTCACGCGCTCGACGAGACCCTGCAAGACATCCTTGTTCGTTACAAGAGAATGCAAGGCTTTAACACCCTTTGGATTCCCGGAACCGACCACGCAGGCATTGCTACGCAAATTAAGGTTGAAGAACGCCTGCGCGTTGAAGAAGGACTTTCTCGCTACGACCTTGGTCGTGAAAAGTTCTTGGAGCGCGTTTGGGCTTGGAAGGATAAATACGAAGCACGCATCACGGGTCAGCTGAAAAAGCTGGGCGCATCCTGCGACTGGACGCGTCAACGCTTCACCTTTGACGAGGGCTGCTCCCGCGCTGTTCGCGACGTATTTGTAAACCTTTACGAAAAAGGACTCATCTATCGCGGCTACCGCATCATCAACTGGTGCCCGCGCTGCCTCACGGCTCTTTCCGATGCCGAGGTAGAGTATAAAGATCAACCCGGCCACTTCTGGCACATCAAATATCCCATTAAGGGTGAGGACGGCTACGTTGAGGTTGCCACCACCCGTCCCGAGACGATGTTCGGTGATACCGCCGTTGCAGTTAACCCCGAGGACGAGGATATGAAGCACCTCATCGGCAAGACCCTCATTCTGCCCGTTGTTGGCAGAGAGATCCCCGTTATTGCCGACGATTACGTTGAGATCGGCTTTGGTACCGGTTGCGTAAAGATCACCCCCGCACACGACCCCAACGACTTCCTTGTTGGTCAACGCCATAACTTGGAGCAGATCAAGGTTATGAACGACGATGCAACCATGAACGCAGGTGCAGGCAAATACGAGGGTATGGACCGCTACGAATGCCGCAAGGCTCTGGTTGCTCAGCTTGAGGCAGAGGGATACCTTGTTAAGACCGTTCCCCACGACCACAACGTTGGCGTTTGCTACCGTTGCGGCACGACTGTTGAACCGATGACGTCCGACCAATGGTTCGTTAAAATGAAGCCTCTGGCAAAGCCCGCAATCGAGGCGGTAGAGCAGGGCGACATTCGCTTTGTTCCCGAGCGTTTCTCCAAAAACTACTTTAACTGGATGAACAACATCCTTGACTGGTGCATTTCCCGTCAGCTTTGGTGGGGACACCGTATTCCCGCGTTCTACTGTGACGATTGCGGTGAGATGACCGTTTCTCGCACAGATATCACCACTTGCCCCAAGTGTGGTGCTCCCGTTCGTCAGGATGAGGACGTACTTGACACCTGGTTCTCGTCGGCTCTGTGGCCCTTCTCCACAATGGGTTGGCCCGAGATGACCGAGGATCTCAAAAAATACTATCCCACAAGCGTTCTCGTTACGGGCTACGACATCATCACCTTCTGGGTATCGCGTATGATCTTTTCCGGTCTTGAGCACATGGGTGAAAAGCCGTTTGATACCGTATTCATTCACGGTCTCGTTCGTGACGCGCAGGGCAGAAAAATGTCCAAGTCGCTCGGCAACGGCATTGATCCCTTGGAGATCATCGACAAATACGGTGCCGACGCACTCCGTTTTGCGCTCTCCACCGGCAACTCGCCCGGAAACGATATGCGCTTCTCTGACGAGAAGATGGAGGCTGCCCGCAACTTTGCAAACAAGCTGTGGAACGCATCTCGCTTTGTTCGTATGAACCTGACCATCGACAAGGTCGAGCTTCCCGAAGAGGCTCTGCTCTCTGCCGAGGATAAATGGATCCTGACCGAGTACAACAAGACCGTTGCATCTGTTACAAGTGCGCTCGATCACTATGAGATCGGTGTAGCACTCAGCGCGATCTACGACTTTATTTGGGATATCTTCTGCGACTGGTACATTGAGCTGACCAAGAGTCGCCTTGCCGAAAAGGATACCGAGGGCAACATCGTTGCACAGAACGTTCTTTGCTACGTTCTTACGGGCACGCTCAAGCTGCTGCATCCCTTTATGCCTTTCATCACCGAGGAAATTTACGGCGCACTGCCTCACGAGGGCGATGCCGAGAGCATTATGATCTCCGCATATCCCAAGGCAAATGACGCTCTCAATTTCCCCGAGGAATCCCTGCAGCTCTCTCGCGTTATCGCGGCTATCAAGGCGATCCGTAACCGCCGCAACGAGATGAACGTTGTTCCTTCCCGCAAGGCAAAGGTCTATATTGCAACCGCATATCCCGAATCCTTTGGCGAGAACACCTATCCCTTCTTTGCACGTCTTGCATCTGCTTCCGACGTAGCCGTTGCAGCATCTTTTAATGACGATGCCGTTAGTGCCGATAATGCCGTTCAGATCATCACCGACTCTGCAACCATCTATCTGCCGCTTGCCGACCTCGTTGACACCGAAAAGGAACGCGCTCGTCTTGAGGGAGAAGCCAAAAAGCTTGAAGGCGAAATCGCTCGCCTCGTTGGCAAGCTTTCTAACCAAGGCTTTGTTGCCAAAGCGCCTGCCGCTGTTGTAGACGCCGAACGCGCAAAGCTCGCTAAATACCAAGAAAATCTTGACGGTGTTAAAAATGCACTTGAAAAGTTGAAATAAGAATTTTTCGTGGGGGAAACTTCTTG
>JBGVQK010000085.1:0-15236 GCA_045127455.1 Eubacteriales bacterium
AGCGGCACTTTTTGACGGTCAGACCGACGAGGGCGAAATGGGTGTGACTTACGCCGAGCTTGATGCGTTTCTTTGCGGTAAAGAAATTCCAAGTGAAAAAAGAAAAATTATTGATAAGCTTCATCATCAAAGCGAGCATAAAAGAAAGGAAATTGCTGTTTACAGCAAATAAGATTATGATATAGCTTTTGTCCGAAGGTAAAAACTATGGCAATGACACACGGTATGTTATAGTAGAACAATTACAAATGAAGTTCTCTCATCAATGAATCTTTCCATATCCAAGTTGTTGCTTGCTGTAGCTAAAGGTGCGATATTAAATCGTCCTACCAACATTGACAAGTCAGCCATACAAGAGTGGGAGGAAAAGATTAGTGATACCGAGAAGAAAATTAAATTGAGTGATTTACCAATCTACTTCTTCAATGGTGCGACTTGCAGTTTTGACAAAAATCCTTACGGCGATTACCTTTATTTCATTAAAAGAGATTGCTTTACGCCGACTACTACTTTCCCGAAAACAACATACGCTTCATTGCCATCAACGATTGCATAGACAGCGAGAACGGAGAGGACGAGTTAGCGCCGTTCCGTAACGTAATGAACGAGATGATGGCAAGGGATATTTCAAGAAAGGTTCGTTCCGCACATAAGATACGAGGCAATGCAGGTGAGCCGTTATCTCAACCGCCTTACGGATATATGAAAGCTCCCGACAACAAAAAGAGATGGATCATAGACACGGAGGCGGCAGAGGTGGTCAGACGAGTGTACCGCTTGTGCATTGAGGGCAAGGGCAACGAAACGATTGCGAGAACGCTTCAAGAGGACAAGGTGTTAGTGCCGATGGTATATTGGCAAAGCAAGGGACTTCCGCGAGGCGGAAAGAAAACACAAGCCGATCCGTACAAGTGGTGCAAGACAACGATTGCCAAGATGCTCTCACAACAGGAATACTGCGGTGATATTATCAACTTCAAGAGCACGTCAAAGTCCTTCAGAAACAAAACACGAGTTGAGAACCCAAAGGAGAATTGGGCGATCTTCAAGGACGTTCACGAGCCGATCATTGACCGTGACACGTGGGAGCAGGTACAGAAGCTTGTGGAAAAGACCAAGCGCAGACCGCCAAAGGACAAAAACCAAAAGAAAAGTATTTTCACGAGCTTTCTTTACTGCGGAGATTGCGGGCATAAGCTTTGGTTCAACTTCAACCAAAAGAATCCAAGCATCCGCTTCTTTAGTTGCTCAAACTATAAGGGAATGCGCGGTACTTGTGAAAATACCCACTATATTCGCGAGGATGCTTTAGAGGAGATCGTGCTGATGGAGCTACGAATGCTTGCGGACTTTCTTGAAAGTGCGGAGGAAGCCTTTGCGGAGCTTTTGGAGAAAAAGACCAACAAGGATATGCACAGGGAGAGAACGGCTGCGGAAGGTGCTTTAGCAACGGCGAGAGCGCGAAGTCAAAAGCTTCTTGGACTCTTTGAAAAGCTCTATGAGGACAACGTGGAGGGCAAGGTAACGGACGAGTGGTTTATGCGGTTATCTCAAAAGTACGAGAACGAGCAAGAGGAGTTGAAGCGGCAGACACTTGAACTCAAAGAAAAACTCGACAGCATCGACAGAATGCAGACGGCAAAGGATGACTTTCTCAAAGCTATCCGCAAGTTTATGGAGATGCGAACCTTAACACCCGTTATTCTGCGAGAGCTGATCGAAAAGATCGAGGTCTTTCCCGTAGAGGGAACGGGCAAGAACAAAACGCAAAAAGTCATTATTCACTATCGATTTGTTGGCACGCTTGACATCCCCGGTATCATTCATAGACCGCCCTATATCCTCGACTCACGCAAGGGTGTAGCTATCGAATACTTATCTAACGCAATTTAACCCCCAAAACAAAAAAGAGCAGGCGAACCTGCTCAAAACAACTCAATATTTAACCCAAAAGTAAGCATAAGCAAAAAAATATCGAGTGTCCATAACCTAAATCTGTTATGAACACTCGATATGGTCTGAGTGACAAGACTTGAACTTGCGGCCTCTACCACCCCAACTGACCCGAATATCTTTTTCTGGCCGTTTTTGCTTTTTTAGCCCTTTCCGTTACGCAAAAACGGCTTTTTTATATCTGCTTGTTTGAAAAAAATAAAAGGCCTTACCAATCACAGGTTCGGTAAAGCCTTTTTGTTATTCGTTTTCAACAGAGGGAGCAATGATTTTAAGCTCGGGGTCATCAATTTGGTCAAATAGAAAAGTCCAATGCTTAACAGTTTCGGAGCCATCGAACTCCTCTATCTCAAAGTGAATAGATTCCTTTTTTTCTGAGTAAGTAATGGTATAACAAAGCTTTGTGCCGTATGTGGTTTGTGCTTCAAAAGTGACTATAATAGCATTGGCAAAATAATCGAAACGGGAAGAAAGATTATTAAGGTCTTCTTTTGTGAGGGGGTCGATAGGCATGAGCGCTTCATAGTATATAAAAGCAAGCATAGGTTCAAAAGAAGCATCCTTTTGTGGAGTTTCGCCGTTGTTGCATCGATAACTCTTGTTGTCAACAATCCAATATTCTTGTTTGCCTTCATCAGTGGTAGTCAAGAGGTAACAATCGTAATAATCTGATCCCCATCTGGTGGTTTTATAAACAACAACTTCATTATCAAAGGTCATATACACTTTGAACGCCTGGGCATTGTGCGGTTTGCTACAAAGCTCTTTGTAAAATTCGTAGATTTCGTTATCGCCTTGGGGAATTTTGGCCCCAAAACATGCTGTAACCGTTAGAAGAATAGCGAAGGTAAAGCAAATGGATAAGATGGCTTTGAGTGTCTTTTTCATTTCCTTTTCTCCTGCTTATGATCTTTTCCTCTTCGCCTGTCCGCTTTTTTTGGCAGTCGGTTTATTGGCTGGGCGTGTGCTGCTTTTTGCACCACGTGTAGCGGTTTTTGCGCCTTTTGCGTCCTTTTGGGGCGCTTTTTTGTTGCCTTTTTGGGGAGCGCTCGGCTTTTTGCCGTTGTCCTTTCTTGGGGCGTGCGTGTTCGCGGGGCGAACAAGACATTCGGGGCCGTGACCGATGAGGTCGGTGCGTCCTGCCTTTGTCAGCGCTTCGCGCACGAGGTCGGCGTTTTGCGGGCGATTGTATTGAAGAAGTGCACGTTGCAGCTGCTTTTCGTGGTAGTCGGTGGCAACGTAAACGTTTTTCATCGTCAAGGGGTTAATACCCGTGTAATACATCACCGTGGATGCCGTTCCTGGGGTGGGGTAGTAGTCCTGCACTTGCTCGGGCGCGTATCCGTTTTTCTTCAGGCAAACGGCAAGCTCAATGGCATCGTTCAGCGTAGAGCCGGGGTGGCTGGACATGAGATAGGGGACAAGATATTGCTCTTTTCCAATTTCGTGGGTGATGTCAAAGAATTTCTTGCGGAATTTTTCATAAACCTCAAAATTGGGCTTGCCCATGCAAGCGAGTACCGCAGAGGAGCAATGCTCGGGTGCGACCTTGAGCTGACCACTGACGTTATCTCTGACGAGCTTGCGGAAGAACGCATCGTTTTTATCTTCGAGCAGATAGTCAAAGCGGATGCCACTGCGAATGAACACCTTTTTAACACGCGGCAGAGCTTCGACCTCTTCAATCAGGTGTTGATATTCGGTGTGGTCGACCTCGAGGTTGGGGCAGGGCTTGGGTGCGAGGCACTTGCGCGTGGCACAAACGCCATCCTCAAGCTGCTTTTTGCAGGCAGGGTAGCGGAAATTGGCGGTCGGACCGCCAACGTCGTGGATGTAGCCCTTAAAATCGGGGAGCGCGGTGATCTTTCTCGCTTCCTCAATCACGCTCTGCTCGCTGCGCGAGCGAACGGTTCTGCCTTGATGGAACGCGAGGGCGCAGAAGTTGCAGCCGCCAAAGCAGCCGCGGTTGTGCGTGATGGAGAATTTGACCTCTTCGATGCCCGGCACACCGCCTTTTTCCTTGTACGTGGGGTGATAATCGCGCATATACGGCAGGGCATACACGCGGTCGAGCTCGCTTCGCTCAAGCGGGGGCATTGGCGGGTTTTGCACCAGCATTTTGCCGTCGTAAAGCTCGCAGATCGCGCGGCCGTTGATGGCATCCTGGTTTTTGTATTGCACGCCAAAGGCCTCGGCGTACTTGCGTTTGTCGTTCTTCAGTTCGTTATAATCAAAGGTTGCCGCAACATCATAATGAACGGCATCCTCGGGACGGCAAAGGTAAACGGTTCCGCGCACGTCGCGGATTTTTTTGACGGGCACACCGCGAGAAAGCAGCTCGGCAATGCGCAAAAGGATGTTCTCGCCCATACCGTAGGTGAGAATATCGGCGGTACTGTCGACCAAAACCGAACGGCGCACCTTGTTATCCCAATAGTCGTAGTGGGCAAAGCGACGGAGCGAGGCTTCAAGACCGCCAAGGATGATCGGCACGTCGCCGTACGCTTCGCGGATGCGGTTGGAGTAGACGATCACAGCACGGTCGGGGCGCTTGCCCATTTCGCCACCGGGGGAGTAATAGTCAAAGCTGCGGCGCTTTTTAGATGCGGTGTAATGTGCCACCATACTGTCGATATTGCCGGACGTGACGAGAAAACCGAGGCGCGGACGGCCGTATTCGCGAAAGGCGTCACAGCTTTTATAATCGGGTTGCGAGAGGATGGCAACGCGATAGCCTGCGGCTTCCAGGACGCGGGAAATAATAGAGACGCCAAAGGACGGATGATCGACGTAAGCGTCACCCGTAACGTATACAAAATCGGGTTTATCCCAACCGCGCGCAACCATATCCGCGCGAGAGAGTGGTAGAAAGTTCATTTTGGTTCCTCTCTTAAAGCTTTAGTGTGTTGTGTGGTAAAGTTTTTGATAAAACTTTTTTCAAAAAGTTTTCGCCGTCAAGGGCGCGGAGCCCTTGTCGCCTCGCGCACGAGGCGAAACAAAGCCTCGGCGTTTCTTTTCGTTAACCTTTTCTTTGCGCCTCTACTTTGCAAAGAAAAGGCGGCTATGGAATTTATGCAAATAAACAGTCTGTTTGCTACGAAAATTTGTCAGTCACTTTTTTCTTTTGGCATCGTAGGCGCAAAAGAAAAAAGTTATCAAAAAAGAAAAGCGCCGCATATGGGGGGCGCTGCCCCTCCACCCCGCAAGCTTTTGGAAAAGCTTGACCAAAACTTTTCTCTTACGGGGTCACTTAAAGTTTGTGCGCGTCACTCTTCGTCCTCTTCCTCATACGCCTTAATGCCTTGCATACTGGGGGTGAGTTTGAAGCCGTCGATCTCGCCGCGCTGCATCGCGCCAAAAATGCGATAGCGCAAGCCGTTGTGCTCGCGGTCGAGCTTTGAGAGTAGCTGCTTCATCTGTTCGCGTTGCGTGTTTCCGTCAGCGGGGCAGGGCGACTTGATAACGGGCAAGTCCACTTTGTTTGCAAAGTAACGCACCTCTTTTTCGGGCATATAGATCATCGGGCGAATGAGCGTGATGTCCATTCGCGAGAGATAGGTCACGGGGGAAAAACAGCCAAGACGTCCCTCAAAAAAGAGGTTGAGCATAAAGGTCTCTACGGCATCGTCAAAGTGATGCCCGAGAGCCACCACGTTGCAGCCGTGATCCTTTGCCGCGCGATGGAGCGCACCGCGACGCATTTTGGCGCAAAGCGAACAGGGCGACTTTTCTTTGCGAATATCAAAAATGATCTTTGCGATCTCGGTTTTTTCGATGTAATACGGAACGTTTAATTCGTCGCATAATTTTTGAATGGGGGAGAAATCCATTCCGCCCTCAAAACCCATATCCACGGTTACGGCAACCAGCTCAAAGGGAACGGGATAAAAGCGGCGAAGCTCTGCCATGGCGCACAAAAGCGTGAGCGAATCCTTTCCGGCGGAAACCCCCACAGCGATCTTATCTCCCGGGCGGATCATTCCATAATCGTCAAGCGCCCGTCTTGTGTAGCTTAAAATTCGTTTGATATGTTCCATCTTCTTCAATAGCCAAAGAGAGAACCGCGAGGGTTCTCTCTTTGCCAGCTTAGTTTGTTGATCAAGCCTCTTCTACAACCTCTTCGGTCTCTTCCAAAAGGTCGTCTGCTTGGGGCTCTTCGTCGTTGTCGATGTCAACGGTCAGCTTTCTGATAGCTCTGAGCTCAAAAGCTACGCCGGCAACAAAAGCGGCAACTGCGGTAATTGCTACGGATGCGATGATCCACTTTGCGATGGTGCTCTTTTTCATGGTTTTATCCTCCCTTTATGTTTGATTTATTTTACTTTTTATAAGGTTCAATGTTCAGTTTTTGCAGTTACGGTAGACTTTAATCATCAAAACTGCAAGAGTTGTATATCTTTTTTGCCTCGGCTGTTAAACGGCGTGTTTTTTCGTTTTCCTCTCGCGCCTCGTAAAGAATGAGCGGCTTTGAGATGCGAAGCGACGGGGCACCGCCCTTGACGGCTTCGATCAGCACACTGCAGGGCTCGCTTGCGCTGTCGGCGTGAACAAAGGTCATTCGCTTGGGCTCGAGGCGATGGTCGCACATAGCGGAAAGCAGATCGGTCAATCTGTCAGGGCGCCAAACGCACACGAATTTTCCGCCGTGCTTGAGTAATCGCGCGGCACACGCGCAAAAATCCGAAATGTTGCCGCACACCTCGTGGCGGGCGATGTATTTTTCTTCGCTTTCATTTCGTCTGCCCGACGTGCATTTCATATATGGGGGATTGGAAATCACCAAGCCGACCTCGCCGCCGATTGTCTCGGGGCGAATTTCGCGCACGTCAGCGCACAGGGGCGTGACATGTTTTTCAAAATGATTGAGTGCGGCATTTCGCTTGATCAGATCGGCAAATGCGGGCTGTACCTCAACTGCGGTGGCACACTTGATCTTTCCCTTTGCCAGAAGCAAAAAGGGAAGAATACCCGTGCCGCTGCCAAGGTCGACCGCGTGCACCTTTGGTGCGCTTTTTACAAAAGCCGCAAGCAAAAATGCATCTGTCCCAAACGTCAGGCCGTTCTTTTTTTGAATTAAGCGGATCTGTTCGTTTACCACGTCAAACCGTTCATCGTCGGCAAGACGGATGGAGGGGAATGGGGGAAGAGGAAGGTCTGTCATACTCCGACTCCTTTAGAGAATTGGAAGAGCGAAGAGGACGGTGAGTGTAACCGCCCGCTTCGCTCTTAGGTAGCAAAGATGTAATTATGCTTCCTGGGGAGCGCCAACAGGGCAAGCCTCAGCACAAGCACCGCAAGATACGCAGGTATCTGCATCGATCTCATACTTGCCGTCACCTTCGGTGATGCAGCCCATAGGGCAAGCCTCAACGCAAGCACCGCATGCTACGCAATCGTCACTGATCTTGTATGCCATACTATTTTCCTCCTGATTAGTATTTGGGACACCTATATCCTATCACAATTTTTTTGTTTTTGCAACTGTTTTTTGATATTTTTTTTAAAAAAATATTGAAAATCGAAAAAGTGGCACTTTTGTCGAAAAAAATTGGCTTATTCTGCCGCCTCTTCTTCCTTTTTTTCACCGCCCTTGGGAGATTTTCCAAGAGGGGTGACCTCGCTGCGGTGGTATTGCTTGGGCGGGGTATCGGGCGAATCCTTCAAAATGACGCGAATGGTTCCAGCCAAGGGGTTGGTGGAAATGACCGTTCCAATGCCGTCCTCGGTCTTTACGAGAGAATCAACTGCGGGTGTGCGGCGGATCTCCTCGGCATAGGTTTCGGATTCAAAGTGCAGGCAGCACATAAGTCTGCCGCACATACCCGAAATTTTTGCGGAATTGAGCGAGAGTCCTTGCTCTTTTGCCATTTTAATCGACACCTGTGCAAAATCGGGCAGGAAGGTGGAGCAGCAAAGAATGCGTCCGCAGGAGCCGATGCCGCCAAGCATTTTTGCCTCGTCACGAATGCCGATCTGGCGCAGCTCGATGCGCGTGCGGAATACCGATGCAAGATCCTTTACCAGCTCGCGGAAGTCTACGCGACCCTCGGAAGAGAAATAAAATAGGAGCTTGGAATTATCAAACGCGTATTGCACGTCGATGAGCTTCATATCCAGTTTATGCGCCTCGATCTTTTGTTGACAAATAATCAGAGCGTTCTTTTCTTTTTCGTGATTTTCCTCGTTGTGCTCTACGTCGGCGGGCGTTGCTACGCGGATCAGCGGGCGCAGAGGCGTAACGGTCTCACTGACGTTGACCATCGTGTTCTCAAGGCTGACCTCGCCAAACTCGGGGCCTCTTGCGGTCTCCACAATGGCAAATTCGCCCTTTTTGAGCTTTTGACCGCGAGGATCAAAATAGGATACCTTGCCCGCAGAGCGGAAGCGAATGCCGATGACCTCGACCTTTTCTTCTGTTTCTTCCTCGTTAGCAGGGGCAGGGGTGTTGGTGGGAGATGCAAAAAGCTCTTCGTTGCTCAATTCGGGCATAGGCTCGTCAATTGCGGGCTCTGCTTGCGTGGGAGTGAGCTTTGTGGGAGCGGCATTGAGCACGATCTTTGCGCGCCACTCGGCAAGCTCGTCCTCGTTTTTGAGAGCACCTGCTCCATCACTCTTTTGAAGCGGGCGGTCGGACTGCTTTCTGCCATCCCTTTTGTTTTGGTTTTGGCGGTTGCGGTTATCGTTCTTTTTGTCTCTTTGGGGAGCGTTTTTCGATACCGTATCTGCGTTTTTGTCATTTTTTTGAGGTGCACCCTCGCCCTTTTGAGCGTTTTCGGCAGCAGCTGCTGCGGCAGCCGCCGCGCGTTGCTTCTTTTCCTGGTGCTTTTTGCCGCCGCGATGACCTCTGCGGCGACGGTTTTTATTTTCACCGCCCTGTGCGGGGGTTCCTTGCGCGTTTTGCGCAGGGGCGGTCTTGTTGTTGTCTTCCATATTGTTTCCTTTCTTCCCAAAGGGGAATATCTATCAAAGCAGATTGCACTGCTGTGCCATAGCCGTTACGGTCAGGCGTACGTTTGCGTTTGCGCGCAAGCGGTCGGTTGCTTCATTTACGCTGTCACACAGCGAGAGGAGCGTTGGGGTGGTAAAGGTGTATGCCAAAGAGGATGCTTCTTCGCGGTCGGCAAAAAAGCAAAGCGGCGCATTTTCGGTTTGCTTGCAGAGCAAAAGGTCGCGCAAGCAGATCAAAATCGTGCTAAACTGCTCGATCAATTCGTCGCGGCGTGCTCCAAGACTGTTCAAAAAGCGCATCGACTCGCCCGTGCTTTTGGGAGAGGCGCACAAGCGCACAAAGGTGCGCGCGATCTCGCGACGGTCGGCAAGCGGCTTGTAGAGCTTGGGGTCAAGCAGCTCAAGTGCACGGCCAATGCTGCCGTTGGCGGCAACCGCGATCTCCTCAAGGGCTGCTCTGTCGCTCTCCGCCATTCGTTTGGCTTCGGGCGATTTTTTGCAGATGTGCTGCAAGATCAGCTCGTTTGGAACGGGCTCGAGGCGCAAAACGGGTGCGCGACTCCGCACGGTCTCCAAAAGCAGATCGGCGTTTTCGCAAAGCAAAAGGAACAGCACGTAGGCGGGGGGCTCTTCAAGTGTGAGCAGAAAAGCGTTTTGCGCCTGCGTCGTCATCAGATGTGCCTCTTCAATGATATAGACCTTGACCGAAAGATCGTTCGGGGGAATATATACGTCCTGCTTCAATTCGCGAATGGGGTCAACGCCAAGCGTTGCCTTGTCCCCACGATTGATATAGATCACGTCGGGGGAGTTGCCCGCAAGAATTTTGCGGCAAGAGGGACAACTCAGGCAGGGCAGAGACGAGGATGCATCCCCCTCTCTCTCGCAAGCAAGAGCTGCCGCAAGGTTGAGGGCTAAGGTGTGCTTGCCAAATCCGCGCTCACCCGAAAGAATATAGGCGTGCGAAAGCTTGCCTGCCAAAAGCTCGTCGCCAAGGCGAGAGCGAAGGTGCTCATTTGCCACTACGTCATTCAATATTGGGCGCATACGCACACCTCCTTTCAGTCACAATGTGACATATCACTCCAACATAAATTATAGCAGTTTTTTTGGTCGTTGTCAAGACGGGAGAGGTTGGTAAAGCCAATTTTTTTACGCTTTTTTGCGAAAATGCAAGCGGAGTCATTGACATAGCCGAAAAAATAGGTTATAATATCTACGTATATCGTAAATATACAAATAAGACCAACTAAAAGAAAGGAGATTGCAAAATGAAAGTTACAAAGCAATCCATCGTAGGCGACGTTCTTGATTACGATCGCGAAACCGCGCAATTCTTCTTTGCCATTGGCATGCATTGCCTGGGCTGCCCCGCATCCCGCGGTGAGTCTATTGAGGCTGCTTGCGCCGCACACGGAACCGACGCTGACGCCCTGGTAGAGGCAATTAACAAATTCCTTGCCGAAAAGCAATAATCGGCACGTGGGCGCCGTACGCCTTGTGCGGCGCCCTTTTTCAAAAAACGATAATACGCACCGAAAGGATACTTATGCAAACCACGCCCATTCCGTCGGCACGTCTTTTGAGCGCGCTCCCATACCTAAAGAGGGGGGGGGCTGTGATCGACGTTGGAACCGACCACGCATACCTGCCCATTTATCTGGTTGGGCAGCATATTTCTTCGCGCGCGCTCGCGTGCGATATCAATCGCGGGCCTATTGAGAGCGCCCAAAAGAATATTGCCGCAGCGCACCTTTCCAAAAAGATCGAAACGCTTTGCACCGACGGATTGCACGGCACCGAGGGCTTTGCCCCTGACAATATTTTGATTTTTGGAATGGGCGGAGAGCTCATCATTCGTATTCTTTCCGAGGCGCCGTGGGTAAAAAACGAAAATATCGGTCTTGTTCTGCAGCCTATGACGCGTGCGCATTTGTTGCGTGAGTGGCTTCTTGAAAACGGCTTTGCAATCGTGGGGGAGACCATTACACACGAGGATAGATATTACCAAACCGTTGCCGCGCGCTATTGCGGCAAAAGCGAAAAATATACCGAAGAGGAGCTTTTGCTCGGTCGGTTGAATATACAAAACAATACGCCAAATCTTGGCGGCTTTATCGAGCACGAGATCGGCGTTTGGGAGGCGATACGGCGCGGCAAAGCCCTTTCCGCCACGGCGGACACACGCGACGAGGATCGCACCCTGCAATTTTTGAAAGATAGATTGGAGACATTGAAATGACAGTAAGAGAACTTTACGCGTTTTTGGAAGAGAAGATGCCGCGCGCACTTTCTTGCGATTGGGATAACGACGGACTGATGGTCTGTCCCGATGACACAAAAGAGGTTCACCGCGTGCTGGTCGCACTCGATATTACCGCCGCTGTGGCGGAACACGCCATCAAAGAGGGATACGACCTTGTCGTATCGCATCACCCCCTTATTTTCCATGCCATCAAAGCGGTGTGCCCGGGGGATGTTACGGTCAATAAGGTTATTCGTCTGCTTACGTCGGGCGTTTCGGCTATGAGCTTTCATACCCGTCTTGATGCGGTGAGCGGCGGTGTGAATGACGTCCTCGCAAATGCCGTTGGTCTTTGCGACGTTACGCCCTTTGGCAAAGATGGCGAAGAGATCGGCCGCATCGGCAATCTTCCCAAGCCAATGTCGCTCAAGGATTTTGCCGCGCTCGTCAAAGAGGCAACGGGTGCAAAATACGTACAAATCAGTGATGGTGGCAAGCCCGTCTCTCGCGTAGCCGTATTGGGCGGCGGCGGAGCAGGTGAATCAGGTGCGGCAGCAGCCGCAGGCGCGGATACGTATCTGACGGGTGATCTGCGCCACGACCAACTCACCGAAGCCCCTGAGCGAGGAATGAACCTCGTTCAAGGCGGACACTTCTTTACCGAAAACCTCGTTTGCGAGCGCATTCGCGAAATGCTTTACGAGGCAGATAAAACCATTGCGGTGGATATTGTTGACAGCTACCCCGCAGAATTTGTTTAACCTCCAAGGAGAAGATATATGAACTACGTAATTTCGGATATTTGCGGCAACTACCAAAAATTCAAGGAGCTGATGGATAACGTTCTCATCGGCGATAGCGATACGCTCTATATTCTTGGCAACACCGTCGATTTTGGCGACGAGCCGATGGAGCTGATCGAGGATATCAGTATGCGTGCAAACGTTTATGCAGTAGCAGGCGAGCGCGATTATCTTGCCACCCGTATGCTTTACGGCTTTGATAAAATGCTCAAGGGCGGCACCACACCCGATGCCGACTACATTGCAGAAATGACCGCTTGGGTCGCCGAGGGCGGACAAACTACGCTTGATGGATTCCGCGCACTCGATGCCGACGCACGCGAGGGTGTGCTCGATTATCTTTCCGAAATGACGCTCTACGAAGAAGCCAACGTAAAGGGCAAAAACTATATCCTAATGAGCCGTGGTATTGCAAATTATGACCCCGACACCGATCTTGAGGACTACGAGCCCGAGGACTTTTTTGCCGAAGATGCAACCGCTCCCTTAATTGAGGGTGCCATCGTTGTAGTCGGTGGCGAGCCCACCAAGAGCGGCAAGATCGAGCGAGAGGGCAATATTATCCGTATCAACTGTGCAGGAAAGCTTGCCTGCCTCTGTCTTGAAAACGGCAAGGAGTTTTACGTCTGATGCAAAAAAATGATATTTTGCGCGTCCGCATCGAAGAGATCAACAATCTCGGCTTTGGTGTGGCTCACGCAGAAGAGAAGAACGGCGCGCGCGGCAAGGTCATTTTTGTGCGCGATGCCGTCACTGATGACCTGCTCGATGCACGCATCATCAAGGTGAATAAGAGCTATCTCATTGCAAAAATTGAGAGAATGATAGAGCCCTCTCTGCTCCGCGCAACCGAGGGCGTCTGCACCGCCGCGGGATGCGGAGGGTGCGTTTATCAGCATATAAAGTACGAGCACGAAGCAGCACTCAAACGCGACTACGTCGAAAATGCTTTCCGCAAAGCGGGGCTTTCGGATGTAAAAGTGGGCGAGCTTCGCCACACGGGCGAGCTGACGCGTTACCGCAACAAGGCGCAGTATCCCGTTGCCAATGGCAAGGCGGGAATGCTGGCAGGCTTTTATGCTACGGGCACGCATCGCATCGTGCCTATGTCCGATTGCGCGCTGCAGCCCGAGGTATTTGGCAAAATCGTGAACTACATCTGCGCGTTTTGCGACCGTAACGGCATTCGCGCCTACGAGGAAGAAAACGGACGCGGCGAGTTGCGCCACATTTATTTGCGTACGGGTGCCGAGACGGGCGAGGTGATGGTCTGCCTTGTTGTCAACGGCACGCATCTCAAAAACGAAGATACCCTCGCACGCGAATTGATGGAGCGTTTTTCCTCTATCAAGAGTGTGATGCTCAACGTGAATAAAGAAAATACCAACGTCGTCCTTGGTGACGATTATCGCTGCATTGGCGGCAGAGATTATATCGAGGACGTTTTGTGCGGACTGACCTTCCGCATTTCCGCGGGAGCGTTTTATCAGGTCAATCACAACGCTTGCGAGCTGCTTTACGGCATTGCGCGCGAGCGCGCCGCGCTGACAGGAAAAGAGACCGTCCTCGACCTTTACTGCGGCATTGGCACCATCGGGCTTTCGATGGCAAAGGATGCACAGAAGATCATCGGCATTGAAATCGTCGAGGAAGCCGTCACACGCGCCGCCGAGAATGCCGCGCGCAACAACATAACAAACGCCTATTTTTATTGCGGTGACGCTTCAAATGCCGAAAAGCTGTTGGAGCGAGCAGAGGCCGCCCACGGCGACGTGTCGGGTGCAACCGTCATTATGGACCCCCCTCGCAAGGGAAGCACACCCGAGCTCATCACCTACCTCGCCAAGCGCAACTTTGCACGCATCGTCTACGTCTCCTGCAACCCCGACACGCTTGCAAGAGATTGCGTGTTGTTTAGGGAATTGGGATACAAAATTGGAGAGGTGACACCGGTGGACCTTTTTCCCCGTACGGGACACTTTGAAAGTTTCGTTTGTCTGACACGGTCAGACAAAGCGACGTGATATAACGCCTTACGGCGCGTGATATAGAACGCTTCGCGTTCGTGATATGCACCCTTCGGGTGCGTGATATGTCGCTTGCGCGACGTAAGGCGATGGCGTTCCACGCGCACAAAGTGCGCATAGACGCTCGCAGGCTCGCTATTCCGTCGCTTCGCTCCTTACACGCCGAGCAACGCGAGGTTATATCACGCTTGCGATAGCAAGCATATCACGCGCGACGAAGTTGCGCTATATCACGACGGCAACGCCGTCCATATCACTCCACCATAGGTGGACCCAAAGGAGTATTTATGGCAAAAACCTCACACGAACTCGCGATAGAATTTGCGGTTGAGATTACTGAATTGTGTTCAAAAATAAAGGGACGACCCGAATACACAAAGCAACTTATTCGTTCCGCATCTTCAATCAGCGCGAATATAGCCGAAGCAAAATATGCCGAAAGCAACGCCGATTTTGTTCACAAGCTCGAAATTGCACAGAAAGAAGCAAATGAAACGGAAAATTGGCTCTCGGTGTTGTTTAAGAGCGGCATTATTGATGAGCTCACTTTCAAATCCTTGCGGAACAAGTGCGGCAAGATAAGAAGAATGTTGATTGCTTCCATTACGACTGTTAAATCCAAAATGAACGGACAAAAGTGATTTTCGAGCAAAACTCAAAACTCTCATTTACAGCTGTTTAGTATAACATATCGAAGGGGGAATGTTTAATGAGCAAGCTAAGAATTATTGATAATCTGAAAATACTTGAAGAGGCGAATAAAGTAGCAGTGGAAGCGTCCCTTGTTTGCGATTGTGGAAACGAGTATTTTCATGTATTACATACAGGAAAGCAGACAAAAGGGCTCTTTAGACCTTGGTTAGTAAAAAACAACAAGCAAATCTCCGTTATGTGCAAATGCAAGGACTGTGGTAAAAAAATAATCGTATGTGACACCACGATTGATGGGTTAAAGCCTTTACATATTGAAAAGCCCAACTACGCAGAGCTCGCAATAAAAGGTAAAAACGTATTTAAAATTATCCTTTACTATAATTATTGGGAAGAGGATTATTTGACAGATCGTTTTTACGATTGTTTTATACATGCGATAGACGAGGACGACAAGAAGCGAATACTGTATGAAGGTTTGTAATAAATATATCTTTTGTCGTTACAACCCTCGTTTTTGACAGGTTTTGAGACCTTTTGGAGTCTTGACCCACGTCGAGAGCGTCGTTTGTCTGATGAGAAAAAACTAACCATGTAGGGGCGACCAAT
>JBGVQK010000086.1:0-64846 GCA_045127455.1 Eubacteriales bacterium
TCAAGAATAAACTTGCCGCCCTCGACAAAATAGGGATCGTTGCCAATGTCAAAGTTGTTCATCACCTTAATATAAGTAATGCTTGCATCCGCTGCCGCCGCATCAAATGCCTCTTCCAGCGTGCCCCAAGCGGTAAGGGTATCCTTGTCGGTGCCCCACTCTGCTTGGTAGAGCTTGAAGGTAACGTCAACGGTGACGTCTTCTTCACCCATTGTAAAGGTGTTGGTTTCGGGATCAAAGATTGCACCGTCAACGGTGACGTCTGCCTTGTAGCCCTCGTTGGGGATGAGCGTCAAGGTCACCACAGTGCCGGGAGTAAGGTCGCCGCTTTGGTCTGCTGTAACAGTGCCGTTTGTAGTCTCGTTTACGGTAACGGTGTATTTGGCTACGTTAATGGTATAGATGGAATTGTTTGCAAATACACCGTCAACTCTGTTGCCATTTTCGTCGTAAAAGCTGTAGCCGGAAGGAAGTGCAAGTGTTTGCTCCGTACCTGTAGCATTTCTAACAACGATACCCGCTGGATTGGAGTAATCGGAGAGATCAAGAGTTCCCTCGGTCCAACATATGTCCGCGCTGTCACCTTTCAACGAACCGCCACCTTTGGCATCGGTAATAATGAGGTTCACGTTGCCTTTAATATAAAGCGCATAGTAATGCCTACTTTCTATGGTGTTGCCGTTTATATCAAGCGTAAAACTACCGCCGTTAGTTGTAACACTATTCTTTTCGTGATAAATAATGCTAGATAACAGCTTGACGTATTTTACGTTTGCATCGGCAGCCGCCGCGTCAAGTGCCTCTTGCAAGCTGCCCCACGCGGTGAGATTATCCTTGTCGGTTCCCCACTCCGCTTGGTAGAGGCGGAAGGTAAGATCAATAATAACATCGCCCTCGAGCATAGTGAAGGTGGTGCCCACAAGAGGTGTGCCGTTTACCAAAATCTCGGAAATTCTGTAACCATCATTCGGAACGATGTTTACAGTCACCTCACTGCCGGGAGTAACCCCATCATCACCTACACTGGTGGTGGCAGAGCCGTTATCGGCAACGTTAACGGTAACGGTATATTTGCTTACACCAACGGTGTAGATGGAATCGCCTGCAAGTGCACCGTCAACTCTGCTGCCGTACTCATCGTAAAAGCTGTAACCGGTGGCAAGTGCAAGGGTTTGCTCTGCACCTGTATTATTGCGAACAATGATACCCGTTGGATTTGCATAGCCGGAAAGATCAAGTGTGCCACCGTTCCAATCTATAGCTGCGAGTTCACCTTCAAAAGTACCACCGGTGATCGTAGTCTTCACGCAGGTTGTGATTGCGTAATGTGTTCCGCGAAGCACGCCACCCGTAATGGTCAGACTTGTATCGGCGTTTTCGTGATCAAACATGATCGCATAAGTGTCGCCTTGCAAAGTACCGCCTTTTACAGTAATATCAACAGCATTGTCCCACGCATTGATCACAGCACAACCACCAATAAGAGCACCGTTGCCTGCCGTATCGTCAATAACGAGGGTAACCGAAGCGCCAATAAGCAAAAGGTAGTAGTCGGTAGCGGTTTTAACGGTTTTACCGCCCAAATCAAGCGTAAAATTGCCACCATTGACCGAAAGATCCTCTGTTCCAAGATCAATATTCTTCATCACCTTGATGTATTTTACGTTTGCATCGGATGCTGCCGCATCAAGTGCTTCTTGCAGAGTACCGCTGCTTGTGAGGTTTGCGGCATCGGTGCCCCATTGTGCCTCTACTGTGGGCTCTTCGGGAATAGGATCCTCTGGAGCAGGTTCTTCAGAAGAAGTTTCTTCGGGCTCGGAGGTGGTCTCCTCGGGCTCGGAAGTGGTCTCCTCGGGAGTGGTTTCGGGCTCTACGTACGTGCCGTTGACGGTGTAGTAGTATCCATAGAGCATTTCGGTGACCTTTTCGTCATTTTGATAAATATCAAAACCCTCGGGAAGAATGATTTTTTCGCTGGGGAGCGTAATGGTGCTACCGGTGCTATTGAAAATGTTCACACCGTCCAAATATTTGCCGTAGGCAGAAAGATCAAGCACACCGGTTGAGCCCCAAGAGATATGACCGCTACCGGTAGGCTGCAGTGTGCCACCCGTAATGGTGAGATTGATGGCGGTGGTTCCACCCGTTGAGAGTTTCGTATTAATTGCAGTTGTACCAACGAAAGCACCACCCGCAATGGTAAGATTTATCGCCGAGGTGTCGAGCGTCATAATTGCGGCAGCACCGGAATCGGTGGATTCAATTTTGCCGGTTTGCTCCGCTGAAGTGTCGGTAATAGTAATATCGACAGCATTTTTTACATAGAAAGTATAACTCGTTGCAGTAACCGTTTTGCCATTCAGGTCAAGCGTGAATGTGCCGCCTGTGGCTTTGACGTTCGAGTCGCCGAGGTCAATGTTGTCCATCACTTTAATGTAGGTGATGGAATTATCACCCGCAGCCGCGTTGAGCGCCTCTTGCAAAGTGCCCTCGTTTGTGAGGTTTGCGGCATCGGTACCCCACTGGGCTTGTGCCGTACCCTCGGCGGACACTCCCACAGCAAATGCCGCTGTAAGAGAGAATACCATTGCAAGAACCATTAAATAGCTTGCAATTCTGGTGAACGTTGTTTTTCTCATTGTTTTTTCTCCTTTTTGAATGGATTTGTGTATGTTTTTTTTATTTTTCTAATTCAGGGACGCCGCCGAGGCGGCTACACCTCATCCGTCACCCGTCGCTCTGCGACGTTTGCCACCTTCCCCTCAAGGGGAAGGCTTTGGAGTCGGTTGCGCTTTCATTCTGCACTCTGCACTCATCTGCCCTCTTTCCTTTTGTTTTTAGGGCATCGACATAAGCCGAACCATTCCTCGCCGCGGCAAAAATGTTTACATTCACCGCAGGTGGTATCTTCAACCCATTTGACGTCTCCCTTGTAGTGTGGGCAGGCATCCTGCATCATGGTAACAAGCGGCTCGCCATTCTCGGTGTAGATGGGCTCTTTTGTAAAATCGGGATAGATGACGTCGGGTGGACCCGATCTGTCTCTTTCATCATAGTAGCCGTACTTGAGCTCAAAGGTCTTTCCAAAGGTGTTGACTACTGCATAAACGTCTCCCTCGCGCGCTTCGGTCAAGTGTGTGGGGGGGATTTTCATCTTGTTGTTTCCTTTCTTCCGCTTTCCTGTATGGGTGGCGGATGGTGTTTTTTGGTATCCTTTAAAATTATATCCTTTTTGAGTGGATTTGTGAATTACCAAAAAAACAAAATTTTGGCTATGTTTTTGCCCTCAAAAAAGAAAAAAGCATAGCCATTTTGACCCCAAAACGGCTATGTTTTTTTGTTTGATTATAGGAATGCGGCAAACCGATCTCTGCCTACTCCCGTTTTATCGGTGATGGCAACCAATGCCTGCTTGACACCCGCAAGCGACATATTCAGCTTTTCGGCAATTTCTTTATTGCTCAAACCAAAGGCGGCAAGCTTTGCGATCTCGCGCTGACGCGCGGTCAACGAGGTAACGATGGTTTTGCCGCGGATAGTGCCCGAAAGCTTTGACCACCCCTCGTTATACACCTTGTAGAACTCTTTTACCCTTTGCCATGCCTTTTCATCAACTATGGAAAGTCTTTTTTCCATAAGCGTATCAAGCACGCGGCAGTATTCGGCAAGTGTACCGTACAGTTTATCGGGGAGAGCTAACGCAATTGCCTTGTCGATGTGATGTATTGCATCATCATCCTTACCGCAGTTATGATATATTGCGGCGCAGGTGAGTCTTAGATAGATCTCGGCCATAATTGTATTATTGGCACTTGCCCATGAGATCAGCGGCTCAACAGAAAACGATATAACCGACATAATGTAAAGCCCCTGCGTTCCATCCACTTTAACATGCCCCATCGCAACAGCGTAGCCAAGAGCATACAAATACTTGGCATAATATACCATAGCTGCCGGATAAGAGTCTTTATGGACAGGCTCAAAATTGCCTTTTTTGAACCACTCCGGAAAATTTTCTACATTATACACCATGGTATCAACGGCACTGATGGCAAGCTGCATAACGTCACGGTCAAGGTCGTTTTTAGCAGGGGCTTCGGCAATATGGATCTTTGCACGACGCCACATTTCAATATCCCCTTTCCAAATAGCACACATCGCCAAAAGCATACCTGCGGAAAGAACGGCATAAAAGCCCGAATGCTTGCCAAGAAGATAGTTTGCACTTTCATAGACCTTGTCTATCTCTCCTCGGGAATACGCAACCTCAGCCTCGAAAAGCACCTGCGCCTCGTGGTTGTATGATAACGATGCACCAACTCTATCGGCATCTCCGGGCGTTTTGTAAAGATCGCTCATATACAAAAACGGCGTTTTGCGAGGAAGAGGCATATCCGCATCCAACCCCATTCGCCCTGCCTTGGTCCTTCCGTCAGCGGGCTTTTGTGCGTCTGTGGGGATCATCCAATCGCGACCGAAGCGAACCGCTCCCGGGATCTTTCCCTCGGAACAAAGCAACTGAACACGGCGCACACCAATGCCCCATTTTGCGGCTATTTCATCTATTTTTAAGTATTCCATACCACACCGCCTCTTTAATAAATTTGTGGTTTTATTCGTTATAACGACTTATTATTGATCGTTGTAACGAAATATATTATAACATATGGGGGTGTTTTTGTCAAGAGGAATGCTAAAGAAGCTTTTGAAAATATTTTTAAGAAAATCGCAAAAACCTCTTGCAATTCCCCAAATAGTATGGTATAATATACACCGTTACGGAGGCATAGCCCAGATGGTTAGAGCGCTTGCTTGACATGCAAGAGGTCATAGGTTCGATTCCTATTGTCTCCACCAACAAAAACAGAACATTTGTCACCGACAAATGTTCTGTTTTTGTTTATCCAAGCCGCAGGCTTGGCATATCATCGCCACACGAAGTGCGGCGTATATCATCAAGGACGGCTCACCGCCCTTGTATCTCATCAGCCCCTTTGGGGCTGTATCTCTCCTGCGGCTTGCTGATATACCGCAACAGGTTGCGGATGATATACAATGCTTCGCATTGATAATTCCATTTGCACTCTATGTTTGTACAAGCCACTTCTCACACCTTTTATCACGTTTAAGGCAATAAAAAGTAAGAGAAAGCGCGTCCTTGGCAAGGGCGCGCTTTTGTTGTTCGTTTATTTTTCTGCGTTCTCATACCTCTTCATTGCCTTCCAGAAGCCGGAATAGGAGCGGTAGCCCACGTATTTGGCGATTTGCTCGAGAGATGCGTTTTCCGCTTGCATCAATTGGTTGGCGATGCGCATACGCACTGCAACGAGCTCCTCGCGGAAGCTATGCCCCGTATACTGCAAAACAAGGCGCTCGGCGTGCCTTTCGGAAATGTGAAGCTGCTCGGCAAGGTCGGAAAGATAAACGTCTTTATCGTAATTGAGAATAAAAAATTCGCTGATGAGGAAATTGTAATCCTTGATTTCGGTTACGGTATGGTGCTCTTTGTGATAACGGTTGCAAAAAAGGGGGATGTAGAGCGCGACGGTACTATAATTACCTGTGAGGTAACATTGCTGTATTTCTTCAAAAAAAGCCTTTGCCACTCCGTCAGCAATGGGATAGGTACGCAGTTCTTCGGCCATACAGTCGGTTTGAAATGCCGTGTGCAAGAGGTTTTCGTCCTGATAGGTGCAGCAATGCATTACAGACGCAGGAAGCGTTATGACCGCAGGCCCGCTAAAGGCTACGGAATGATTGCCGATCAAAAACTCTGCCTTTCCCTTCCCCAGCACGTGCACCTCGGTATAATTATGCTTGTGCAAGGAGGTATCGGTTTTGGGAGAAACGTAAAAGCCATCCTGCAAAAATGCCTTATATTCCCTCTCTATCATTTTGAAAGATAATTCGTAATGCATAATGATTTCCTAACAAGACATCGAGATTTCATTTTTGTCGGGTAGGCTTATTGCAATACAGGACAAAATGATGTATAATTATTGTAGCATACCGCGACCTGCTTGTCAAGCAGATTTTGTGCAAAAATTACGCGAATTGTTAAAAAAGAGCTTTACAGGACCCAAAACGCCAAAAAATGATTGTTTTGCGCGGTCGTGCAACAAGCGACTGCTACGCGACAAGTTTGAATGACGTCTTTGATTTTCGCCTGCGTCGCGAATGTCCGTTTGGTAAAGCCGTTATGATAGTGAACACAAGAGAAATGGAGAATGGAAAATGATGAAATTTAGTGGCGTTATGCCCGCTTTGGTGTCCCCTTTGGATGCCAACGAAAATATAAATGTTCCCGTACTGAAGCAACTTTTGACCGACCTTTTGGAGAAAGGCGCCGACGGGTTTTACCTGTGCGGTGCAACGGGTGAAGGCATTGCCATCGCCCCCGAGCAGCGTATGGTTCTCACGGAGGAAGCCATTAAAACCGTTGGCGGTCGCAAGCCCTGCATCGTTCAAGTGGCATCGGGCAACTTTGAGGATGCTATCCGCCTGGCGAAGCACGCCGAGCGGGTGGGAGCGGCGGCAATTTCGGCTACTCCTCCCCTATTCTTCTCTTATGACAAGGACGACGTTTACAACTACTACAAAAAACTTGCAGACGCGGTGTCCATCCCGATGATGATCTATTACAATCCCGCCGCGGGCTTTCACATCAATGCCGACATTGCCGCAAAGATGTTTGAAATCGACAACATAACTGCAATTAAGTGGACGAGCTCGGATTACTACCAGATGATGCGTCTTAAGGATATTACCAATGGTGAGATGAACATCATCAACGGTCCCGACGAAATGCTTTTGATGGGGCTCTCGGCAGGTGCGGACGGCGGTATTGGAACGACCTACAACTTTATGTTCGATATCATTCGCGGCATTTACGATAACTTTGTAAAAGGTGACATTAAGACCGCAAGAGAATATCAAACGCGTGCCATTCGCATCATTTCGGTGCTGCTGAATTATAAGATCATTCCTGCGGCAAAGGCAGTGCTCGAGGCACAGGGCTATGCCGTTGGCAACGCAACCTTCCCTATGAAGCGCTATTCCGATGAAGAAAAAGCGATAATTGTTGCACAAATGAAAGAAGCAGGGTTAAAAATTTAATACAAACAACAAAAACGGAGCAACGCAAGTTACTCCGTTTTTGTGTTTATTTATTACAGCAAGATACAAATCAGCCCGTTGCTGCCCTCATTGATGATGCGCTCAAGCGTTTCGGAAAGCTTTTTGCGCGATTCCTCGGGCATATGCTCAAGCTTGTTATGGAGCCCCTCGTTGATAAGCTCGTAAAGCGATTTGCCAAACATATTTGAGCCCCAAATGCTCTTGGGATCTTCTTCAAATTCCTTGAGCAGGTAGCGCACCATATCCTCGGATTGCTGCTCGGTTCCCACCATTGGGTTGATCTCGGCGGCGATGTTGGCGCGGATCATATGAACCGATTGCGCCGCTGCGCGGAGCTTGACGCCATAGCCGCCTGCCTGCTTGACGATCTGCGGTTCTTCGAGATGCAGATCCTCAACGTTGGGCATAACAATGCCGTATCCACGCTCGTTGACCTCTTCCAGCGCCTCGGCAACCTTATCGTACTTCTCTTTCATGACCGAAAGGTCACGCAAAAGCGAGATGAGCTCTTCCTCCCCGCTTACCGAAAAGCCTGTGAGCTCGCTGATAACGTCGTAATAAAGTCCATCCTTCATACAAAGGGAAATGGTCGCCTTGCCCGTTCCAAGGTCCAAGACGTCGATGTTTGCGCGCTCAACGTACTCGTTGTCTGCCATATTCTCAAAGGCAGCTTTTACGTCGCCCGCCTTTTTGATGCTCTCAGCACAGCGGCAGACCGATGTGCGAACAGCCGCACGGATACGGTGATGCGTATCAAGGGCACGCATCCAAGCAGGGGTCTTAACGGTGATCTCGGTGACGGGAAATTCCTCAAGAACAAGCCCCAAAATGTGGCGAATGTCCTCGGCATCCAGATCCAAGCAACTGACAAGCGCTACGGGAACACCGTATTTTTCCTCTAATTCGTAAGCGAGCGTGCGTGCGGCATCCCCCTCGGGGCGCGCAGAATTGAGAATGATGGCAAAGGGCTTGCCAAGTGCCTTCAGCTCCCCTACGATGCGCTCTTCTGCCTCTACGTAGGCCTCCCGCGCAATGTCACCGATAGTGCCGTCGGTTGTGATCAGCATACCAATGGTGGAGTGCTCGGTGATGACCTTGTGGGTGCCCATTTCTGCGGCTTCGGCAAACGGCATAGGCTCCTCACGCCAAGGGGTACGCACCATGCGCGGCTGACCGTTCTCGATCGTTCCCATCGCGTCGGGGATAAGATACCCAACGCAGTCAATCATGCGCACGCGCATTTGTGCGTTGTTATCCAAAATAACGGGTACGGCTTCCTCGGGTATAAACTTTGGCTCGGTCGTCATAACCGTTTTCCCTGCCGCCGACTGCGGAAGCTCGTCACGTGCACGGTCGCGGGAGTAGCCCTCCCCAATGTTTGGAAGCACAACTGCCTCCATAAATCGTTTGATGAATGTGGATTTACCACTCCGAACAGGACCTACAACTCCGACGTAAATGTCTCCACCCGTCCGCTCGGCAATATCCGTATAAATCGAATGCTCAGGCATTTCAAAACCTCCCATATATCGCGTTGGTACACTATATGTGGGACTTGTCAGCTTTAGAACAAAATTTGAAAATACGTCAAAACTTGCAAGAGGAGCGCCTAAACGATTGACAAAACAGCTCTTTTGTGGTATAATACTTATGATAAATAAAGACCTTTTAAAGGAGGTGGACGGATTGAATAAAAAGCATAAGTTTGTGATAACTGTCATTCGACCTATCGGCTTTCTGTTTGCCAAAATAAAATTCAATTTCAAATTCAAAAAAGCCAAAAAAGAGGAGTTGCCGCAGAACTATATCGTTCTTTCCAATCACGTTACCGACTACGACCCTATTTTGGTAGGTCTTAGTTTTCCTCATCAAATGTATTTTGTGGCCAGTGAGCACATCACGCGTTGGGGATGGATCTATAAAGTCATTCGATTTTTGGTCGAGCCCATTATTCGCTACAAGGCGACGGTTGCCGCCTCGACCGTTATGGATATTTTGCGCAAGGTGCGCAAGGGTAACAACGTTTGCATTTTTGCCGAGGGAGTTCGCACGTGGGATGGCGTGACAGCCCCCGTTGTTCCCGCAACCGCACAGCTTGTTAAGTCTGCTCGTTGTGGACTTGTTACCTACCGCATTGAGGGTGGATATTTCGTCAGCCCCAACTGGGCATCCTCTGCTAACACGCGCAGAGGCCGTCTTTACGGCGCTCCCGTTGGCATTTACACCAAAGAAGACCTTTCTAAAATGAGTGTAGACGAAATTGATGAGATCATCAAGCGCGACCTGCATGAGGATGCCTATGCGCGCCAAAAGCTTGAAATGCGCCGCTATCGCTCGAAAAAGCGCGCTGAGGGAATGGAAAGCCTCATCTTCCTCTGCCCTAAATGCCGTGCACACGGCACGCTAACTTCTGCAAAGGATAAAGTGACCTGCTCTGCCTGCGGTGCTTCATTCACATACGATGAATACGGCATGCTTGACGGCATTGATTACAAAACCGTTTATGAGTTGAACCAATGGCAACGCGGTGAGCTTGCAAAGGACGTTGCAAGCAACCTTCAATACACCGCTCCCGATGCTTCGCTCTACACCATCGAAGGGCACGAGCTCAAAGCGGTTTGTGAGGGTGATGCTCACATTACCCCAGAAGCCATTACCATTGCCGACGTCACCATTCCTCTCTCCACCATTTCGGATATGGGGATTCACGGGCGCAGAACCTTGATCTTCTCCACTACGGACAACTATTATGAATTGAAGGTTCCCAAGGGAAAGAATATTATAAAGTTTTTGTATTACCGCGAGCTTGTAAAGGCAAGAGCGGAAGAAAAGGTATAAAAAGAAAGGGTCTGTCACATTTGGCAAGACCGAAAAAGTCAAAAAAAGAACAAAGAAGCGCATTTTCAATAAAAATCAGTAAATGAGACAGTAATATGTTGAATTTCTTTGAAATTCTTCCAATTAAATTGACTTTTTCTACCGCCGTTTTCGAGGCTCGACGTACATTTGTACGCCCTTCGCCTCGAAGAACGACGCTTCTTGCCTAAATCTGACTATCCCCTAAAAGAGGCTGTCTCAAATTCGTATTTGAGACAGCCTCTTTTTTATGTGTCAGCCAAATATGCACAAAAGCAGCGCAAAAACAGTAAAAACGATACACCAAACAATATACCATTTATAGTTTTCAAATTTGAATTTTGCATTTTTGCATCTTTTATTGATCTCCACAATCATAAAGAATGATGGATTGCTGATCTCTACCCCTTGACTGTAATCACCACTGTACAGGCTCAACGAGCAAGGTCTGCCTGCGGTTTTACCAATTGATCCGTGTTCAAAGATAACAAACTTAACGTCCTCAAGCTTCATACTTTGTGTCATGATCTTCTTGCCCCTAAGGGTTATCGTATCCTCATCAATAAATACTTTGTGCTTTGTGAATATGGATATCAGAAAGTGAAAAACATTTCCAAATACGACGTAAAACAATATGATAGCAAGGTACATTGGGAAAATGTAGAGAACACCTTCCGCTTCATCCGGATTTAAAAGTAGCCACATCAAAAAAATTCCCGGAAAGAAAGACAAAAACAGATTGCAAAGCTGAAACATGGGTGTAAACAAATAATTGGATTTGTATCTTTTCATGCAAGTCTCCCTTTCGTTGTTTTATTCTTGCCCCTCAAAAACATCAGCAAGCCCTGCGGTTGTGGTAACGTTGCCGCCTTGATCAATAAAAACGGCTTCAAAATCATAAATTTTGCTCTCATAAAAGGCGCGGGCATTCTCCTCCCCCATGACAAAAAGGGCTGTGGAGAGTGCGTCGGCAAGGGCTCCGTCGGAGCAAATGACCGCTACCGAACAAAGTCCGCTCACGGCGGGATATCCTGTCTCGGGGTTGAGAATGTGGTGGTATTTTTCACCGTTTACGGTATAGTAACGCTCATAATCTCCCGAAACCGAGAGGATCTGACCTGCTTTCAGGTTTAGGACACCTGCATATCCGATCTCTGCTTTTGGGTTTTTGAGCGCAATGCGGAAGGGGTTTCCGTTGGGCTTCTCTCCAAACACCGCAACGTTACTACCAAAGCTGACAAGGCCACCGCGTACACCATCGTAGCTTTCAAGATAAGAGATAAGCGCAGAGATTGCCGCGCCCTTGCCAATACCGCCAAGGTCGATCTGCACGCCTTTTTCAATTTTGGCAAGGGTGTTATCTTTCAAATTCAGGTGGCTTGTGCCAACCAATGTAAGAGCGGCTTGCAGCTCCTGCTCGGTGGGGAGAGTTCCCCTCTCTTTGCTCGCTTGCCAAAGATTGACCAGAGGCGCAACGGTGACGTCAAATGCACCGTTTGTTTTTTGGGTAACGTCCATTGCTTTTTCAATAAGAGTAGCCGTGCGAGGGTCGAGTTCGATAGAATTTTGGGCAACATTGAAGCGTCCAACGTCGCTATTCTCCTTGGTGCGTGACCAAAGATCGTCAAGCTCGGAGAGGATGATGCGACATTCGGCAAAGATTGCCTCTGCCGTTTTTTTGTCGGTATAAAGGGTCACGGTGATGGGTGTGTCCATCAAAAAGAAGCTTTTCTCTTGCCGTTCTTGCCTTTGGCAGGATGCGAATGGAAGCAAAAAAGTGAGGCAAAGAAGAATACAGAGGGCGCTCAAAATGATTTTTTTCATTTTCCTCTCCCCCTTTCAATTGCTTTTTGCAGGCGCGGGAGCAAGAGGTTGAGCAAGATGCCCACAATGCCACCGTAAATGACCGACGCGATAAGAAGTGCGGGCAGATAGGTGGTGATGAGCGCGGCATCAAAAAGCGTGACCGCTGCGATGACCTGCCCCGTGTTGTGCGCCGCCGCACAAAGAATGGAAACGCCAACGAGGCTACATTTTTTGCAAAGGTATTTGGCAAGCATTAAAACGGCAAAGGAGAAAAGTCCGCCCATTGCCGAAAAATAAAGCGAGGTTGGCGAGCCGAACAAAAGCCCCATTAAAAGAATGCGGACAGACATAACGGCAAGCGCATCAATGGGAGTAAAGAGGCAAAATACTGCCACAACCGCCACGTTGGCAAGCCCCAAGCGGAAGCCCGGGAGCGGTACAAGAAGATTGAGCGGCAGAATGACCTCGAGGTAAGAAAGCATCATAGCCAGCACGCAAAGCATAGCGTCCATACTGATGCGACGGATCAGATTAGCCCGCGACGAAGTCGACATCGCCCTCACCTCCCTTCACCGTGATACTCACACCTGCGGGAGCGCAAATAATGGTCTCGCCCGTTTTGGAGATGGGCGCGCTTGCAACACATACGCCATCGGGGCAATGACTTTTGTAAACGTCAACTTCCCCGTTCATAATAGAAACAAAAAGCGTTATGCCGCGCGATTCGATCTCGACTACGGTATTTTCGGAGAGCGCATATTCAAAGGTTTCGTCGGGGGTGACGATCACTACCGTTTCGCCCGCTTGACTTCTCTGCCACGGATGCCAAATGAGAAGCGCGGCAACCAGTAAAACAGCAACTGCCGCTATCACGTCGCCAAAACCGAATTTTGTACGGAACATATCAGCTCTCCTTTCTTTTTCAAATTCTATAAATTATTATAACAGAAAACCCGTTGCTTTGCAAGTGGATTTTTGATTTTATAGCAAAATGCCCCCGCGCATAGCGCGGGGGCTCTGTTTGCTTGTTGATTAAACGAGCAGGTTCTTTTGGGTTTCGGGATCGAAGAAATGCATTACCTTACCCTCAAAGGTTACGTAAATGGTGTTGCCATATACGAGAGCCTTGCGCTCTTCATCATCGAGAGATACGGTGGGAATGCGAACGATCAGTCTGTCGCCGTTTTCTTCAACCACGTGCAGGTGCAGCTCACTACCCATCATTTCGTTTACAACGATCTTGCAAGGAATTGCACCGGGGTTGTTTGCGTTGCTCAGAGTGAAGTGCTCGGGACGTACGCCGAGAATGACCTCGCCGCCTGCAACGCCCTTTGCCTTGAGCATTTCTGCCTTCTTGCCGGTAACGGCAATCTTTGCGCCGTAAGGTGTTACGTAGTAGTTGCCACCCTCGCAAACCAGGTTGGTCTTAAAGGTGTTCATTTTAGGAGCACCGATAAACTCTGCAACAAAGAGGTTGATAGGCATATCGAATACTTCGGTAGGTGTGCCAACCTGTTGAATGAAGCCGTCCTTCATAATAACGATACGGTCACCAAGGGTCATAGCCTCGGTTTGGTCGTGTGTTACGTAAATAAAGGTGGTGTCGATCTTTTGACGGAGCAGAATGATCTCAGCTCTCATCTGGTTTCTCAGCTTTGCATCGAGGTTCGAGAGCGGTTCGTCCATAAGGAATACCTTGCTATCACGAACCATTGCACGACCGATTGCAACACGCTGTCTCTGACCGCCGGAAAGTGCACGGGGCTTACGGGTAAGATACTCGGTAATACCCAGAATTTCAGCAGCCTTGGTTACTTTTTCATAAACCTCTTCCTGAGGAGCCTTTTTGAGACGAAGGCTGAATGCCATGTTCTCAAACACGGTCAGGTGAGGATAGAGTGCATAGTTTTGGAATACCATTGCGATGTTACGGTCACGAGGTTGCAGATCGTTTACAACCACGCCGTCGATTTCAATGGTACCGCCACTGATGTCCTCAAGACCTGCGATCATACGCAGAGTGGTGGATTTACCGCAGCCCGAAGGGCCTACGAATACGATAAATTCCTTATCGGCAATATCAAGGTTGAAGTTGTCAACCGCTACTGTGTCCTTGCCGTAGACTTTCTTTACGTTTGTTAACTTTAATGTAGCCATAATATTCTCCCCTTATCCTTTAACTGCGCCGCCGGTAACACCCTCAACGTAGTACTTCTGCAAAAGCAGGAATACCGTTACAACAGGAATTGCTACAATTACGCCCGCGGCACAAAACATCGTATAGTGTGTGTTCAAATTTGTTTTTGAGAGCCACTCGTACATACCCACGGCAACGTTCATAGCCTGGCTGTTTTCGTGAATAATGTAGCTTGCAAGCATAAAGTCACCCCAAGGTGCCATAAAGCCCATCAGGATGGTGTAAATGATGATAGGCTTGGACAGAGGCATGATGACCTTGTAGAACACCTGCCAACGCGTAGCGCCGTCCACTCTTGCCGCCTCGTCAAGGCTCTTTGGAATGGTATCAAAGAAGCCCTTGGAAACGTAGTAGCCCATACCACTGCTTGCACAGTATACGATGATAAGCCCGAGGGGGGCCATTTCTTTAATCAATCCAAAATCTGCGAATACCTTGTAGATCAGGATCATGGTGAGGAATCCCGGGAACATTCCCAAGATCAGCATAGAGTTCATTAAAAACTTTCTGCCCTTGAAGCGCAAACGGGAGAGCGTGTAGCTCATCGTAAGCACGAAGAAGGTTTGCAGGAATGCGGTTGCAATGCCCATAATTGCTGTGTTCTTGAACCAAAGCAAGAAGTCGGTCTCTTTAAAGAGACGGATGTAATGGTCAAAGCCAAATTGCTTCGGGAACAAATAGCCGGTCTGCATTTTGGTCTCTGCCTTAAAGGACTCAAGCACGATGCCTACAAACGGGAACAGCCAAACAACAGTCATAACCACGAGAACGATGTAAATGATCGTGTTGCTGATGCGTCTGCTTGCCTTTGCGCCCATGCTCTTGCGTTGCAGCTTTTTCATATCATTGTTCTTCATCACTTATAATCCTCCTCGTTTTTAGTAGACGGAATGACGTTATAAACGATCAAGGACAAGATCGCAACAACCAAGAATACCAAAATACCTACGATAGACGCCATATAGTACTTGGATTCGGTACTGCCAAGCGTCATCTTGAACAACCACGTTACAAGCAAGTCGGTGTGACCTACCGATGCACCACCGGGAGTACCGAGTTCGGTATTGAGCGGGTTACCGCCGGTGAGAAGATAGATAACGTTAAAGTTGTTCAGGTTGCCTACAAAGTTGGTCAACAGGTAAGGACCCGTGACGAACAGCATATAAGGCAGTGTGATCTTTGTAAACTGCTGAACCGAGCTTGCACCGTCAATGCGTGCGGACTCGTAAAGATCGTTGGGGATGTTCATCAAAATACCCGTAGCCATGAGCATGATGTAAGGAATACCGATCCAGATATTGATCACGATCAAGAGGATCTTTGCAACAACGGGAGAATCCCACAGAGATACAAAATTATTGTCAACGCGCCAATCGTGAATGAACGGGATCTGCTCCAAAATGGAACCGATAATACCCGAGGTATCAAAGAGCTTGGAAACGTAAAGCAGGGATACAAACTGCGGAATTGCAATGGTCATAACCAAAACAGTTCTCCAGAACTTTTTGATCTTAATGCCCTTTTTGTTGATCATAATTGCAACGAACATACCAAGGAAGTAGTTGGAAAAGGTTGCAAAGAAGGACCACATCAAGGTCCACGCAAGGATCTCACCAAAAGCAAGACCCATACCGCCCTTTCCAAAGTCGAAGAGCTCGTTGAAGTGTTCAAGTCCTACCCAGCTGAACAGGTTGGAGTAACCGTCGTTTGAAGCATCGTAGCTTGTGAAAGCAACGAGAACCATAAAAATGATAGGCAGAACAGTAAACGCAAGAATACCAACGATAGAAGGGGTGAGCAGCGTTTTGTGGAATTGGTCGTCCAAAAGAGATTTCAAGTCATCCTTGCCGCTCTTGATCTTTTTGCCCTTTGCGGTAATATCCATACAAATGCGGCATTGCTTAACCTGCATTCTCCAGGTTGCAATAAAGGCAATGATGAAGATAAAGCTCAAGAGACCGTAAAGCATAACCTTTACAGAGTCATCACCGTCTACCCAATAGTCGGTATCGAGGATCTCGTTGTATTGGAAGCCGCCCTGAACCGTACCAACAGTTTCGCCTGTTTGGAACCAGTTACCCTTGCCGATCCAATAAATACCGCCGCTGGGAACAAGCATATAAACGATGAAAATGATCTCAAACAAAAGGAACAGAATTCCGCGTGCGATCTGTCCGTAATAGAAGTTACCAAAGCCAAAAATGAGGAACGAAAGCTTAACAGCCCAGTTACCTTTTGTAAAGGTGGTAATGATATCAACCACCTCGTTCTTAATTGCACGGCCGCAGGATTTGAAGAATTCAAGAATGGAAATACCAATGCCCTTGAACCAAAGCGGAATTGCAAAGAAGAACATTTTCAGCTTATAAAGAAAAGCCTGAAATTTATTCAGCTTTAAATACTCTAAATCTGTTAATCTTTTCATAATCAAAATATAAAACGAGTTTATACTCCTTTTTGTATTGAAAAGGCATTGTTAGCCGACGTACAAAAGACAGCTGTCGTCCTTGCATATCGGCTAACAATGCCTTTTTTGTGAGAGTTGGGGGAGCCGTTGGCTCCCCCAACCTAGGGTTGTATGTTGTTTAATCGAGTAGATTAGTTAGCAGGAATCAGGTTGATAACTGCAGTGGTATCCTCGTTGATTACGAGTTGGATGTAGTAGGTACCAGCTTCTGCTACCTTGTAGTTAGGCTTATTGCTGAGAGGAATGGACTTATCAGCGTTAGCGGTGTTGTCACCGTAAGCGGTCTTCCAGTCCATACCAAGACGAACCTTGAACTCTTCGCCACCTGCAAAGGTGAAAGCTTCCTTGGTTGTCCAAGTGCCCTTAGGATCTTCCTTCATTTCGAAGTCGGTATCCCAGGTTGTGCCCTTAACAGCACCGATAACGGTGTAGGATTTTCTTTGCTCGGGAGTAAGGCTTACAAACTTATCGCAAGCTGCCTTGTAGTCATCAAGACCCTTTTGGAGCTCTGCTTCGTTTGTTGCGTTCTTAGCTACTGCGCCAAGGAGCTTAGCGGTATCCCAGAATACGCCTGCAATGTTACCTTGAGCGGTTGCGTATGCGTTCTGCTTAGCAAGAGCTGCGAGAGAAGCGTTAGCTTGAACTGCATCAGATGCTTGAACTGCGAGGTTAGAGGGACCCCATTGGAAGGAGTCGAATCTTTGCTTTTGGCAAGCTTCGCCGGTGAGGTATTGAGCGAGGAGAGAAAGAACAGCGCCTCTCTTAGCGTCGGTTTGGGGCTTAACACCCATCAGCTTGTTACCGGAGTAAGAGCCGAGGTGGTAGGACTTGCCATCAACGGTGAAGGAAGGAAGATCGGTTACACCGAGGTTTTCGCCAAAGTGAGTGTCAGCTGCCTCTGCGTTCCAGATACCGGTAACGATAACGCCTGCATCGGTGAAGATATCAGCGTTGGAATCGTATGCGGGGGACTTAGCGAGCTTTTCCATACCCTTCATTGCGATCAGACCGTTTGCAGATGCAAAGGTATCATCACAAGAAACGAATTCGCCGGCTTCGTTGGTAGTCCAGTTGGAGTGACAACCGGTTGCAAAGAAGAATGCAGCGGTGTACCAAGCGTTCTCGAGAGCGAAACGGAACTTCTTGCCGTTCTCTTCGCAAGCCTTAATGAGGTCTTCGAGACTCTCAGCCTCTTCAGCAGAGATGATGCTGGTGTCGTAGTACATGTAGTAGCCGTTATCGCTGGTCATAGGATAAGCATAGATGGTGCCGCCTACGGAAGCTGCGCCAACGGAACCCTTATCGTTGTTAGCGGTAATGGTAGCAGCAGCGTTCTTACCGGGAGCCAACAGAGCGGATGCTTGAACCAAGCGAGCGAGCTGGTCCTGTGCGAAGCAGTAAATGTCGGGAGCGGTTGCTACGTCTGCAATAACCTTGGAGCCTGCGTCAGCCTCGGTAACGCCTTCAATTTCAGCGTTGATGATGATGCCGGGGTTAGCAGCTTCAAATGCGTCGATCTGAGCCTTGAATTGGTCAGCAACGCCTTCTTTTTCGGAGACCCACATGGTAATGTTGTAAGTACCGCTGAGGTCTTCGCCATTGTTTTGTTCGGGGGTCTTGGGTGTGCAAGCTGCGAAGCAAGCTACGAGCATAAGAGCCGCCAGAACAAGAGCCAGAATTTTACTCATTTTCATAAGTAATGCCTCCTAAAAAAATTTTTTACTACGCTTTTGCGTGCAGAAATATTATATCACTTTTGCACATATTTGTCAACTGTGAGTTTTATTTTTAAAACAAAATCGGCATTTTGCCTAAAAAGCATTGTTACTTTCTTGACAAAATGCCAATTTACTTTAGTTAATTCCTATTTATTCTACACAAAAAGTGTCAAAGGCGGGGAGTTTTCTTCCATTATAATCAAAAAGGCATTGGTTTGCCCACTCGTTTGCGGTGGACTTTCCTTCCTCTTTAATATAGGTCTGCCCTGCGGGGGATGCCCAACAGATGCCCTCACCCGGCAGCCACAAGGGCTCCCAATAAACGGCTGCTTCAATACCGTTCTCGCGCGCTCTTGTCAAAAGGTCACGCAAGAAGTCTGCTTGCCCGTTTGGCGTGATGGGATATTTTTCAGAAAGCTCAGGCACGTTTGCACGGTCGGCATCAATCACCAGTCGGCTCTCCTTGCCGTCAAGCACGTAAGCCTTTGTGGTAAAGCCATAGCCGATCTCCACAAGCATCATGCGCTTGCCAAAGCGGCGGCAAGCCGCAAGATTGGCAAAGAGCTCATCGGGCGTGCCGTGCCAATAGGGGTAATAGGAAGCACCGATAATGTCATAATCAATACCTGCCTCCTGCATTTTGGAGAAAAATTCCTGATAAACAGCCGCATCGTTGCTGCGCTCAAGGTGCAGAATGATGCCTGCCTCAGGCAAAATCTCGCGGCAAGCGCGACAGCCCGCAGCGATCAGGCGGCAAAGGTTTTGGTAATTCCCTCTCTCACCGCTCTCAGCTTCAGTCAATCGCCCTACTGGCCAAAGCATACCGTTAGTGATCTCGTTGCCTACTTGAATAAAGGTAGGCGCAACATCCTCGGCACAGGCTTTTTGCAGGCAGGTTTTTGTAAAGGTATACACTGCCTCTTCCATCTCGTCAATACCAAACGATGCCCACGCCTTGGGGATCATTTGCTTGCCCGGGTCTGCCCAAAAGTCGCTGTAATGAAAGTCCAGCATCAGGCTATATCCTTTGGCTTTTGCCAATTTTGCAAGACGGACGTAGTGGTCGATATCGCAGCTTCCTGCCAAATAAGGCGTTCCGTCGGGTGCGTGCGGATCGTTCCATACGCGAATGCGCATACAGCTCACGCCGTTTGCGCGCAGAGCATCTAAGGGGTCGATTTGTACGTCACCGTCAAAATAGCGCGCACCGTGCTCCAATTCCTCCAAATACGTGGAAATGTCTACACCGAGGATCATTGCTCTCCCCCCTTGTGCGGCTCAAAACGAATGGGTTGGTTGTCCTCGCCAAAATCGACAACGCGCAGCTTCATTGCGCGGTAGCGATACCTTGCAGCCTCGTTGAGCTCGAGGACGCGTGCCTCCGCACCGGAAAATCCGCAACGCAGGCAATAGTATTCGCCCTTTTCTTCATCAAAGAACATATCAATGTCGATATCCCTCATAAAGCAGGAGGGACAACGGTAATTCAGTTTGCCTTTTGTAGCTTGAGCCATGTCTTTACTCCTCCCTTTTGAACAGTTTTGCGAAGTGCCAAACGGTAAACGGGCGAGAAGGCAATGCCCTCCTCCACCTCGGCTTGGTCGTTGTCGCCGCTCATTTCGATGAGCGTGAGCACTGCGGGAACGGTCACGCGCGCACTTGCGGCATTCTCTTTTGTGATCTTGCGACCAAGATAAGAATACTGCATCTGTTCGCCATCGACCGCGAGCGTCAAATCGCTCATATCCGCTTGGTATTCGGTGGTACCGAACGCACCGGTAAAATATTCCTCAAAGGTGACCTTTTCGTTACCAATGTCGTTGAGAATACGGCGCTCGGTAATAATTTTGCCCTCTCCCTCTACAATGGTAAAGACCGATTGCACGACCAGCTCAAGTCCACCCAAATTCAGGGTAACGGGGTCGGTTATAAGGCTGACGCCATCCTCGTTTTTTTGATAGGTTGCCATTGTGCGGCAGAGGCAAAGATCGGCACTCTCCCCTCTTGCGCTGACGCGGCAGGATTTGATGGTTCCCGCGCCTGCATAGTGGGTGAAGAAGCCTGCGCGGTAGTTGATTTGGATAAGGTAAGGATAAGATGCATCATACACGTTCTCGGTGCCGATGCCGGTTCTTTGCGGAATACGTGCAACGTAGGGGCGAAGATCGATCATAGCACCGCCCTGATTGAAGTCGAAGCAGGTGCGAAGCGAGGGATCGGCATACCAAAAGTAAGACTTGTTGCTGCCGTAAAGAATATCCTTCCACAAAGCGCACTCTCCGCGCTTGTAGTCTGTGTGGCTTGCGCGATAATAGTCGGCAAATTCGCTCATAGTCATATCGGTAAGCTTACCCTCTGCCTTGAGCTTGCCGTAGTACTTCATACCGTCGTCATAAGACTTTGCCAAAAGCTCGTAGGGGGCTTCCCAACGTCCGCGGCGGTTGAGCCAACCGGGACCTACAAACATCATGTTGTAGCTGTAACCGTCGTTGTATTTTGCAAGATGACGGTATTGGTCGATGAGATTGTAAAGATAGGGATACTCGTAATTTTCGCCATCCTTATAGTAGATCATACCGCGCAATACGTTTTGCGGATGTGTACCAAAGTTGGAACCGTTGCCGTCAAAGCAAGCCATCAGATCGCGGGAAAGGTGCGGAATGGCAACGATACCCGAGTCATCCTCGGCGTCGGATGCGGGACAGTGAGAATTGACCTTAGAAGGGATCCAAGGATTCCAAGGTCCGCCATCCATAAAGGTATACCAGGAATTGTTGCAGGTATGGTAAGCCTTGGGGCCTTCTTCCCAGCAGGTGGCAACCGCGCATTTTACCGAAGGATACTTCTTTTTGATATAGTTGATGGTGTAAGCATCTAAAAAATAACTGCTTGTGGAAGCGGGATAAAAGCCGAATTTTTCGTAGAATTTTCCAAATACGTCGTCAACGATCTCTTCCTTTCGTTTGTCGTCAAACATCCAAATGCAAAAGTCCTCGGTTTTGTATTTTTCCTTAAACTCTGGGCAAGGAAGCCCCAAAAGTGAGAGACCGATCTCGTCACCGTACTTTTCATTTGCTTGCTTTGCCATCTCAATAATAACGTCGGAGAAAAGAGATGCGTAGGTGATTTGAATGGTGGTCTTCAGACCGTATTTATGCGCCGTATCCTGCTGGAAACGGAAAATATCCAACGATTCGTCGCGTACATCCTTGCCCTTCCCGAGCGCCTTTTCGGCATACTCGGGAGAAAGCTCGGGACGGTGAATAATGTTTACAATAAGTTTATCGTTCATAAAAGCCTCGCTTTGATAGGTCACTCAAGAATAACGCTTGTTTGCGGTGCAATGGTAAGAACTGTGCCCTCGAGCGTTGCCGCGCCTGTGCCGATCACGTCAAGGATAGCCGTAAAGCTATAACCTGCAAGATCGCTGCAGCCTGCAAGGTCAACGGAGAGCTCCTCGGTGGACGTGTTGTGGAACAAGCCGAGCTTTTGTTCACCGTGTGTGATCAAAAATCCGCCCAAATTCTTTTCACCGCAGGTAATGGAATCGTAGGTTCCGCGTGCGATCGCCTCGTGCTTGTGGCGAATGGCAAGCAGCTTGCAGTAATAGTTGTAAAGACTGTTGGGGTCCTCGAGCTGATCTGCCACTGTGGTGCTGATCTGCTTTGAGGGGCTGTAGGTAGAGCCAATGGGATTGCCTACCGTATCGCCGTCTCCCCACAGCATGGCAAGGCGACGGTTGGCATCGGTATTGGCACTGCCACGGGAGCCGCGCATACCGATCTCTTCACCGTAATAAATGGTGGGAGAGCCGGGGCTGAGCAAATAGAGGTTTGCAGCCATACGCATATAGTTTTCGGTAACGAACGTGCCTGCAATGCGATCCATATCGTGGTTGGAAAGGAAAGACATCGACATACCATTGGGGTTGTTTTCCAAAACCTTCTTTTGATAGGACCCAATGTAGTTTGTAAAGGTAGAAATGGAAGAGCGTCCCTTTGCGGCAGTTGCTGCAATACCTTCTGCTTGAGACATTGCAAAGTTAAAGCAGTTCATAGCGCTGTAATAATCCAGAATTTCGCTCTCACCCGACCAGCATTCGCCAACACAGTAGATATCGGGATAGTCCTTTTGGAGCTCGCCCATATACCATTCCCAGAACTCTACCGATTTTGCGGTATCACCAAAGTAGATATACTTAATAGCATCAAAACGGAAGCCATCGACACCAAGCTCCATATAATACTTGGCGACCTTGAGCATTTCCTCACGAACGGTAGGGTTATCAAAATTCAGCTCGGGCATATCCCCCGAGAAGTTGCACTCATACCACGCGTCAACGCCGTCGATCTTTTGATACGTGCGGCCGCTCACCTTTTCATCATTGGTAACGCAGGTGTAAAAATCATAATATGGGTTGGTGTTGTCACGCTCCATACGTGCTTGCTTAAACTGCAAAAACCACTCGTGACGGCTTGAGGTGTGGTTGATGGCAAGGTCAAGAATGAGCTTGACGTTGCGTGCTTCACACAGCTCTGCCAGCTCACGCAGATCATCCATATCGCCAAATTTCGAGTCGATATCATAATAGCTGATGGCATCGTACTTGTGATAAGATGGCGAAGCGAAGATGGGAGAGAGCCAGATGCCCTGCACGCCCAAGCTTTTGCCCGAATTGATATTTCCGTCGTTGAGATAATCAAAACGGTTGATGACACCGCGCAAGTCGCCAATGGTGTCACCGTTGGAATCTGAAAAAGAACCTACAAACACCTGGTAAAATGTGCGGTAATTATCATTGATAGGATCTAACATAGGCGGTAGTGCTTCTTCCTTGGGAGACTTTGTAAAATGATTGATCAGTACCACCGCAGAAACAACGATAGCCACTGTTAAAACCAATGATACTGCAGCTATGGCAACCTTCTTTTTGTTTTGGAAAAAGCTTGCCAGGGCTTGTTTGAATGCTTTTGATTTTGCCATATCTTACCTCTTATTCTTTGACCGAATTAAAGCGTGCATCGTCGATCTTGCCCCACGCATTGGGGCCTGCACACTTGACGTAAATGCCAACAACGATGGTATCTCCCTCGTTGTAGACAATACCGTTAACGCTTGCGGTGTGCCACTCGTTGTAAACTGTGATCTCTGTTTCACCGCGATAAACGATCTCTCCATTGACCTTTACGTAGGCGTAAATTTCCGTATCGCCGCCGTCACCGCCCATAATGGAGATGGAATAGTTATATTTGTTGCCGGCAGTCAGCCCTGTCAGCTCTTGCTCAAGGGTGAACTCTACTGCATTGGCAGCTGCTCCCCAGAAATGGTAGTGTTTGGTACCTGTAATGGAGTCGGTGACCTTATCCTCTACGTGGAACTCATCAAAGGTACCGATCTTGTTTGCCGTCCAACCGGTATCCCCCTCTTCAAAGCTCCAATTCTTCAAAAAGTTGTATTCCTCCATCGAAACGTAGCAGCGCGCGGTCATGCCGCCTGCAGTTCCAACAATATCATACTTTTTAACACCGCCCGCCTTCATAGCGGCAATGTCTACATTGTGCCATACAACGTCAATTACCTTTTTGGAGTTATCCAGCATAATGGCTTTGACAGTTGTGGGCATAACGACGTCTCCGTTCAAGTCGAAGATAAGGTTGGTATCCTCGATAGCATCTGCCTTGTTTTCAACAACGTTGCCCTCTTTAACAAGTGCAAACACCTTGAGCGACTCAAGCGCGTGTCCGGTTGCATCAAAGAATGCTTGGTTATCAACAGCGCAGCCGCCATACCACTGCCCTGCATCGTCGGGATCGTAGTCACCTGCATAGGAGCTTGCCCAGCCGGAGCCGTTCTTTTCCCACAGTGCAAGGTTTTCTTCATAGCTCTCGCCACCTGCAGGGATCCAAGTGCCTTCCCAATAGAACACACCGATACCGTCGGTCATATCGTTTACGGTAACGTCGATAACGTCACGAACGAGGTTTGCCTGACCTTGTACGGTGAAGGGATAGTTTTTAACGATTCCGCCACCCTCACCAATGGTGTTGCCGTAAAAATCGTTATCGGCAGCAGTAAAGGCATAGGAGGTTTCGGCAACCATTACCTTTTTGCCGTATTTTGCGCTTACACGATTCAAAACCGCTGCAAGGTTTTCATACGTGCCGTGCCAGAAGGGATAGTAAGATGATGCGAATACGTCGTAATCAACACCGTAGTAATCCAGGTTTGCACTGTAGCTCTCGTAGTTGGTCACCTTTTCGGGGTTCGCAAAGTGAACGGCAATAAGCGCATTGGGGCAAACCTCGCGTACTGCGCGAGAGCCTGCGCTCATCAGCTTGGTGATCTTTGCCCAACCGCCCGTCTTTGTGCTGCTTTCGCCACACATAGCACCGTTGGTCTCGTTACCAACCTGCACCATACCAACGTCAACGCCTGCAGCTACCAGCTTTTCAAGGCACTCTTTGGTGTAGGTGTAGAGGGCTTCGCTCTTTTCATCAATGCTCATATTCTTCCAAGCCTTGGGGACCATTTGCTTTGCAGGGTCTGCCCAAAAGTCGGAATAGTGGAAGTTTACAAGCAGCTTCATACCGTATTCGGTAGCGCGCTTACCAATAGCAATGGCGTTTTCGATATCGCAGTTACCGCCGCCGTATCCCTTGTCGTTCTCGTCAAAGGGATCGTTCCAAACGCGTACACGGATGTAATTGATGCCGTTTTCGGAGAGAATTTGATAAACGTCCTTTTCGTTGCCGTCGTGGTCGTAATACTTTACGCCGCCCGCCTCTAGGGAAGGAACACAGGAAGCATCCATGCCCATAATAAAATCATCTGGCAGGTTTTCTACTTTGGCAACGTACAAAGAGTCAGATGTAACGTTGACGTCAATGGCATTGGGGCGCCAATCTTTGTTTTTTCCGTCGGTCTCGTTGCCTTTGGGAGTGCACCCACCAAGCAAAAATGCACCCGCGAGGACAGCGGCCGCCAAAATGGCGGCCACTGCTGCGGTGCTGTATCGTTTTAGAATGTTTGACATAACTTTCTCCTTATGACTTTGATAGCGGCACCTGCCGTAGAAATTTTAGGGAAATTTGTTTGTCGAAAAAAGATTATTTTACAAGTGCGTCATTCACGTAAACGTGGATGCCCAAGCTTTCAACGGTAAAGTTGCCGCTAACGTGTGCAAAGGGCTCGCTGCCTGCTTTTTCTGCATTTGCGATCAGGTTCCATTCACCTGTAAGCGCGTAGGGAATGTCAGTGCGATTGGGGTTGATGATGACAACCGCTTCCCCACCGTTGCCATCCTGCATTCTGAGAACGACTGCACCACCGGTGAGCTCGGTAGACTCGATTGCTACGTTGGACGTGAAAATGCTGTAAGACTTGCGCATTTCGATCAAGCCCTTGTAGTAGAGCATGGTCTCATACTCGCTGTTGCCCTCTTTGAGAACAGACCAATCAATGTTGTTGATAGCATCGCTGGACTTATAGCTGTTTTCGTCACCGTCCTTGGTACGCAGCATTTCCTCACCTGCTTGCCAGAAAGGAGTGCCCTGCGAGATCATCAAAATAGCTGCCCCCAGCTTGTTCATACGGTTGCGGATATCCTCACTATCGTTGGGATTGGAGAGCAAAAGCTTATCCCACAGAGTATTGTTATCGTGAGCACTCATATAGTTGATAACCATATTGTTCTTTACGAACCAGCCTGCACTAAAGCCTTCGCCACCGCGAATACCAAACAAAACCTTTTCAAGATTTTGTCTGCCCGCGCCACTGATATATCCTTGAGAGGTTGCATCGAACACACTACCCTTCAGACCGTCGCGGATTGCATCGTTGAATACGGCAATGCCGCCAATCGCATTGTTAGAGGGTACGATCTCGGAAATATTGCTTTGGTTTGCTTGCTTGCTGCCGTCAATGGTGGCGCCCATCGTCCAGCCTTCACCGTAGATCAGGGCTTGGGGATTGATGGTGTGAACTGCGGTTTCAACCTCTTGCATGGTTCCAAGGTCGTGCAGACCCATCAGGTCAAAGCGCAAGCCGTCAAGCTTGTATTCCTTCGTCCAATAAGCGGTAGACTCTACCATAAACTTGCCGTACATATAGCGCTCGGAAGCGGTATCGTTTCCGCATCCGCTTGCGGAGCTGTTTGCACCCGTAGCGGTGTATCTGTAGTAGTAATAAGGAACGATGCGGTTAAAGGAGCTGTTTGCATCATAGGTGTGGTTGTATACAACATCCATTACAACGCCGATGCCTGCGGCGTGCAGAGCCTGCACCATTTGCTTGTATTCCTTGATACGAACTGCACCGTTGAAGGGGTCGGTGGAGTAGCTGCCCTCGGGAACGTTATAGTTTTTGGGATCGTAGCCCCAGTTGAACTCGGAATCGGGATTGCTTTCGTCAACGGTTGCATAGTCGTATACGGGCAACAGATGAACGTGAGTAATGCCGAGCTGCTTGAGGTAGTCAACGCCTACGGGTTGACCGTGCTCGTTGACAAGACCTGTCTCGGTGAATGCAAGATATTTGCCCTTGTATTGGGAGGAAGCGATCTTGTTGGAGAAGTCTCTTACGTGTACTTCCCAGATGATTGCCTCGGAGTAGGAGGAAAGGTTGCTGTTCAGACCTGCTGTGTCCCAACCGTCGGGATTGGTGAGAGAGAGATCAACGACCATACCTCTGTTGCCGTTTACGCCCGCTGCTTTTGCATAGGGGTCAACAGCCTCTTGGGTTCCAACGGAGGTGGTAACGGTGTAGGTGTAATATGTACCGTGTCCGCACTCTTCGGTGTGAGACCATACGCCCTTTTCGCCCTTGACCATTTCAACGGTCTTGTAGGCTTCTACGTCGTGCCCTGCCTCAAAGAGATTAAGCAGCACTTTGGATGCGGTGGGCGCCCATACCTTGAAGGTGGTGTTATTGCCGTTGATATATGCACCGAGATCATCACCGTCATAGTGGAAATTCTCGGCAAAATAGTCGCTATCAAAAATATCGGTGGGAACGGCGATCTTAGAGCCAAATCCCTCGATCTCAACGCGATAGTTTTTGGAAAGATCCAACGTCTCTCCAAGCTCAATATAACCGGTAGACGCTTGTTTACCAAGTGCGGAAAGTCTGGTGATCTCAACCTCTCTGTCACCCTCGTATACCTTTACCTGACTCATATCGGAGATAAGCGTTTTGGGTGTGAGGAAGTATCTGATTTTTGCTTGGTCTACAATACCTGCCAGAGAAAACTTCTTTATCATTTCGAGTGTTTGTCCTCCGTCATCACTTTTGAACTGATCGCCAACGCCGGGCTTGAGGTAGATAACCGTTTCTCTGCCATCCAGAATTACAAAGCGGTCTTGCTCAAAGTCCTTGGTTGCGCTGCCCCAAGAGCTGCCACCGGGCTCGGAGCAATCGCGGCGAACGATAAATCCAACCTCGCTGATGCCTTCGGGAACGTTAATAACCACTTTTGCACCGTAATTGCACTCGTGGAAAAGGTAGCCCTTGCCTGCTACGTCACCCCACCAGATCCAAACGTCACAGTTTTCGTACGCGGCGGACTTATGCGTCCAATAAATGGTGAGCTGATTATAGCCATCCTCAAGCGGCAGACGGTATTCGTCTTCCGGCATTACGTAAGGGGGCTTTGGTGTGTTATCCGGAGTGGTTTCGGGAGTGGTTTCATTGGGGTCTTGCTTATTGTGGCAGGATGTAAGTGCTACGGAGAGCATCATAACAAGCACCAGCAATAAGGAAAGAACGCGGAATGATGTTTTCATTGTCTTTTCTCCTTTTGTTTTGATTCACTACGCACACATGAAAAGAGCGGTGGTGTTCCCTCTTTTTGTCGGCGTCCTGCTATATTATACTATGTTATAGTATAATTTTCAAGCGATTTTTGAAAAATATTTCAATTTTTCACACTTTTTTATATCGCTTTTGGTGAATTTGACCAATTTTGTTTTATAAAATGCAACAAAATGCCTATTGGAAAAATTATAAAAAAGAGCCCCGCGTAAAAAACGCAGGGCTCTTGAGGATCAAAACCAATATTCGTTCATTTGGGAAATGATCTCTTCATCCACAGTTTCTCCGACGCTGTCGGGAATTATAGCATCAATATCGCATTTGGGGCACAGTGCCGTTTCTCCGTTATCAATAAAGGTCTTGATTTCGTCACGTCTGATGCAGCTTTTGCAATAAAAGCAATAGCATTTATCGGCGGTGTCGATCAACTTTTTGTTGTGGGAGGAATACGCGTGCAGACGATTGAGTTGAGATTTTTTTTCGTAAGAGTATGTATAATTTCGTTTCAACCTATAATTGCCCTTATGTCTTCTTATAGAAGCAATTACCGAGGCTGCTGCAATTACAGCAAACAAAAGAAACGTATTTGCACAATCGCGTGGAGTTTGATCAGCTTTTAGCGAACAGAAAAGAATCGCGGAAACAAAACAAACTATAATTGAAATGCATATATTCCGCCAAAGAACTCTTTTGGTATTTCCTTTCTTGCATTCTTGGTAGTATTCCCTGATATCTTCTTTGGAAAGAATCGGCTGACCGCACTTTTTTTGAATTCGCTCGATGATGCATTGCTCATCAAAAGCAATTCTTGCCCCACAAGACGGGCATTTGAATCTATAATCATATACGTCAACATCGCGCCTCGGAAATTCTCCATAATCGTGATATTGATAGTAATCCTTATCGTCTTTTGTGACCACTCTGTGGGTTCTTTCTTTTTCAAGCTTTGCACCGCACTTCGAGCAATAATATCTCTTGAATACCATTCCAAAAGGAATGGAGTAGCTTTTGGTTTTCAAAATAAGTCTCCTCAATTTTTAATAGTTTTGCCTTAATAGCCACTCTTTGACTATTTGATGCGATCGGGCTTGAAGCACATTTGCTCCCACATTGCAGGAGCTTCGATGCGCTCAATAATCTCGTCGCCGTCAAATCTTTCAAGCAGAACCGTTCCGCCCATGCGGTGATAAGAGCCGCGGAAGCCAAGCAAATAGAACATAATAGCAAGCGGACGCCCTACAATATCGGTCATCACTTGTCTTTCCACTTCTTCGTCTCCTTTTTTATAGGTGATGCGGTAGTGAATGCCGTTTTCTTTTTCGTTATAATCGTAAATCAACGTTTTTGCAACGTGACGCTTGGTGTAAGGGTCTTTAACGAAATCTTTTTCTTCGTATTTGAGATACTTGAAAGCATCACCTGTTAATATTTTTCCATCCTTTGCAAGCATAAAGATGGGAACTGTCTTGTAGCCATCCTTTTTGTTGGCATATATGTAAGAAGAGACGACAACGTAGTCACCGATCTTAGCTCTACCCCAATACCAATCGTTCATCAAAAGGATCATAAGCTTGTTGCCAAAATTGTGGTCGTGATAACCCGTGCCACAAAGCTCGATGCTCTCATCCTTCATTTTCAGCATTCCGTTCATTTTTCCCTCGGGAACGGACGGAAGCCATGCAAAATAGTCTTTTTTGCCAAAGTAAATATGCCCCGACTCGGGACGCCAAGAAGGAACACTCGCATCCAAGGTCAGCTTACACTCGGCATCCTCGTTTTTGAAATAGATATCGTAGTGGGATAGATCGCCCTTGACATAGCAATCTCCAATTCTTACGTCGCAGCCATCTTTGGAAAAAGAATAATCATCCGACCAAAGCTCGGTGCGAAGCTCTTTGCCGTTGGGATTGATATAATTAAGGGATACGAAGGGCTTGAATTTTTTGGCAAAGGATGTGACGTGCTTGGTATAAAAAACGATAACCAAGCTCGAGCCGTCGGCATATTTCGAGTCAAAATACCACCACTCGTAGCTGCCCGCTCTCTCTTCGGTGCGAAGTCCATCCTCAAATTTTTGAACTTTTTCGGTAAGTCCCAATTCTTGGGGCTTCAATAGCTTTACTGTGCTCATAATTTTCTCCGTAAATTATTTTTTCGCTTCATACCAGAAGTCTAACGTGTCATCTTTTTTGAGTGTGGGATTATGCTTTAAAATTGTTTCAAACAGCAAAAGAAGGTCACACTCGGAAAAGTTATCAATCGGTTTTGTGGAGAAAGAAACAAGAACGGTTTTCTTTTTTTCACATTGTGCGACCAACATTCCCGACTTGGAGAATCCGTACGCCGAAACAATTGTTCCCCTTAACCACGTAACGTTTTTCAACTCGTATATTTTATTTTTCGTTTGTATGTATACGACTCCGTCATTTACCCAATATGCTCCCTCTCTTACAAACCATTTAAGCTTTTGCGCGCATTGGTAGTAAGCAAACAAGAGGATAAGCATACTAATGACACAAATTGCGCCATACCAAAAATTTGCTTCCTCGATTTTCATCCATTTAGCAATTAAGAGTTGAATGGGAATTGCAATAAAAAGCATAACACCCGAGAGAAGAATTTTTAAATACCATCTTTGATATGTAAACGGTGTTTTTTCCACTTAGACTCCTCCGTAAAAAAACAAAAAATCTATTGCTTAAATCATAACACAAAACGCGAGAAAAGTCAACCCAATCACCATTTTTCCCGTGGTGCATAGAATGATATGGAACAAACATGACAGAGGAGGGACTTATGAACCAAGAAATGCCTATGGAAAGCGAGGGTTATCTCGTTGTGCACGTTACAACTGCGCGCGGCTCGATTCCCGTAGAGGGGGCGGCGGTGAGCATTCGGGCAAACGAGGATGCCGAAACCGCTCCAAATGCCGATATTTTGTATGCAACTGTCACCAACCGCGACGGCAACACCGAGCGTATTACGCTCTCCGCTCCCCCGCGCGAAAATTCGATGTCACCCAGCGAAGTACCGCCTTTTTCGACCTATCATCTTGAGGTGCGCCGCGAGGGATACGGGATGCAAAGCTTTGTTGCACTCCCGATCTTCTCCGGCATTACGGCAATTCAGCCCGTAGACCTCATACCGCTCCCCGAGGATGGAACATCCAATTTGCTCCGCCCCGCGGATGAGCGCTTTTTTGAAAATTCCCCCGCCGACCTCTAATTTTTGGAATGGAGATATTTTATGCCTCAAGTACCTTTTATTCCCGAAACTATTACCGTGCATCTCGGCCCGCCCGATTCCAATGCCGAGAATGTGACGATCCCCTTTCTTGATTACATCGCCAACGTGGCGTCGAGTGAAATTTACCCCACGTGGCCCGAAAATGCCATTCGTGCCAACATTTACGCGCAGGTCTCTTTTGCACTCAATCGCGTTTACACCGAATATTACCGCACGCGCGGATACAATTTTGACATTACCAACTTTACGGGAACCGATCAATCCTATGTAAACGGACGCGTTGTTTTTGAGAACGTGCGCGAGCTTGCAGGCGAGCTTTTTAACGACTACATCCGCCGTTCGGGGAGTGTTGCGCCCTTGTTTGCCTCCTATTGCAACGGTACGACCGTGACCTGCCCCGGGCTTTCGCAATGGGGTACGGTGGAGCTTGCCGAGCAGGGCTTAACGCCTTTTGAGATCCTCACCTACTACTATGGCGACAACATTGAGCTAGTTCGCAACGCCCCTGTGATGGGAAGCACCGAGAGCGCACCGCTCTACCCCTTGCAGCTTGGTTCAACCGGTGACGACGTGCGTACGGCTCAGCTGCGACTCAATCGCATTTCAAAGAATTTCCCCTCTATACCCAAAATTTTAGCGGTTGACGGCATTTTTGCCGAGGACACCGATGCGGCTGTACGACGCTTTCAAGAGGTATTCAACCTCACACCCGACGGCATTATTGGAAAGAACACGTGGTACACCATTCAAAACATCTATATTGGTGTTAAAAGGCTCAACGACCTAAATGCCGAGGGGATTTCTCTCTCGGACGTCACACGGCAATACCCCGGCTCGTTGCAGGTAGGAAGTGTGGGGGACGGTGTGCGAAATTTGCAATATTTTATCGCTTACGTATCGCAATTTTACGACACGATCCCTGCCGTTCCCATTGACGGTGTATTCGGCGAAGCTACGCGCGCGGCGGTCGAGGATGTGCAACGCACGTTTGGTCTTGAGCCCGACGGCATCGTGGGTGAGCGTACTTGGTATGCCTTAATAAATGCGTATCTTGGTGCGATTGCGACCATTCCGCGCGAGTACGTCGAGGGCGTTGCCGTCCCTTATGGGGGCATTCCTTTACGCATCGGGTCGGATTCGGATTCGGTGCGGCTTTTGCAGGAATACCTCAATTACATTGCGCGTTCTTATCCCGAGATTCCAACGGTTGAGGTGACGGGATATTTCGGTCCACGCACGCAAGAGGCGGTGCTTGCGTTTCAGCGGCGGTTTGATCTTGTGGCAAACGGCGTGGTAGCCTCGACCACGTGGAACGAGATCATTTCTCTTTATGAGGCGCTTTATCAAGGCAACCGCTTGCAGGATGGGCAATACCCAGGCTTTGACGTAGGCGCATAAGAAAGTGAGGTTTGTTATGCCAAGATATGAAAATGAAGCACAAGCTATCCTAAATTTACAACGCTATTTGCGGCAGCTTTCCTATCACTACCCCGAAATTACTGCACCGCCCATCGACGGCATTTTTGAAAGTGACACCGAGAGGTCGTTGCGAGAGTTTCAAGCCCTGCGGGGCTTACCCGTAACGGGGCGCGCCGACCGTCGCACATGGGAGGAGCTTTATGCCCTTTACCGCGCCTCGGTCGCCGAAAACGAGCCCCCGAGAACGGTTGCAATACTCCCCTTTGTGGCAGGTGAAATATTACTCTCCGAGGGAGATGAGGGATTTACCATCAACGTGTTGCAATTTATGCTCCGCGAGCTTGGTGAGAGCCTGATCGAGCTTGAAGAAGTGGAGATCAGCGGCATATTTGATGCCAAAACGGCACGCGCGGTGCGGCTGTTCAGAGAGCAAAACGGTCTTGCAGAGGGTGAGACCGTCGACCTTGTTACTTGGAACACCTTGGTGGATCGGTTTAATCGGTTGGGGATTGAGAATGTATAACAAAAGAACGGCGAGTTTAGCTCGCCGTTCTGTGTTTAAGGGTTATTCTTTATTCGACCTTGTATATTTCATATTTTACATCATCCGGATTGGATTTATCTGTTACACGACAGTGGTACAGTTCGCCGGTTTCTTCGTTTATATACACTTGAACCGCTTTTCTGTCCTTAACGTCAGTACCGTAAAATTTCAACGGTTTTCCATCGACAAAAGGAAATGTAATTCCCCAGCCAAAGCTACGCCACATCTTTTTTGCAACGAATATTTCTTTGCATCGTTCATTACGCCATTTGGTCAATTCTTTGCCTGTTAGATTCTCGGGGGAGTTTTTAATAACATTCTCGATGATGTATTTTTCGGTGTTAGGATTGACAAATCTTAAATCAATATTGCATTTATAAGTAAGGTAATAATAATCCGACAAAAGCCAATCGTGCCCTCTAAATGATGCCAATTCCGGATGCCCTATTTTCTCGGCGGAATCCTTATACAATCGAATTTGATGTCCATAAGCAATTTTACAATACAATTCATTATAATGCTCGATACCACTCATATAGTTTGTCTCGAAGTGCTTGATGTTGTCATTGTATAATCTATCTATCGTTTTTTCAAAGTCATTTACATCTATGTCGCAAAAATCCCAACGATAGCCATTTGGTGTATTGTAAAGCAATTTGTTGGCTGTATGGTTATCTATCAACAAATCATCCTTTAGGATGCTTTTTGTGATTTTGCTGATTTCGGGATGGCACTCTTTAATGATGATACTTAAATACATTTCAGCACAACCGCGATAATTTGTTTGTTCTAATATGATGATTGAATCTTCTAACTCCAGATAGAATAACTTGGAACCATAGTTTTTGAAATTATATTTTTTCAAAGAATGAATCAATAATTCACCTAACATTTCTTTTTCCATAATTACCTCCAGCTGTACAATTGTTTTTGATTTTCGGCGGGAGGCAAGCATACTTCGCTTCGCTACATGGCAAATTTGCTTCGCAAAATTACCCCCGCCCTACTTTGTTATATTGTTCCTTTTACAAATCTCGTAGCAATATCTCCTTGATGCTCGTCGTAGCCGCACAAGAGGACGTTTGTGTTTCCATTATCGTCGTATTCGACGACTGAAACCGAGGCGTTGGCGCAGAATTCTACGTTTTTTAGTTCCTCAGGGGGATAACCTTCCCATTTTGCACGCATCAGGCGGATGGGGGTGGCGTGCGTGAAGATTGCAAAGCATTCGCCCTTGTGTTTTTCAATCAGTCGGTCGACCTCGCTGTAGATACGCGCGCCGAGCTCCAAGGTGCTCTCACCGCCTTCGGGATGTGCGCGTCCGCAATCGGTGCGCCAAGTGGTGTAGCTTTCGGCGTATTTTTCCATCAGTTCATCATAGGAGCGCCCTTCCCATTCTCCTGCAAAGATCTCGCGGAGTTCGCGGTCGGGAGTAATGGGGAGCTCGTGCGATCTTGCCGTCGGCTCGGCAGTTTGCATCGAGCGGCAAAGATCGCTTGAATAAATGGCGCGAATGGGATAGTTTTTGAGAAAATTTGCGGTGTTTTCGGCTTGTTTGTGTCCGAGATCGGTCAAAGGAGCATCTGTGTGCCCTGCAAATACGCGTTCAAGGTTTGCAGTGCTCTGCCCGTGGCGAACAAAAATAACGGTGGTCAATTTTGTGTACCTCCTTTATTTTTCTTTCTCTTTTGCAAAAGCAAAACTGTCAAGCAGATAAGTGGGAAAATGGTTGCAAAAACGAATGCCGCGCGCAGATCCTGCCCAAAGGCGTCGGCGATTACGCCCGAAACGTAGGGTCCCGAAAGACATCCGATATCCCCCGCAACCGCAAGGATCGCGAACATTGAAACGCCGCCGAGAGGAATGCTTGCCGCCGCGTGACTGAGTGTACCGGGCCAAAAAACGCCCACACTAAATCCGCAAAGTGCGCATCCAACAAGTGCAAAAATCGGGTGCGGTGCAAACGCCGCCATAAGGTAAGACGTTGCGCATCCAATACATCCCCACACCATCCATTTTGTCAAATCTACGCGGCTCGAAAATCTGCCGTAAAGCAGGCGCGCGATCCCCATCATAACAGCAAACATACAGGGGCCGAGCAGGTCGCCGAGTGTTTTGTCAATGCCGAGGGCGGATTCTACAAAAGCAGACGCCCATTGGCTCATCACCATCTCCCCCGCTCCCGCGCAGTACATCATCAAAAAGAAAACGAGAAAGAGAGGCGTGCGGAAGAGTCTGCCTACGGGAGATTTTTCCCCTTCCTCGGTTGGAAGATTATAAATAGGAACGATGCCAAACGCAACCGCTCCCGCAAGCGGGATGATCGCCCAAAGCACAGGCAGATAGTACCACGATGTGGAAATTTCAAAAAAGTAGAAATAGATGCCCGAAAGGAGCACGACGCTCGCCTGCCCCCAACAGTAAAAGGAGTGGAGCAGGCTCATATTGCCCGATTTTTCATCGGTTGGGCAAGCCTCCATCAAGGGGCTAATGATGACCTCGGTAAAACCACCGCCAAGACCCAAAATCGCTTCTGCCAAAAGTAGTCCTGCCAAGGGTGGCATCAGTTTTGGAAAAAGAGCGAGACCGACAAGTCCCGAAGCGGCAAAAATATGTGCCAAAATTGCCATTGCACGCAAATTGAGGCGGTTGGCAAAGTTGGATGCAAGAACGTCCACCAAAATTTGCGTGGCAAAATTGACGGCAATGAGGAGCCCGACCTGCGTAACCGAAAGAGAGAATTCACGCTGAAAGGTCAGGTACAGAAGTGGAGCTAAATTGATGCAAATGGCTTGCGTGATATAGCCGTTATAGCAAGCCAAAATGGTTGAGCGATGGGATAATTTCATAATGCTTTCCTTATTATTGTAGTGCTACGCAGATTATAACACAAAATGCTCTTTTTGTAAAGTCCAATCCTCTTTTTTCTCGAATTTTCGACAGAATGACAAAATTTTCTTTGTTCCATTTTGTCGTTTTTTGGAAGTACGACATAAATGTCTATCTATTTTATGAACAAAAAAGGCCCCTTATTTTGCCCATAAATTTTATGCTATATGCGTTTTCACGAATTTTTTGCTATTTTTTCGTCACAATTGATACTTTACAAACGCAAAAAAAGGTGGTATAATATATGATGCCGGTGGGCAAGCGCTCGTCGGGTTCCCCCTTGTGCACACCGAAGGGCTTGATGTGAAAGTGTCAATCTCATGACACCATCCTCGCACGGCAGCGGTGTGCCATTTTATTTTGTCTGTTTTTTCCATTTGTCACGTCGGCACTGTATATTTCTCTCTTCGAGAGTCAAAAATAGTAACACCGACCATTTTTTGTGTGAAAGGAAGAATATGAATATGAACAAACCGCAAATCGTACGTGCTTCTGCCCGCGAAATTTTGGATTCTCGCGGAAATCCTACCGTTGAGGCTACTGTTCTCTTATGTGACGGAACCGTTGGCGTGGCAAGCGTTCCTTCGGGAGCTTCTACCGGAATTTATGAGGCTTGCGAGCTGCGCGACGGCGACCGCAAGCGCTTTGGTGGAAAGGGTGTGAGCGAGGCCGTTGCAGGTGTTTCCAAAATCATTTCCCCTGCCCTTGCCGGCTCTTATGCATCCGACCAGAGCGAGGTCGACCGTCTACTTTGCGAGCTCGACGGCACCGACAACAAAAGTCGCCTTGGCGCCAATGCCATTTTGGCAGTTTCGCTTGCCAATGCCCGCGCGGCTGCAAACTTTTACCATTTGCCCCTCTACCGCTATCTTGGCGGTGCTACGCAAACGCGCTTACCTGTGCCAATGATGAACATCTTGAACGGCGGTGCTCACGCTTCTAACAACGTGGAAATTCAAGAATTTATGATCGCTCCCGTAGGGGCACCCTCTTTTTCGGAAGGGCTGCGCATGGGCTCGGAGATCTATCACACGCTTGGAAAACTTTTGCGCTCGCAGGGATATGCCTCGACCGTTGGCGACGAGGGCGGCTTTGCCCCCAATCTTTCGGATGATGAAGAGGCTTTGGAGCTCATTTGCCGCGCCATTGAGGAAAGCGGCTATGACACAAAGCACGTAAAAATTGCGCTTGACTGTGCCGCAAGCGAATGGTACACCGAGGATGGCATTTATCGGATGCCCAAGCGTGGAAAACAATATAATAAAGTAGAATTGATTGAATATTGGGAAAAGCTTGCGAATAAATACCCCATTTTTTCGATGGAAGACGGACTTGATCAGCGCGATTTTGACGGTTGGGTAACGCTCACCGAGCGTTTGGGCAACCAGATCCTTTTGGTTGGCGACGATCTTTTTGTAACCAACGAAAAGCGTCTTTGTGAGGGTATTCGCCGCGGCGCGGCAAACGCAATTCTCATCAAGCCAAACCAGATCGGCACCCTCAGCGAGACATTGCAGGTGATTGCAGCCGCCAAAAATGCGGGATACGGGTATATCCCCTCTCACCGCAGCGGCGAGACAGAGGACACTACCCTTGCCGACCTTGCGGTAGCCGTTGGTGCACATCTGATCAAAACTGGCGCGCCTTGCCGCAGCGAGCGCGTAGCAAAATACAATCGTTTGCTTCGCATCGAGGCATCCTTGGGGACCTCGGCACGTTACGGCTTCGACGTCAAAAAGGCACAAACGACAGAAAAGAAAAAGCCCGCGGTTGTGGGGTAAGATCCGCTTTCAAACAATAAAAACCTGCCAAAAATCAATGTTTTGGCAGGTTTTTATTATTTTTTTCGTTTTTTGCCCTCTTTTTGGCGTCTGCCACCTCAAAAGGATCGCAAATAATACAATCCTCGTCCTCTATCTTCAAAAATTGATCAAGGTCTACAAGGAAGGACTTTTGTGCTGCTATATCGGAGTTTGATACGTTAGCTTGCAAACGGCAATGCGATTTCATCGTGCAGGCATAGCGGTTTTCGGCAAATACCAAATGCTCAAGCAGGGGAATACTGATCATTCCCAGCATATCCGCCGCACGGACGGTGAGATCGATGTCAGCATCGGACGGTACCGCCATTCCGTGCGGATGGTTGTGCGCAAGGATGACGCAGGAAGCTTTTTTGAACAGCGCCTTCTCAAGGATCAAGCGCAATGGGATCTCCGTACTGTTAATGGCACCTGTGGTGAGGAGTGCAGAATCTATCATTTCCATTCCGTTATTAAAAAGGAAGAGATAGAGCTGCTCACTTGTAGAGCCTACAAAACACGTGTGTGCAAACTCGGCTACCTCGCGGATATGCATAAAGCGCTTGCGGCTTTGCATGACCGCCTTGGTGTAACGGCGTGCGGATTCACGAATGAGCTGCATCAGCACTGCGCTGTGCAATCCTATACCGTCAATTTCGGTAAGCTCCTCTATCGTCGCCTCAAACACATTGTCGATACGGCCAAAGCGTTCCAAGAGAAGATGTGCCGTCTCGTTGGTATCACATCTCGGCTTGGAATAATAGAGTAGCATTTCCAAAACCTCGTGGTCGGCGAAAGATGCAAAGCCTGTTCTTTGGCACCTTTCTATCATTCTTTGTCTGTGATTTTCGTGCATACTCTGCCCTACCTTAACTTACTTGCGTTTCAGCTTACCGACCACCAAGCCCTTGCACTGAACGTCGGCAAAGTCCTTGAGAAGAATCGGGCCGTAATTCGGATTGAGTGAGATCAGACGGTCGCCACCAAACACCTTGAAGAAGCCGCAGCCATCTAAGAGGAAGATGCCAAGCTCGCCAACGTCAATGCTGTCGGCGTGACGAACAAGAAGAATATCGCCATCGCGATATTTGGGTTCCATACTGTTGCCGCTGATGCGCAGAGCATAGTCTGCCTCGGCGGTTTTATCGTTATCGGGAATATTGATGCTTTCTGCCTCTGCCTCGTCAAGATAGACACCGACACCGGCGGATACGGGCAGATCGTAAAGCATAATGGCACGCTTGCCTGTGCGAACGACCTCACCTGCATAGCGGCCTTGCGGACGCATGGTGGGCAGGATGCGCGCGGTGGCTCTCTCGTTGTTTGCAGGGGCGGCTTGCGATGCCGTGGCAGCGGTTGCTGCGGCGCGTTGTGCCTCCTTAAAAATAACGGTTTCAACCAGATCACGACCATAGGAATCAAGCTCGCGATAAGACTCGATCATGCGGATCTCTTCCCCACTCAAGCTGTAATTATTCGTGTTCTCGGGCGTGCCGCTGACGATATATTCGACCGAACAGTCAAGCGCGTTGCAAATAGCAATGATATTGGAAAGCTTAGGCGAATCGCTCATGCCTGCCAGGATCTTGCTCAAGGTTCCAAGCGGAATTCCCGTACGCTCGGAGAGTTGATCGTTGGTCATCTTTTTTTTATTCTTTATAAGTTTAATTCTATCCAGATAAGACTCCATAACAGCCTCCTTTTTCCGTTTACGGTATTATTATAGCACGGTTTTTCCGTTTTGTAAAGAGTTTTTTGAAAAAATTTTTCTTTTTTTGGAAAAAAGGTATTGACAAATGCCAAATTATCTGTTATAATAGCCTCACAAGAGTTCCATTTTTGGATTTAGAGAGGTGCAAAATGAACATTTCTTATCAAAACAACGAGCGAGTTTATTCCAATAACGATATTTTTGCAGATTATTTCAACGCCGGTGCAAGACCTTCCAAAATGAGAAAAGCGGCTGATGCTTGCCTCGCCGCTCTCTCTATGATCATCGCATTTTTTACCGCTGCCCGCACTCGCACAGTTGCACGCGCTACGGGCTTTGGCTTGTGTCTTGTCTCCTTTATTGGCATTATCGGCGCAATGGAAGCCGGTGCTATCAGTCTTGGCTTCGGTCTTGTTTTGGGCGCTGCCCTGCTTGGCATCGAGGTGCTTTGCCTGCGCCGTCAATAAGCTGAGATCACCTTGGCAAAAGCCTCCCCCGCAAGGGTGGCAGCCGCTATTGCTTCCTCTATCGAATTGGCTCCCGTTCCGATCTCCAAAAGGATCGCGAAGGGGGCCATTTCTTGATTGTAAGCTCCCTTTTTTATCATAACCGGACGGCACAGTGCACTCTCGTTTTGATTAAGCTCTTGGCGGAGCTGCAGGGCGAGTGCAAGGTTTCCTTCCCACGCGTCGTGTGTCCCTCCCCCGGCATTGCTGCCGACCACGGGGAGAATTTGGGCGATGCCCTTTCCGTCAACCTCCGTGGCGGTGCGGACATATTCTCCCTCGGTGGTGAGAATGGCATCGCGGTGCAGATCCACCACATACCGAATGCTTGGATAATGCTCGAGAAAGAACCGAATACTCTGAGCGGCGCGCCCATAGGAGCCTGCGAGCCCCGACTCATCGTGCATCACCGTGCAATGAATTGCGGTGATGCCGTTTTTGTTCAGAGCGGAAACAAATGCCTTGCCGACTGCCAGCATATTTCGCTCTTGCTCCTGTGTATAAGTAATTTCACCGAGGTCGCCCTCAAGATAAGTGGCGCTTTGGGAAAGATACCCCTCGCTTGTGTGGGTATGCAAGACCAGAACCAACGGCTCCTCTGCTATTGGCATTGTAACGTCGACCTCAAGAAGCGCATTCACGTTTGGGGTATAAGGGGTTTGGTTATTGAGATACCCGATCCCCTGCCCGAGATGAGAAAGGTCGTATGTGATGATAGGGGTAGCCCCCTCGGGAATAACGATCGGCTCGGGGGCTGGCGGCTCGTTTGGCACAAGCATCGGCAGAGTGGTATTCTCTTCGGGGCGGGCGGGATCGTCTCCTTTTGAAAACCAAGCTCCGTTTGAATCTCGCCAGAGCGCAGTGATGGCAAAGCCCGCAATAAAAAGTGCCGCACAGATCAAAAACGCACCAAAATGTCTCGATTTCCCAAAAGGCTTTGGAGAAAGCGGAATATGCGCCCTTGCTGCAGGGGCATTGGAAAGAACGGGATGACGCTCCATAGTATGTCCTCCTTTGTGTGATCATCATCCCATTGTATGCTGCATGGGTGCGACTTATTCCATCTCCATCAAGCCCTCGGTAAAGGCAAGACCGATTGCGCGTGCAAAAAGCTCTGCCACGCTCTCGCAAATCAGGTCACTCTCCTTTGGAGAGACGAAAAAGCTCTTTCCGCGCTCCAAAACGTCCTTCAAGCGAGGATCGTCCCCATCCATTCCCGCCTCGTTGATGGCATCCCACACAAGCGTTGCCGAATTGACGACGGTTGGAACACCAAGGGCGATGACGGGAACGCCCATGCTTTTGTAGGTGATAGCGCGGCGGTGATTGCCAACACCCGACCCTGGCTCGATGCCGGTGTCGGAGAGCTGAACCGTTGCGCAAAGTCGATCGCAGCTACGTGCGGTGAGTGCATCTATGACAAGAATGACGTCGGGGTGTGTGGTATTCACCGCCCCGCGCAAAAGCTCCGAGGTCTCAATTCCGGTTTGCCCAAGCACCCCCGGAGCCAGAGCCGACAATGCCGAGCATCCCGCAGCGCGGTAAAGCTCCCCCTCATATTGGCGCAAATGTCTTGTTGCCGTCAAGCGCCGCATGGTTTGCGGACCAATGGCATCGGGGGTGAGGTCGGCATTGCCGAGCCCTGCCACAAAGACCGAAAGGTTGGAATTGACCGCCTTATTCGTCAGCCGCTGCACCGTTCCGCGCAGCTCACCTGCAAGCAGGTGAGAAAGGGCTTGGCGGTCGCTCGCACTCAAGCGATCAATGCGTCCGCACTCCACCGTTAAATACCTTCCGCAGGGCTTTCCAAGCCTTTGTGCCGCCTCTTTTGTGCTGATGATAAGCTCGCTGATGGCAAAGCCTGCAGCCTCTCTCGTCTTCCATTCAGCACCGCTACAAAGCGATCTTCCCTCTCCTGTGATCTCGCATGCAAGATCGCTTCTTTCAATGCCGTTCATTTTTTACTCCCCTTTATCGCCTTTTTATACTTAATTTACCTAAAAAATTAACAAAATATACATTAAAAATGCCAAAAAACTATTGAAAAACAGTACGAAATAGTATATAATATAAGGGTATATTGCGTGCCATAGGCACGAAGGTTCTATTTTCTTTCAAAAGAGGAGGTTTTTACCATGCTCAAAAAAATCATTGCACTCCTTTTATGTGTATTGATGATGATCCCCTTCTTCTCTTCCTGCTCTAAGCGAGACGAGAATGATATGGGTCCTATGATCACCATGTATTTGACTGATGAAATCTACAACTTTGACCCCTTCTATGCGTACTACAACTCCAGCACGCTGAATATTGTCAGCCTCTTGTTTGAGACGCTGTTTAAGTTGGATGAGAACGGTGTCGTTCAAAAAGCATTGGTCGACGAATATGAGTACATCGAGGATCCAGAAAACGATACTTATAAAATGGTAATGACTCTTAAGGATACCTGCTGGAGCAACAAGGACCCCATTACGACCGATAACGTAATGTATACCTGGAAACGCTTGCTCAACGCAAACAACAGCTTTGAGGGTGCTTCTCTTTTGTTCGACATTAAAAATGCCCGTGCAGTAAAGGAAGGTAACGTTACCATTGACGACCTTGGCGTTGAGGCAAACTCCTCGAAGATGCTCACCGTTTATTTTGAAGGTCCCGTTGATCTTGACGCATTCCTTTTGAACCTGACAAGCGTACTGACCGCTCCCCTGCCCGAGAGCCACATCGAAAAGGATGCTGACTGGGCAAAGAAGGGCTCTACCATGATCTGCAGCGGTCCCTTTAAGCTTGGTAAGACTCGCTACGTAAATGTTGATGCTGACAACAACATTGTTGATAAGCTTGATCCCAACAAGGCGGTTGTAAGAGACGACTATGCTCTTGACGAATGGGGCAATATTACAAAGGCTACCTACTCCGACGTTAAAAAGCTTTCTTACTTTGTTCTTGAGCGCAACAACTACTACTATCGCAACCCCGAAGAGGATAAGATCGACAAATCGGTCATACCGCACCGCTTGCTGGTCAACTGCCGTATGACCGCAGAGGAGATCGAATCCGAATTCCAAAACAATAAGATCTTCTACATTGGTAACATTCCCTGTGCTATGCGTTCCAACAGCGGCAGCACCGTTATGCAGAACGTAAAAACCGCAGATTCGATGTCTACCTTCTCGCTCTACCTCAACGAAAACGCTCTTATCAGCAACAGTGCAGGTGAAAGCACTAAGCTGTTTGCAATCAAGGAAGTGCGCCAAGCCCTCTCCCTTGTTATTGACCGTACCGCAATTGCAAATGCCGTTGTATTTGCAACCCCCGCAACCGCTTTTGTTCCCAACGGTGTGTTTGAGGCTGGTGCCAGCCAAAAGAAGCTCTTCTCGACCACGGAAGCTGAAAAGTTCCGCGATCACGCAACCAACCAGCCGCTTGCATCCTCTGCAAACCTTGCCGCTGCTCAGGAGCTCCTCACCACCGCAGGCATCAATGCCGCTGATTATTCCTTCACCATCAACGTTGCAAGCTATGATGACGTTAACATTGTGGCTACCAATATGATTGCGGAAGCTTGGCGTCAGCTCGACTTTAACGTAACCGTTAATTTGGTTCAAACCATTCAAAACAACGATATTTTGAAGGCGATCGCAAACGAAAAGGAAAACAAAATGACCGATATTTGCGACGACTTGTTTGTTGAGTCCATCACTCGTGCAACCTTTGAGGTCGTTGCATTTGACTACACTGCATTCTCCCCCGATGCTTACTCTGTTCTCTCCAGCTTTGCAAAATCTTTTGCAGGTATGGCAGTTGATATGAGATCTGATGACTATGCTCTCGCTCCTCACCGCACGGGATATGACAGCGAAGAATACAACAACCTGATTGAAGCAGTTTACTACGTTCCCTACTTTGCAAGTCTTGACCGCGAAAACGACAGCGACTTCCTCGGTATTTATGAAACAAAGGAAGACTTCCAGGCTGTTTACGATACCGTAAAGGCTATTTACGAGGCAAACGGCATTACTCCCACCACCAATAAGGACGAATGGAAAACGCAAAAGGCAAAGCTTTTGCACAAGGCTGAAGAGCTGATCCTTTCCGATCTGCCCATCATTCCCGTTCTCTTCAATCAACACGCAGCTTCCTACAGTGAGGATTACTTGACCGATCTGACCTCTGACTATTACGTTCCCAACCTCTTTACCCAGGCTATGCTCGAGGATTACCTGCAATACACCTACATCAGCAAGCAGGGTAAGCTCACTTCCATTTTTGCAAACTTCCCTGACGTTGAGTGGGAAAAAGCCGGCTATGACTACTCCGGCGGTGTGCAATAATTGAAGTTTTAAAATTACAACATCGAAATCCGCCGAAAATTTCGGCGGATTTCTTCAATTATTATAATAAATATCTCTTATTTTTTCGAAAAATCTCTTGCAAAAGGCAAAAAAGTGTGATATAATGTCATACAGAATGCGATGATAAAGTTCGCCAACTTGAGTTGTAGATTTTTACAGAGAGTGCCACGGGGCTGAGAGTGGCGCATGATCTTTGAGTTGTGCATTTCCCTTTGGAGCAGATTGGGCTAACGCGTATGCTTGTAACCCAGTACGGTAAGGCACCGTTATCGCCTATCAGAGTGTTGGCTTTGAGCCGAAAATTCGGGTGGTACCGCGGTGTGCATTTTGCGCCTCGTCCTGATGTTGGGACGGCGCTTTTTTTGTTGCCTCCCTAAGTTTGTAATCATTTTGAAAGGAAGATATATTAAAATGAAAGAAAAGCTTTCAAAAATTCAAGTGGAAGCGCTCGGGCAGATCAATTCTCCTGACGCAAATCTTGAGGAGATCAAGATCAAATATCTTGGTAAAAAAGGTGAACTGACCGCCGTTTTGCGCGGTATGGGTGCACTTTCCCCCGAGGAACGACCCATTGTTGGTCAGCTGGCTAACGAGGTTCGCGAAGCAATTGAAGCTGCGCTGAACGCAAAAAAGACCGAGCAGCAGGCAAAGGCTCTTGAGGCTCAGCTCAAGGCAGAAAAGCTTGACGTTACCATGCCTGGCACTCCTGCACCCGTAGGTCACATCCATCCCCTGACCCGCGCACAAAGAGAGCTTGAGGACATCTTTATCGGCATGGGCTTCTCGATTGCAGAAGGTCCCGAGGTTGAGCTTGACTACTACAACTTCCAAGCACTCAACATTCCCGAAAATCATCCCGCGCGCGACACGCAGGATACCTTCTATATTACCGACAACATTCTGCTCCGCTCGCAGACCTCTCCCGTTCAGGTTCGCGTTATGGAGCATCAAAAGCCCCCCATCCGCATCATTTCTCCCGGTCGCGTTTACCGCTCCGACGCACTTGATGCAACGCACTCTCCCCTCTTCCATCAGCTTGAAGGTCTTGTAATTGACAAGGGCATCACGATGGGAGATTTGAAGGGTACGCTTGAGGTATTTGCAAAGAAGATGTTTGGTGATAGCACGCAAATTCGTTTCCGTCCTCACCACTTCCCCTTCACTGAGCCCTCTGCAGAGGTTGACGTTTCCTGCTTTGTTTGTGGTGGCAAGGGCTGCCGTTTGTGCAAGGGCGAGGGTTGGATTGAAATTCTCGGTGCCGGCATGGTGCACCCCTTCGTGCTCTCCAACTGCGGCATTGACCCCGAAGAATACTCCGGTTTTGCATTCGGTCTTGGCATTGAGCGTATCACTATGGCAAGATACGGAATTGACGACATTCGCCTCTTCTATGAAAACGACGAGCGTTTTCTGGAACAGTTCTGATAGGAGGTAAAGTATGAATCTTTCAAGAAATTGGCTTGCTGATTTCGTTGACGTTAGTGACATCAGCAATAAGGAATACAGCGATCGCCTGACCATTACCGGTTCTAAGGTTGAGGGCTTTGAGGTTCTTGGCGACGATATTGAAAACGTAGTTGTGGCAAAAGTCACCGCTATGGAAAAGCACCCCGATTCCGATCACTTGTGGATCTGCAAGCTTGATGCAGGCGACAAGGGTTCTGATATTCAAATTGTAACCGGTGCACAAAACGTATTTGTTGGCGCGCTCGTTCCCGCAGCTCTGCCCGTAGCAAAACTCCCCGGCGACGTTACCATCAAGGCAGGCAAGCTCCGTGGCGTTGAGTCCTTTGGTATGCTTTGCTCGATGGGCGAATTAAAACTCACCACACACGAGTGCCCCGGCAAGGAAGAAAACGGCATTCTCATTCTTGATGAGGATTGCGCAGACAAGCTCGGTGCCGACATTCGTGACGTTCTTCTTTTGAATGACACCTGCGTAGAGTTTGAAATCACCTCGAACCGCCCCGACTGTCTTTCTGTTATCGGTCTTGCACGCGAAACGGCTGTCTCTTTTGACCGTGAACTCAAACTCTCCACCCCCGTTGTTAAGGGATGTGGCGATGGCGATAAGATTGAAAATTATCTCAGCGTTGGCATTTCTGCCCCCGACCTCTGCTACCGCTATGCGGCAAGAGTGGTTAAAAACGTAAAGATCGCTCCCTCTCCCCTTTGGATGCGTATGCGTCTGCGCGCATCGGGCGTTCGTCCCATCAACAACATCGTTGACATCACCAACTACGTAATGCTGGAATACGGTCAACCTATGCACGCATTCGATTATACCCAACTTGAAGGTGCAAAAATTGACGTTCGCCGTGCAGCTGACGGTGAGTGCTTCAAGTCTCTTGACGATATCGATCACACGCTCGATTCCTCGATGCTCGTGATTGCCGACAGCAAGAAGGCTTGCGCATTGGCAGGTGTTATGGGCGGTGCAAACTCCGAAATTACCGAAAATACTGCTACTGTCGTATTCGAATCCGCTTGCTTCAACGGCGCTTCTGTTCGCGTAACGGCAAAGAAGAACGGTATGCGTACCGAATCCTCCGCGCGCTTTGAAAAGGGACTTGACCCCGAGAACTGCATGGCAGGTCTTGAGCGTGCTTGCGAGCTCGTAGAGCTCCTTGGCGCAGGTGAGGTTGTTGACGGAATCATTGACGTTTACCCCACCAAGAACGAGACCACTGTTCTTCCCTTTACCCCTGCAAGATACAACGAATTCCTTGGTATGAACATTCCCGAGGAGCACATGGTAAATACCCTGATCGGTCTTGGCTGCGAAATCAAGGACGACAAGATCATTGTTCCCTCTTGGAGAGCAGACCTTGGTTGCATGAACGACATTGCCGAAGAGGTTTGCCGTATTTACGGCTACGACAAGATCGAGGCTTCCTATATGAACGCAGAGACCACCCTTGGCGGCCGCACCGACAAGCAGGTTTTTGAGCTTGACACCGAAGCCGCTTTGGTTGGCATGGGTCTTTCTCAAATCCATACCTTCTCTTTCATCAGCCCGAAATTCTACGATAAGATTCGCATGGCTGAAGACAGCGTACTCCGTCGCTCGGTTGTTATCTCCAATCCTCTTGGCGAGGACACCAGCGTTATGCGCACCACCGCACTCCCCTCTATGATGGAGACTGTGGCAAGAAACTACAACTTTAACAACGAGAACATCCGTCTGTTTGAGATTGCTTCTATCTATCTGCCTCACGAGACAACCAACGAGCTGCCCGATGAAAAGAGAGTTCTCACCATCGGTGCTTACGGCAACACAGACTTTTATGCCCTCAAGGGTGTTTGCGAGAACATTCTTGCACTCGCAGGCATCAAGGGTGTAACCTACACCTCTTGCTCGACCAATCCCTCTTACCACCCCGGCAGATGCGCAACCATTACCACCGAGGATGGCGTTTGCCTTGGCGTTTTCGGTCAGGCTCACCCCCTGATGACTGCAAACTACGGCATGAACGTGCCCGTTTATATTGCAGAGCTTGCATTTGACGAGATCTTTGCAAATGCAAACACCAAAAAGTCTTACAAGCCTCTGCCCAAGTACCCCGCAACCACCCGCGACTTCTCCTTTGTTTGTGACGAGGATATGGAAGTTGGTGCAATTGAAGGCGTTATGGCAAAGGCAGGCGGCAAGCTTGTTGAAAGCGTTGCTCTGTTCGATATTTACCGCGGTCCTCAAGTAGGAGAAGGCAAAAAGTCGGTATCCCTGCGCGTTACTCTTCGCGCATCCGACCGCACGCTCACCGTTGAGGAAGCCGACAAGGTATCCAAAAAGATTTTGAACGATTTGAAATTCAAAATGGGCTTGGAGCTCAGAAACTAAAAAAGCAAAACGGGAAGCGAACAAAAGTTCGCTTCCCTGCTTTTTTCAGTTGTTCATCACACAACATTCTCCCGCACTTAATAATTGCGTGGTACAATAGTGCACGGAGGGATGAAAATGAAGCTAAAAAACAGAAAACCCATTGTTACCGATGCACAAGAATTAGCATCCATTGTTCAGGCGCAAAGCCTTGAGCAAATTCGTCAAAAGTCACACGGATTTATTACGCTGATGTCCTACTATAAGTGTGCAATGATGGAGGTAGAAACAAAGCTCAACGTGCTAAACGAGGAGTTTTCACTGCGCTTTGACCGCAACCCCATCAGCAGTATACAATCGCGTTTGAAATCCCCTGTGAGCATTGAAGAAAAGCTCGCTTCAAAAAATCTCCCAATGACCCTGCAAACAATAGAAAAAAACCTCAACGATATTGCAGGTGTGCGCGTAATTTGTTCCTTTTTGGATGACATTTACCTTTTGGCAGATTGCCTCTTGGGTCAGGATGACATCACGCTGATCGAGCAAAAGGATTATATTGCAAATCCCAAGCCAAACGGCTACCGCAGCTTGCACTTGATTGTGGAAATTCCTATTTTTTTGCAGGCAGGCAAGCGCAATATGCGTGTGGAAATTCAGTTGCGTACCATTGCAATGGACTGCTGGGCAAGCCTTGAGCATCAGCTGCGCTACAAAAAGGACGTGGCAGACACCAAGCTGCTTTCTGCAGAGCTGCAACGCTGCGCTACCCTGAGTGCCGAGTTGGATGCGAGAATGGACCGTTTGCGCCACCAGTTGATAGACAACTCGGATTTTGAGAGAAGGAGTGAGATTGGACTTTGAAAAATTGGTTTGAAAAATTCAAATATAAAATGGCATCCTTTATGTACGGTCGCTACGGAAATGATGCGCTGACAAACTTTTTGCTGATTTTGGGATTGATCTTGATGATCATTTCTTGGATTCCGCGCCTTGGTTGGATGTACTTTTTGTCGGCGGCGGTGCTTATTTGGTCGCTCTCCCGCTCCTTTTCGCGCAAATTTGATAAGCGCAGACGTGAGCTTGACCGCTATTTGAAGATCAAAAAGCCGATCGTTAATTTCTTTAAGCTTCGTCGCAACAAGTGGCGCGACCGCAAAACGCACGTTTATTTTAAGTGCAAAAAGTGCAACGCCGTCCTGCGCGTTCCAAAAGGAAAAGGCTCGATCGTTGTGATCTGCACCCGCTGCAAAGACAGAATTGAAAAAGAAACGTGATATTACGGGGACTTTTTGTAGAAAGTCCCCCTTCTTTTTTTCCTTTTTATTGACATTATTAACAATGTATTGTATAATAAATTCACCCACCTCAAAAAGGAGAAATTATTATGAAAAACGCACTTTACCGACAGCTTTGTGTTTTTTTAATTCTGCTTGGTCTTGCTATTTGTTTGACAGCTTGTAACAACAAAAACAGTAATGAGGAGGAAACCACCATGCCAAACGAAAACGAACAAACTACCCCGATGAACACAACCGAGGCAACCACCCCCGAACAAACGACCCCTGAAGAAGTCACTCCCGAAATTCCCCCGGAGCATGAACACGTTATGGGTGATGAATATGCTTGCACCGTTTGCGGCTTGAGCTTTTTGACCCCCGTTGAAGAAGCAATTGAGATTGGTATGTCCTTTGAAAAAGGCAAATACGGCGATGAATATTATTACGTTAAGCTCACCCTTGATAAGCAGGCCAACTCCGACGGCTTTGCAAGAGCAACGATTGCGGAAGGTATTTACGTCAGCATTGCAGGTGGATATTTGAAGGATGAGGATCTTGGCGCCATTCAAGTTGGTGACACCGTTGTTTTTAAGGCAAAGATCGGTGCTGTCAACTCTTCCCTCACAACCGGCGGCAAGGAAATGCGACTGTTTGAGATTGCAGCTTATGAGATTGTGAAGTTTGCCAATCCCCCAAAATATGAGGTTTTGGTAGAAAAAGAATTGCTCGTTCCCGCTAACGGCACAAACGTTGCCGAAAAACGCTTGCAATATTATTTGGATGCGGAAGGCACCGTGCGCAAAGAAATCAAGGAATTTCAATCACAGGACGACACTGCAGACTATCGCAAATATCGCTTTAGCTATGACAACGGCAAAACTTGGACGGAATGGATCCGTGAGCCATTGCCTGCACGCGAAAAGGTTGGCAATGACGAGATCGACGAAAATCTCGGTTATCAAAACGCACAACACGTATACAATCCCATTGTCGGTCACTTTGTGAGCCTGCAATGTCAGTTCATTTACATTGACGGTTACGCCGCAACCGAGGCACACTATTGGGCAGGCTATACCCGCCCCATGCACAGCTTTTTGATGATTGAAGATGCCGACGGCACGGCTCACGAGCGCGTACTGGTGAAATATGAGGAAGGTGCCGATTACAGCCGTGGAAATTATCGCTCAACCAACTATTTAACAACCAATATTTCCCGTGGCTCTGCCCTGATCGTTCTTTCAAACGGCGATATTTTGTTCAATCTTTGCATTCCCGTAAACACAGCTTGCAAGCTTGCAGGCTTGAATTTGCAAGATGTATTCCCCACCACGGGTGGACTTGGACACGCTTGGGCGCTTTTGGTGGCTCGCGGTGTTTGGAATGCCAATACCCAACAATATGACATTACCTATTCCGAACCTATCATTATGGATGATACGCTCTCGACACGCGGACTTTCGGAGCCAATGTTTGCGGAACTGCCCGACGGAAGAATCTTTTGCATCTTCCGTACCTCTACCGATAAAGTTTCGGGTTGGACGTGCCGCCTTGATGCCAATGCTCCTGCTTGCAAATATTACGTTATTTCCGAAGACGGCGGCAAGACCTTCTCCGAGCCCAAGCCTTGGTGCTATGAGAACGGTGAAATCGTTTATTCCCCCGCATCTATTTGCCAAGTGGTAAAAAGCGAGGTTAATGACAAGCTTTATTGGATCGGCAATGCTTGCACAAAGGGAGAAATCAACGGCGCATACCCCCGCTTCCCTCTCCTTATCATTGAAATCGATCAAGAAACAGGCTTGGCAATTCGCAACAGCATGGTACTGATTGACACGCGCCGCACAGGCGAGAGTGAAAAGGTGCAGCTTTCCAACTTCTGCATTTTGGAAGACCGCGAGGCAGGCACCTTGGAAATCTATCTCTCAAAGTTGGGACAATTCTCCGGCAAACCCACCTACGAGTGCGAAACCTGGAAATACACCGTGTATCTTAACAACGACGAAGAAAAATAAAATAAGATAGGGATAGCAGTTTTGCACAAGTCCGTTAAAAACGGACAATTGAAAAAAAGGGCCTCCTATGGTAGAATATAAACATCTACCATAGGAGGAATTTTTTATGTCACGAGAATATAGGCACATACAAGAATATGAAAAAGAGATATTGGAGTTGAGAGAAAAAGGACATTGTCATCAAGAAATAGGAGACAAATTAGGGTTTACCAAGAAACAAGTAACAAAGTTTTTTGAGAGATACCATAAAAAGCAACGCAGAATAGCCGCAGGAATAACCCTCAAGAAGAAAGGCAGACCTGCAAGGAATAGTATCGTCACCGAGGAAGATAAGCTTGCAGATCTGCGGTACAAGCTTGCCCGTAAAGATGCACGGATAAAGCAATTAGAAATGGAAAATGAACTGATGCGGGATTTTCTCTCGCTCACGGAAAGGAAGTGAGAACAAGTGTAAAATACATGGTAATCTATCGTCACAAGGATAAATATGGGATAAGCGAAATGTGCCGGTTCTTTGAGGTATCAAGAAGTGGCTACTATGACTATGTTAAAAGGATGGATATTCCTGCGTGGGATCTTCCTCTTGCCGAGAAGATCCGAGAGTGTCAGGAACACAGCCATAGCACTTACGGCTATCGTAGGGTTCAGATATGGCTTGAAAGACAAGGGATTCATAAAAACCCCAAGACTGTACTACGTGTAATGCAGAAATACAACCTTCTTTCTGTTGTAAGGAGAAAGAAATACCGTAACTATGGCGAGTATTTACATAGATATCCAAACCTGCTTAACAGAGACTTTCACGCAGATCGTCCCAATCAAAAGTGGGTAACGGATATTTCGTATATCAAAACAGGGCAAGGTATACTGTATCTTTCTGTTATTCGTGACCTCTACGACAACAGCATCGTCGCCTACAAAACTGGTACTGAACAGAATATTAACCTCGTTCTCTCTACCATCAGAGCAGCCAAAAGAAAGGAAAAGGTCACCGCAGAGCTGCAACTCCACAGTGACCAAGGCTTTCAATACACATCGCAAGCATATTTTAAGCTAACACAATCATATCACATAACTCCGTCAATGTCAAGACGTGGAAACCCATATGATAACGCTTTAGCTGAAAATTTTTTCTCAATCCTCAAAACCGAGTGCATTTACCGCGCAAAAATCCGCACCTATGCGGCGGCGCGCCTCCTCATAGGTGCATACATCCACTTTTACAACAACGAACGTATTCAACTCAAAACAAAACTGACACCACTCGAAAAGCGATGTCAGTTCGTTGCTTAAATTTTAATATTTTCTACCTAAGGTCCCCTTTTTGTGCTGTCCGCACAATTTGGTTCAGTTCATTTTATCTGCTATCCCTTTGCTTTTAGTATTTTGTATTGTTCTTTATGCCTTTGATATGCGCAAAGGTTTCTTTTTCGCCTTTTTGGGAGAGAAGCGTGAGCCATTCTTCGAGCAGGTCGGCGGTGGCGGGATGCATCTTTTTGCGCGCGTTGCCACGCTGAAAATAGGCTAATGGGTGGGCATCGGTATAGTTTTTGCCCTGGTAGATCTTGCTTGCCGCTACGCGGTCGCAGAACATTTCCTTAGCGTAGCGCATTGGCATTTTGACGGGCTCATACATCTTTGTTTCGGGGTTGATGTCGTTCCAATACTCAAAGTGGTGGCGGTTTCTTCCCTTGTGGTGCATCCACGCATAGGAGCAGCCATAGAGCTCGCGTTCGCGCTCGTTGGGGCTTCTTGTGCCTTGGTAATAGCGCGCGCCGGGGATAAATTCGGTGGGAGAATACTTGGAGAGGTCGTGAAAAAGCCCTTGCCAGCCAATGCCTGCGCGGAAGCAGTGTGCGATGACGCGATGGCGGTGGCGTGTAATGGTTACAAAATGCAAAAACGGATGGGACATTTCGGCTCTCCTTTCTCTCTTGTTTTTTATATCATAGCACATTTTAAGGGGAAAGTCAAGATAAAATGAAAAAGCACGCTCTTTTTATTGCGAGCACGAAACATTTTCTTGCGCGGGCTCCTTCCGTCAGCCTACGGCTGCCACCTCCCTCCCGGAGGGAGGCTATCTTTTCATTCTCCTTTGTTGTTGTAGCATAACCTCTTTTTTGTTGGAAAGTCAAGATATTTTTCGCTTTGCAAAAGCGGGCGATTCGTGAATCGCCCCTACGGAGTATATCCAACACATTGTAGGGGCGACCATTGGTCGCCCGCCTTTGAAAACGGCAACCGTTTATTTTCAGGGCGTCAAGGACGTCCCGAAAGTAAAACAATTTGTAAATAAAACACCGAGAGCAATTGTTTGGTGCTCTCGGCGTTTTGTTTTTGTTATTTTATAATTTTTAGGCGAAAAAGTCGTCCACCTTGCAGCCGATGGTCTGGGCGAGGAGTGGCAAAACGGCAATATCGGGATAGCTTTCTTCCCTTTCCCACTTGGAAATGGATTGCGAGGTTACGCCAATCAGGTCGGCAATTTGTTGTTGTGTGACTTTATTCTCGTTGCGATACGTTTTAAGCTTTTCTGAAATAATAATTTTCTTCATTTTAATTTTGTCCAAGTCTTATTCTTTCACTTGCCCACGCCTTACGGACTGCCGTGTGATGCCACAGGTTGATAAGAGGAAACGCGAGAATTCCAACGGGAAATACCCATTTAGCGTATGCAACAATAAAGATTAACGGTACATAAAGAATGGTGAAAATGATGCACTCAGTGCGGAACTGCTTTGATTTTGCGAGTGCTTTGAAATCGGCTTTGCGGTCGTACTTCTCTGCTCCGAGGGTGTTCAAAAATTCTCTGCGTGCTTCGGCATCTCTTGCGTGAGGAATGCAGATTGCAAGCACGTTGAACGCCATTGTACCAAGGCGCACAAACACATTGGTTACATAGTCACCGGCAATGGGATTGCCCATAATGGCGTTGAAGATGGTTGCAAAAATGGTAACTGCCAGCACGCGTAACAGTATAGAGCCGCCAAACATAATGGCTAAATTGATAAAAAACAGTTTTGCAGGTTTCATTTAATAATCCTCCTTATGTCCAAGTGATTCGAAGTGAGCGTGCAGCTCGTGTTTGAGACGTTTTGTTAAAACCTTCCATCTACATACAATAACATTTCCACTGATACATTCGCCTGTGATGCTGTGCATTATCTGTCCTTTCATAAAATATGCATCGGCATAAGAGTGATCGAGCACCAAGCAATGATATTCTGTATTTCGGGATGGAAATTCGGGAATGGAATATGCGCTGAAATGCTTGTAGTCAATTTTGCGAGGCCCGCGACGCAAACCAAAGCCTTCTAAATCTCCGGGGAGCGCCATGTGCATGCGGTATTCACGGTCATTTAGCAACAAAAACATTTTAAACACCGGGAGTGGTACATCTACAAAATGAAGGAGCAACTTTTTTCCTTCCATTTGAATTTCGATGTCAGCACACTCATCCACGCCTTTTAAAGATGCAAACAGTGAGCGACCAAAACGGCAAGTATAGCCTTTTTTGCGGCAAGTACACCATATCGCTAAATATTTTAACGGTCTACCAATGAAAAACAGAAGTATCGGTATGACACCGTCAACGATAACCCACACAAGGAACAAAAAAACAAAGCAACCAAGTAAAATGATACATCCCCATTTTAAGCCGCGATCTAAAACGTCATTCGTAATTTTGGGGAGAACCTTATCAAAAAACACATCAAATCGAAATTGAGAAATGAAGATAGCTATCAGTATGCCAACAAACAACAATATGGGGATGCCAATGAGGAGCTTCCCTTTTGTTTTATTTGAAAGTTTTTTTCTTTTCACTTGGAACCATCCTTTCTTTCAAGAATGTGTAAAATTCCTATTTCAGTTCATTTAATAGGTGTAAAAATTTCATTATTGAGGCGTTTTCTCAAGGTGTTTAGATTACATACGGTAATATTACCTACCACACATTCATCTATCACGTTAAGTACTACACTGTCCTTTGTAAATTTAGCAACGGCATAAGAAGGATCGACTACCAAATAGTGATATTCTATTCCTTTTGTCGGAAATTCGGGAATCGAATACGTGTTGAACATATCTTCAACAATCTCGCGCTCTTTCGGAAGCCGACCCTCCAAAAAGCCCCGTTTTTTATTCCGCACAGATTTGTGCATACGATACTCACAATCATTCACCAATAAAAAAGTTCTAAACCATGGGAATGGAATCCCCACAAAATGAACGTGTAATGTTTTTTGATTGATTCCAATTTCAATATGGCTATCCCTTTTCACACCGAGCAAAGATGCAAAAGGTGCGCGATGAAAACGACAAGAATGTCCATTTTTGCGGCAGAGCTGCCATATTTTGAAATATGCAAAAAGTCTCCCGAAGAAGAATCCCAATAGCGGCAAAACGATAGTCGCTAGGAGTATTATTAAGACTAACACAATCAAAGTGGCTATAATAACAAGAAACGCCCGATATGTATCACTTTCTTTATACAAAGAAAACCATTTTTCCACACTATCTACATAGTTATCAAAACCACCGATTATGGAAATGAGACGGGCAAAAATGAAGCCCACGATTAAAACAACAACTCCTATTATAACAGATGCTATAATAAGCTTCCCTTTTGTTTTATTGGAAAGTTTTTTTCTTCTTTTCATTTTGCATCGTCCTTTCTTTCAAAGACGTACCAATAGGGTTCGATGCCGCACAGTCTTTTGACGATGTTGTCAACAGTAATATCATTGATATCAACCGGAATCTCTGATGTAAAAAATTCACTTTTCAAAAAAGAAAGCTCTTTTTTGGCTCCTGAAACCGTTATTGACTTTTCTATCAGTGATATGTCGGTTCCGGCGACAATAGTGTAATTTTCCTTGATGATATGTTTTTGTATCAAATCGAATCTCCAACAAGTTAAGTTCGCATTTTCTTTAGCAAACTCTACAAATGTAACAGTATAAATCGGGCTGCGCGTTTTGCTGTCCTTTCCTTTTTTGATCGGCTGCGCTTGAAGATCAAAGCCCTGTATGCATTTTTTCAAAACATCGTTCTCTATATTTTCAGCAACCCATTTATTGAGCACAGAATCAATTTCGGAGTCTTTGATTTTTTGCGTTTTCAAAAAAATCAAGGCAGAAACAGCGACAGCAAAAATGGGAGTCCCGATTGGTATGCCGTGCCACGCAAATGTGATAATACCTGCTGCAATAATTGCCACTCCTAAAAGAATGAACTCTAAAACGGTCCAGTTTTTTTGTTCAAAATATTTTTGCGCCAAATCCTTTTTCATAATACTGCTCCTCTCTTTGATTTAACCGATCACTAACGAATGTCCGCAGTCCTCACAATGAGAGGCGGTTTTGTCGTTATTCGTTCCGCAAACAGAACATTGAACCATTTTATCGGATGATTTTGGCAGAACAACGGTTTGCATAGAGCCGTACAAATGAAAAACACGGTCTCCTACTTTATAAGTCTCTAAATTTTGTGCCAATTTGGTACTTCTTTCGTACGCCTTTTTGCGTACTACAATACCGTTCTCTTTTTCAACATGCAAAAAAATTGTGTTTTTCATATATAGGTTTTCTCTCGTGGGGCGACCGTGATACTCATTATCGACTGTGGTGGCAATTTCCAACTTTTGAACTGTACCGACATACGTTTGATCGATCAGTTTGAACGGCACACCCGTTACAGCAAACGGAACAAGCATTATCATTGTATACACAATTACCTTAACGATTTCTTTGTCAATTGGCAGAATAACGTCGCCCCAAAAGATCAATGCTATGGAAAAAGCAACGAGCAACAGCACGCACGGAACAACTCTTTTGAGAGCGGATTTAATTGCAAAATTTTTTAGATCTTTTGGTAATGTTTTCATTTTGATATTCCTCTCTGAAAAGTTTAGTCGATATTGGAATGGAGCTTACTTTTGAGATGTTTTTTCAAAACCTTCATCCTGCATACGGTAATATTCCCCGAGGTACACTCACCTGTTATGCTCAGCATTTTTTTGTTTTCGATGAAATATGCGTTTGCATAAGAGGGAGAAATGACAAGATAATGACGTTCTGTTTCGTTTGACAAGAGCGCAGGCATAGTGTATACCGTATAATTATCGGGATCCATAACCTGTTCACTCGGTCGAATAAAGCCACCAAAGCCGCGCAATTTTCCGGGGATAGACTTATGCATACAGTATTCACGGTCATTTGCCAATAAAAACATTCTCAAAAACGGGAACGGGATATCGATCAAGTGAATGTGCAAGGTTTCACCCTTTATTTTTATTTCTATATCAGCCTTTTCACTTACACCTATCAAGGAAGCAAACATCGGGCGGCGAAAGCGGCAAGAATACTTTTTTTGAATGCAAATACACCATATTTTGAAATATGTAAACGGCTTTGCAATAAAAAAACAAAGCATGGGTAATATTTGATTGACGAAAAGAACCAAGAAAGCAAACTCTGCTATAACAAGAGCCACCGTTGCAATGGTAGCAAGAATTTCAAAGCTTTTATCGCTCAATTCGTTAAAAAGCTTTTTCCCTATCGAAGTGTTAAAGAAAGCAGAAGTGACAATAGTGATGCAAAATGCCAAAAACAAACCGATAACAATGATAGAAGCAACGAGAATTAGAATTTTCCCTTTTGTTTGGTTTGAAATTTTTCTTCTTTTCATTTTGCTTCGTCCTTTCTTTCAAAGACGTACCAATAAGGTTCCATGCCGCCAAAGGCATAATCGCCCGATTTATGCTCTACAAGGAGATAGTCTTTGCCCTCAAAGCTTTTGATGATGTATTTCTCTGCCGTCATGTGGGTGCGGTTGAGGACGAGCCCCTTGGTATAGTTGACTCCCCAACTCATTTTTTTGCCGTTCGCTTCGGAACGGGTAAATTTGAGACAGATTCCGCGCGGCAAAAATTGCATTTCCACAATGCTCAAACGTTTTTTGGGAGAGCATTGATGTGCCGGATCAAAATCTTCGGCGCGGTGAACAAAATCCACAACGCTCCACGTGCCACTAACCGCGGGATCCTCTACAAAGGGGTAATCGACCTTGTCGATATGCGGGCGCATTTGATCCTCACTGTAAGCAATGGTATCGACCTGACGATACAGAACGGGGAGCGCTTGGTCGATTGCAAGGTCGTTATCCTTCATAAAATAGATGATCATATAGTGTTCGCCATTTTGGCGGACGGTTCGGTATGGGTTTGCAACCGAGGAGCCGTGCTTGCCCGACATGGTGTAAAGGATTCCTTTTGTCCAAAAGTAGGACCACACGTTTGCTCCGCCCGGCATAAAGATGATCTCCTTGAAGATGCGTTCCTCGGGCGCGATTTCAACTGCCGAAGCAAAGTCGTTTTCATCGCGCAGCATTCCGCAAAGCTCCCATTTGCCAACCACCTCGGGGTGATTGGTGAAAGGAATATTGACGATGCTTGGCAATGGCTTTCCGCCCTCATCGTGCGCAAACATCCCGTTTATGGTTTGTACCTGACCTTGAATTTGTTGAACCGAGGAAAGAAGTGTTCCCTTTTTCTTTTTGAGCATTTCCTTTTCTTCTTCCTCGGTGGCAGCCAGTAATTTTGTAATTTCTTGCAGCGAGAAGCCGAGGTCTTTATAAAAGATGAGCTTTTTGTATTTTTTTACAGCCTCGGGGGAGTAAAAACGATACCCTGTTACTTCGTCGACAAAGTCCGCTTTGAGGACTCCCGCATCATCGTAATAGCGCAACGTTCTTGCACTGGTGTCGCAAATTTTTGCAAAGTCACCTATTTTTAGCATTGCACCGCCTCCTTTTTCCTCCATTATAACATTACAGTTAACTGTAAAGTCAAGACCTTTTTGGAAAAAAATTCTTTTTTCTTTGCCTTTTTTTGAGCTTTTGTGATACTTTTGATTGCTATTTGGTATCTATTAATATAATTATATCATCATTTGATTGTTTTGTCAATACCTTTTATGATATTTTTACAAAAAAATTTTGCAAGTGTAAACAATTTTGCATTTATATTGACATTCTCACTCAAATCATCTATAATTAACGTATTACAAAATAATGGAGATTTTTATGAAGATTTTGATCGCTTACGCCTCTAAAAACGGCAGTACGGCATCCTGCGTCGAGCGGCTTGCAAAGGGATTGAACGGGCTTGACGTCACCGTGGCTGATCTTGCGCAGGCAAAGCCAAACGCCGCCGAATTTGATATGGTGATTGTGGGTGCGGCTGTGCATCATCACCGCTTCCCCACCCCTGTAACGCGCTTTTTGCGTGAGGAAAAAGAGGTTCTGAAAACCAAAAAGCTCGGGTTGTTCCTTTTGTGCGGCATTGCCGAGGAGCAAACGTATTATATAGAAAAGCTTTTTGCACCCGAATTGCGTGAGCATGCGTTTGAGGTCGCCTTTTTTGGTGGCAGTTTGCGTTATGACGGACTGAAATTTTGGGATAGGTTCTTTGTTTGGAACCTGCGTTCCCTGATTGTTGAAGCCGACATGAATGATGGCGAGTACATTGCCTCGATGCCCGGATTGATGCCCGAAAACGTTGATAGAATGGCATCGTTGGCGAGAAAAGAGCTTTTTAAAGGTTGAGAAAGCAAAAAGAATTTTCGATTAAAATTGCAATAAAATATTGCAAAAAGGTGTTGACAAACAAAACAAAGTGTGCTATAATATTTGGGTGAGCGAAAAATGACCCATTAGCTCAGATGGCAGAGCACATGACTTTTAATCATGGTGTCCGGAGTTCGACTCTCCGATGGGTCACCAAAAAGAGCAGGTACTACAAAGTAGTGCCTGCTCTTTTTGTTAACTCCACGAGTCAAACTCCGCCGATTTTCGCTTGCGAAAATCGGCATAACCTGCGCCTTTGTGGCTTTGGCATAATGCTGAATAAAAGCGCAGGTTTGAGTTCTGACTCTCCGATAAACCACCGCGTGTTTGAGTTCTGACTCTCCGATAGAATTGAATATATTCTCTCATAATAACGCGGGCTCCCTCCACCGCTATCGCGGTCCCCCTCCCTCCCGGAGGGAGGCTTATATAATACGCTTGCACTACGCGTGTTTGCTTTCTGACTCTCCGATATAAATAAAAACGACAGAGATTTGATTTCTCTGTCGTTTTGCTTTTTTGTTTTATACGGGCGTTTTACGGATCCTTTTTTTCATCTGTCGCAGATCCTTCAGCATTTTTAGGGTATCGCGGATGATGCGGACCTTGGATTCGCCGTGGTTGATGACACGTACGGGGATCTCGACGATCTTCATCTTCATTTTAACTGCCCAAAGGATGGCTTCAAAGTCGAAGGCGAAGCTATTGACCTCGCAACGCGAGAAGATCCTCTCTGTTGCTTCGGCACGAAAAGCCTTGCATCCGCACTGCGAATCGGAAAGCTTGAAGCCGCCCGCAATGCAAAGAACCTTGATGTAGACCTTGGACATGATCTTGCGCAGGAGCGTGTAGCCCTCGTATCCCGATTTATCAAGATTACGCGAGCCGATCACAAGATCGGCATCGGGGTTTGCTTCAAAAGCATCTGCCACCTTTTTGATAACGTCGGTTCCATACGCGAGGTCGGCATCGGTGAACATTCTCACGTCCCCCTCTGCTGCAAGCATTGCCGTGCGAACGGCACAGCCCTTGCCTTGGTTTTTTTCATAGCCGATGACGCGAACGTTTGGCAAATTGAGGGCGCGAACCGTCTCGTCGCAACCGTCGGTGCTACCGTCGCTGCAAAAAAGGATCTCGTAATCCTCAAACGTTGCCGCCATATAGTCGGAAAGCGTTTTGGCACTTGCCGCGATTACGCGATTTTCGTTATACATAGGAATGCAAACCGAAATTTTCATTGTTATTCTCCTTTTTGGTAAATGAAAATGTCAAAGTCGACCTCTGTTGTGAGTGTTTGAATATTTTTGAGCTTGGCGCGGTCTGCCTCGGAAGTGCGCCAATAGTAAGGCGTCATGGAAAAGAGCGCCTCGATGGCTTCCTCGCCCTCAACGGTAACGGTGTATTGCAGGCGCTGGCGGTCGATCTCCTTCATTTCTTTGGGAAGGTCGGCTCTGCCGGGATTGAGATATGGGTTTTCGTAAAGCACTTGCTTTAGTCCCATTAAATGTCGCTCACCCGCGCCAACAAGAATGAGGTATCCGTTCTTTTTCAGCACGCGTGCAAATTCGCTCTCACAGCAAGGTGCAAACAAATTGGTAACGGCATCGCAGGCGGCATTTGCTACGGGAATTGAAAAAATGCTGCCCACCGCAAATGCGGCTCCCGTGGCATTTTGCTTTGCAGATTTCGCGGCGGCATCAATGCCTGCGCGTGAAAGATCTACACCCAAGACCGCGCGATCCTTTTCTGCCATACGGTTGGTATAATAGCCCTCACCGCATCCTGCATCGAGCACGGCTTTGGCATCCAATTTTTGCAGGATCTCGTTTATTTTGTTTGAAAGAGGCGCGTAATATCCTGCATTTAAAAAGAGACTGCGTGCCCGAATTGCCTCGCGCAGATCCCCTTCTCCCTCGCCGGGGCGAGTGAGATTGAGATATCCGCTACGCGCAAAGTCATAGGAGTGTGTTCGTGCCCCTGTGCAACGGCAAGACTTTTCGGCTTCGTCCGTTTGCATTGAGGCGGCACACACCGGGCAGCGCAACATAGCAAGAACAGTATGTTTCACTGTCATTCCTCCAAATGTTCTGTTGTTTCATTTGCGGCATCAAGAATATCAAGCTCAAACCAGAAGGTCGAGCCGCACCCAACCTGACTTTCAACGCCATAGGTGGCATTATGAAGCTCAAGCACGCCTTTTACAATGGAAAGTCCCAAGCCGGTGCCGATCATTGCTCTGCGGTGGACCTTATCCACTTTGTAGTAACGATCCCAAATTTGCGGGAGCTCGTCCTCGGCAATGCCCTGACCCGTATCGCTGACGCTGATGCGAACGCGCCCCTCGCTGACCGACTGTTTGACGGTAACAGAGAGATCCTCGCCCGTGTAGTTGATGGCATTGTTGATCAGGTTATACAGCACCTGCAGGATCATGCTTCTATCGGCAAAAACGGTGGCTCTCTCCTCGGAAGTGAAGCTGATATGATAGCCTTGGTGTGCCGTAAACGCATCGTAGCGTCGCATAATTTCCTCAACGGCGGCGGTCAGGTCAAACTCCTCAAACACCGCTTTGCGAGAGCCCGATTGAATTTTAGAAAGGTCTAACAAATCGTTTACAAGCTCGGAAAGGCGCGTGGTCTCGTCGATAACGACCTGAATATTCTCTGCCGTGTTTTCGCCGGGAATATCACGCATGACCTCGCTATACCCCTTGATCATAGTCAAGGGCGTGCGCAGATCGTGTGAAATGTTGGCGATGAGCTCTTTTTGCAAACGGTCAAGACGCGAAAGCTCGCGAGACGCGTAGTTCAATGTATCGGCGAGCTCAAGGGTCTCGCGGTATCCCTCACCCGAGAATTCAACGTCATATTTTCCGTGCGCCAGCTGCTTTGCCGATTCGTTCATTTTTACGATAGGTGAAGAGATATGGCGATAAAGATAAAATACCATAATGGCGGCGCAAACGAGAAGGATGGATAGGATCCACAAAAACTGCGTTTGCAAAATTTGCACCGTTGTGGAAAGGGGCTGGCGTGCCGCGTTGAGCAAGATCAGATAAACATTTCCGCTTTCTGCTTCAAAAAGGCGCATATGCATGAGTCTGACACCGGGAGAATTATCCGGCTTAAGCTGAAATGCGGGAAGCGCTCTGCCAGGGACCTCAATTCCGCCAAGGGTAAAATTGCCCGTATAGCTTCCACCGTTTTCGGCGGCTTTTTTATAGTATCTTTCCAATTGCTTCGTTGGCAGCGTGATGCCCGTTGTTTGCCCCGTTGCATCTACGCTGATGACCTGCTTTGGAATGCCTCTATCTACTTGATAGATCGCCACCGCCATAACGCCATCCAGTGCTTGATCGTATGCGTGTATATTAAGATCTTCGGTCTCAATATAGTTTGCAAGCTCGGTTGCGCTGTGCGCCATTTCTCGCCGTTTGATCAACTCATAAAAGTTGTTGAGCAGATAAACCTGGAACACCCACATGACCAAAAGAGCAACGGCAACAAAGATGGCAAAATAGACGATCAGCTTCCAACCGATACTGGCGACCGGACGGTTTTTCTTTTGCTTTTCTTTTTTCATATTTCCTCAAAGCGGTAACCAACACCGCGCAGGGTAACGATGTAATTGCTGTAACGTCCCAAGCTCTTGCGGAGCAGCTTGATGTGCGTATCCAGCGTGCGGGCATCGCCAAAGAAATCGTAGCCCCAAACCTCGCAAAGGAGCTTTTCACGCGAGAGTGCAATATTGCGGTTGGCGAGCAGATAAAAGAAGAGATCGTACTCCTTGGGAGACATATCTACGCGCTCGCCGTCGATAAATACCAGACGTGCGGTAACATCGGCACGCAGTCCGCCACCGTCAAGCTCCACGATGACGTTGGGCTTGCTTTGTGCATTTGCTTGCGTGGGAACGGTTTTTACACGCTTCATAATTGCTTCAACACGAAGCATCAGCTCCTTGGGAGAGAACGGCTTGATAACGTAGTCGTCAATTCCCACCTCAAAGCCGTTGATGCGGTCGTATTCCTCACCTCTGGCAGAAAGCATAATGATAGGTGTTTGTGAAATTTTGCGAATTTCGCGGCAAGCCGAAAAACCATCCAGCTCGGGCATCATAATATCCATGATAATCAAGTCATATTCATTCTTGCGGCAAAGCAGAACGGCCTCCATACCGTCGCCTGCTTCGGTAACGGTGTGCCCGTCAAACTCCGCATATTTACGAATGATAGAGCGAATTCTGGATTCGTCGTCTACAACCAAAATGTGATACATTCGATCTTTTCCTTTCTAAAAAAGATTTTTACTGCAGGTAATCTTTGATGCGGTCCGGGACGTATTCTTGCAAAGTCAGGGTACAGTTGATGATCTCGCCCTTGCGGTCTGCTACGATCGTAAGGGTATCTCCAACCTTACAGGTGGAAAGAATTGCCCTTACCTGTGCGGTGGTTTTGACCTCGGTGCCATTGAGAGAGAGGAGTCGGTCACTGTTTTTGAGCTCGGTTGCACATTCGGATTCAACCACGTATACACCGATCTCGCTGATGCCGTAATAATAGTGGTATTGTGCAAGGTTTTCTTGCGTGATATCCAAAAGCGTCAATCCGTGGTCGATAACGCCGCGCACGTATCCATATTCCATCAGATCAAGCT
>JBGVQK010000087.1:0-3129 GCA_045127455.1 Eubacteriales bacterium
CCCCCACACCCCTTCAAAAACTCTCTAACAATGGGACAAAAGGGAAGTCTTTACTTCGCGGATGGACGGTCGACGCGACCGCAAGAGTCGCTTTTGCTCCCGCGAGCGGCTGGGCACCACCAAGACCCCATCCGCTAAGAAGGTTGTTTTAACGATTATGGCAAAATAAAAAGACAGCAAGTGCACTGTCTTGATTTGCTTTTGTTTTTTGTGAGAGTGCTTTTTGGAAGGGGTGCGGGGGAACCTTTGTCGCGAAAAAGTTACCCCCGCAAACTTTTACAAGAAATCACTCTTCACTAAATACAACGGTGAGATCGGGATGGAGTTGAAGGATAGAAGCGGGGACTTCGGGAGTGATAGGACCGAAGAATGCGCGCTCTACGATATCCTTTTTCGCTTTACCGTTGGCAATGAGCAGGACCTTTTTTGCCTGCATAATAGAGCCCATACCCATAGTGATGGCTTGGCGCGGAACGTCACTTTCTTTTTCAAAGAAGCGGGCGTTTGCCTTGATAGTAGACTCGTGAAGATCGACCACGTGTGTTGCTTTCTCAAAGATGGGAGCAGGCTCGTTAAAACCGATATGACCGTCAAGACCGATGCCGAGGAGTTGGAGGTCGATGCCGCCGAGAGACTCGATGCGAGCGTCGTAGTCGGCGCCCTCTTTTGCAAGGTCATCAGCGCAGCCGTCGGGAACAAAGGTGTTCTCGCGACGGATGTTGATATGGTCGAAGAAATTGGTTTGCATAAAGTAGCGGTAGCTTTGGTCGTGGCTTCCGTCAAGACCGATGTACTCGTCAAGGTTTACCGAGGTTACGGCAGAAAAATCGAGGTCGCCCTTCTTGTACCACTCAATGAGTTGGCGGTAAGTGCCAAGAGGGGAAGAACCGGTTGCAAGACCGAGCACGCTTTGCGGCTTCATAATAACCTGTGCCGAGATGATATTGGCAGCCGTACGGCTCATTTGATCGTAATTTTGAACGGTGATGAATTTCATTTTGGTATTTTCCTTTCTTTCAATTCGTGTATCAAGCTTTTTTTCACTGCCGCGGAAGGTTCCGGGAGGGGAGCCCATCACACGGCGAAAGACGGTACTAAAATAATTTTGGTCGAAGTAGCCGAGCAGAGCGGCAACCTCACCCACGCGCATACCTGCCTGAAGCTGCTCGGCGGCGTAGCGCATTTTCATTTCGGTAAAGTAGCGCGAAACGCCCATTCCGGCATAGCGTGTAAAGATTTTTTTGAGCGCCGAGAGGCTGATGTTGCAAAGCTGTGCAATTTCGCCTGCCGATAGCTGCTTGTGCAAATTGGCGTGCAGAATACCCACGATCTCGGCATATCGCAGAGCCGATGGGAGCAGAGGCGTTTGCTCGGTGACGTCGTTTTCTTTTTTTGCAATCTGCAAGAACCAAAGCTCAAGTCGCACACGCGTTTCATTCAGGAGCGCGCGGTCACCCGCGGTAATTCCCCGTGCTACGTCTGTGCAAATGGCACTCAGCTCGGCTTGCTCGGCATCACTCAATTGCACTACGCGAGAGCCGAAAGAGGGTATAGATGCGGCAAAAAAGGAAAGATTATAAACGTGGGGTGCGCTTCCAAACTCCGACCAAATGCGGTGGAACTCGTTGGGGCTATGCAAAAGAATTTGCCCGTGCGAGAGCGTGTGGACCTCTTCTCCTGCGGTAATACCCACCGTTCCTTCGGCAACGAACACCAACTCATAAAAGGGGTGACATTCACCGCTAAAGTTGTGATCTTTGTCAAAGTGGCGGTCAAGCGAGCAATGAAACGCCAGAATATCAGCGCTGCGTGCAATGCCGCAGTCGCTTAGCGGCAAAGTGTGATTTTCATAAGAATTTTTGGCTGTTTTCAAAGGTTTTATGTCCATTTCCATATATCTATTCATATTTGGATATATTATAATATAATCATAGCACAATACGGGGGCAAAGTCAATAGGTTTTGTTCCATTTTCATACATTTTTGAAAAAATCCACAAGAAAGGATACAGAGAGAATGAATTCAATTGCAAACGTACTCGAGCAATTTGGCATTGATGCCGCGGCGCTTCCGCACGGCAACGGCCACATCAACAACACCTTTTTGGTAGATAGCAAGCCCCGCGTTATTTTGCAGCGCATCAATACAAACGTTTTCAAAAACCCCGCCGAGGTAATGGGCAACATTATGGCAGTTACCGCGCACCTGCGAGCAAAAATTGCCGCGGCAGGCGGAGATCCCGCTCGCGAGACGCTGACCTTTTTGACCACCAAAGAGGGATTGCCTTACTACAAGACCGAGGATGGCGACTACTGGCGCGCCTACTATTTTGTTGAGGATATGATCTGCCTTGAGGTTGCCAAAAGCCCTGCCGATTTTGCCGAGGTTGCACACGCGTTCGGTCGCTTTCAGCGTATGCTTGCCGATTTCCCCGCAGACCGCCTTGCCGAAACCATTGCGCGTTTTCACGATACGCCCAACCGTTTTGCCCAGCTTGAAGAAGCCATTGCCGCCGACCGCGTCGGTCGCGTAAAGAGCGTGGAAAAAGAAATTGCCGAGGTTCGCAAGTATGCAAAATACGCATCTCTGATCGTTGACGGCATTGCCGAGGGAACGGTACCGCTTCGCGTAACGCACAACGACACCAAGCTCAACAACGTCCTTTTGGATGGCAAAACGCGCAAGGGGATTTGCGTCATCGACCTTGACACCGTTATGCCCGGCTCTCTCCTTTACGATTTTGGCGATGCTATGCGTACGGGTGCATCGACGGGAGCCGAGGATGAGACCGACCTCAACAAGGTTCAATTCGATCTTGAAAAGTTTGAGGCTTTCACCGCCGCATTCCTCGAGGAGCTTGGCGACAGCATGACCGCAAGAGAGCGCGAGCTTTTGCCTCTCTCCGCTCTCATCATCACCGTCGAGCAGGGAACGCGCTTCCTTGCCGACCATATCAACGGTGACCTCTATTACCACATCCACCGCGAGAACCACAACCTCGACCGCGCACGCACCCAACTCAAGCTCGCCGCCGAGATTGAAAAGCTACTGCCGAAGATGAGCGAAATAGTAAGTAAATATTGATAGGGAACGTGGGGGTACTTTTTGGAAAAACATGCCCCACACCCC
>JBGVQK010000088.1:0-7627 GCA_045127455.1 Eubacteriales bacterium
TCCCCCACAAAAACCTATTACATAAATTCTATCAACTTCTCGATAGTCTGCCAGAAGATCTCGACGGAAGCGAGGTTGAGGCGTTCATCGGGTGTATGGACGTCACGCATATCGGGGCCAACGGAGATAACGTCAAGGCCCGGGAGCTTGGATGCAATGATGCCACACTCAAGACCTGCGTGGATGACGTCGACGATGGCATCCTTACCCGCAACCTCGCGGTAGGCGCGCGCGTAGAGGTCACGCAGAGGCGAGACGGGAGCGTAGTCCCAACCGGGATAGCGGCTGTAATGCTTTGTAACACATCCCGTGATGCGAGCAAGGGCATCAAGCTCGTCAATAGAGGCATCGAGACGACTCTCGATTGCCGAGCGAGACGAGAAAACGAATTCGACCTCGTTGCCGTTGGTGGTGATAACGCCAAGGTTGCGCGACCACTCGGGCAAAGACTTGATGTTGTAGTTCATTTCTTTCACGCCATTGTCGACCGTGGAAAGAATGGCGATCAGTTGTGCCGTATCGGTTGCCGAGAACATTGCCTCGGGCGCGGTCGTAGGCGTAACGGTAATTGAAAATTCCTTGTCGTCCCCTGCCAGCTCGGCAGAAATTTCGGTTGCGGTCTGCTTCAGGAGCGCGGTGGTCTTTTCGGCATCCGCAGTAGCGATCACTGCCTCGCAGATGCTTGGAATGGCGTTGTCTTTAGAGCCGCCCGCAAGGGAGATCAAGTGCGCCTCACCCTCGGCTTTTTGCCATTTGGCAAGCAGACGTCCCATCAATTTATTCGCATTGGCACGACCCGAGCAAATGTCCACTCCCGAGTGTCCTCCAAACAGACCTTGCAGGGATACGGTCAGGCACTCTCCTGCGACGGGAACGCGCGCGCAGGTTTTGGTGAGCGTGGAGCGAAGTCCGCCCGCGCAGCCTGCAGTGATGATGCCAAGATCCTCACTATCCATATTGATCATTTTGCGCGCGGAAATTTTGGAATAATCAAAGCCCTCGGCGCCGTCAAGCCCAACCTCTTCGGCAGAGGTAAAGAGGCACTCAAGCGCGGGGTGAGAGGCAAGCTCGCCATCGAGAAGCGCGAGCATAGTGGCAACGGCAATGCCGTCGTCGGCACCGAGCGTGGTGCCCTTGGCGCGCAAAAAGTCGCCGTCGATATAAAGCTCGAGGCCATCCTTCATAAAATCAATTTTGCAGTCGGGGGTACTGACGCAGACCATATCGGTGTGCCCTTGGAACATCAGGGGCGCGCGGTCTGCCATATCGGGCGTTGCGGGCTTTTTGATAAGCACGTTGTGCAAATTGTCGCGATAGTATTCAAGCCCGCGCTCGGCGGCAAAAGCGCAGAGGTAGTCGGCAATTTTTTCTTCGTGATAGGACGGGTGCGGAATGGCACAGATATCCTCAAAAAAGCGAAAAACGGATGCAGGCTTGCGATTTTGAATGAGGTAATTCATATATGCTCTCCTTTGGAGTTTTTTATCAATACATATACATAAGACGGTGAGCGTATCACCGTCTTTGTTTATAAACAGTTTGTTTGTTCACAAAAATTTCTTAGCCACTTTTTCTTTTGGCATCGCAGGCGCAAAAGAAAAAGTTTTCAAAAAGAAAAGCGCCGAATATGGGGGGCGCCGCCCCTCCACCCTGCAAGCTTTTGAAAAAGCTTGACCAAAACTTTTCTCACGGGATTCACTAAAATTTTGAGCTCGCGCTACACACGACTTCTCTTATCACGGGAGCTGTTGATCGCACCCTCTTGCAAGAGGTCGAGGTTATCAAGAGACTTGCCTGTGCCGATCGCCACACACGATACCGCATCCTTGGCAACTCTGGTCTTGATTCCCGTTACTTGGGTGATCAGCTGATCAAAGCCGTAAAGCAGGCTTCCACCACCCGTCATAACAATGCCGTTATGTAAAATGTCGCCAAGCAGCTCGGGCGGCGTGTTTTCAATCACCCAGCATATAACATCTAAAATTGCCGTTACGGGCTCGGCGAGTGCCTCGATCATCTCCTTGGAGCTGATGGTGATCACCTTGGGAAGTCCTTGACGGATGCATCTTCCCTTCACCTCTACGTGCACAGCCTCGGGATGGTCGTAGACCGCACCGATCTGCTTTTTGACCGCTTCGGCAGTTCGCTCACCGATGAGCACGTTGTATTTTCTTCTAACATATCGAATAATGGCTTCGTCGAACTTGTCGCCCGCGATCTTTGTGGAGCGCGACACGACCGCACCGCCCAAAGAAAGAACGGCTACGTCTGTGGTTCCACCGCCAATGTCGACAACCATATTGCCGATAGGGGCATAGATGTTCAGCCCTGCGCCAATGGCAGCGGCAACGGGCTCCTCGATCAGATAAGTCTTTTGCGCGCCCGCCTCACGTGCAGCATCAAGAACGGCTTTTTTTTCAACCTCGGTGATACCCGAGGGAATACAGATCATAACGTTGGGCTGGAAGAAAAGATTTCCGCAAGCGCGACGAATGAAATATTGAATCATTTTGAGGGTGACCTCATATTGGCTGATAACGCCGTCACGCAAGGGTCTGACCGCCACGATATTGCCGGGGGTACGGCCCAGCATTTGCTGTGCCTCAATACCCACCTTGAGAATACGGTCGGTGTTGGTGTCAATCGCCACCACCGAGGGCTCTTGCAGCACAATGCCCTTGCCCTGCACGTAAACGAGAACGGTTGCGGTGCCAAGGTCAATGCCTATGTTGCGGCTGAGTTGAAATCTTTGAATAAACGCTTTTGCACGCTCAACAATGCCCTTGCGCGGGCGCTTTTTGGCGTGCCCTGCAGAGCTTTGACGAATATTGGCTGCGGCTTTTTGGGTCTGTTCCGGCTTTTTCATAAGCATTACCTCCCTTCCCTTAACGGTTCTTCGAGTTTATTATACATTATTTTCCGTGCAAAATCAATATATTTTCTAAAAAATATAAATTGCAGATAAAGATATTAGTGCAGATCCTTGTTGTAAACGTCGGATGCAACCGCCAACGCGTAAACAGCGCGACACTTTGCATGGCGCAAGAGCTTTGTGCATCTCGCCATTCCGTTGCCTGTGGTAACGATGTCGTCAATCAGGAAAATGACCTTGTCGCGCGGATCGGCGCCCGTGCGTAGATCAATCGTCTCTCGCACGTTTTTGATGCGCTCCACGGGTGTCAGCTTTTTCTGCTCCGTGCCGCCGCGTGTGCGACACAAAAGCGGCTTGATCTCAAGATCGCAATTCTTTGCCACACGGCGTGCAAGCTCGGCGGCTTGATCGATACCATTTTGCAAATGCGCTCTTTTTGTGCGCGGCAGATAGGTGACGATGATATCCTCGCGCGCCAAATTTTCGGTTTTGATCACGTCCTCTGCCATTTTGGAAAGACGCTCTGCCAAAAACGCATAGGCGCGGTCGTGATTTTTGCGTTTGATAAGGTAAATGAGTCTATTTTGCACGAGCATGCGTTTGCTGGGAACGTAGTAGACCAGCTTTTGAAAGCTTGCGCATTTTGCTTTGCGCATACGCTCGGGCATACATTCGCATTCGCTCACCCTTTTGGCACAAATGCCGCAGGTCTCAAGCACTTCGCTCTCCCATTCGGCAAGGCACACGGAGCAAAGAGGGGGTGCAGACTCGGCGTTGGGTGATTGCCAATTCAATAGCGTGTGGCAAGCCGCACATTTTGGCGGGAATAAAAGATCCCGCAAATAGGTTGCCGCGCGCATTATTCTACCTCACTAAGGATGCGACGAAGCCCTGTGTAGCGCATAGATTGGCGGTTATTTGCAACCATGGTGCGCACTTTTTCCTCACGCCCTACAAGAATGACCATATTTTGCGCACGGGTAACAGCCGTATAAAAGAGGTTGCGCGAGAGCAGCATTTCGGCAGCCGAGCCAAGCGGCAGCACTACGATAGGATATTCGCTGCCCTGACTTTTGTGCACGGTTACGGCGTATGCAGGCTCGAGCTCGTCGAGCATATTAAAATCGTAATCGGCAACGCGGTCTTCAAATTCGATCTGCATCTTTTCGTCCGCGCGGTCGATGCGAAGGATCGTGCCGATATCTCCGTTAAAGATGCCGTTGCCCCAGGAGCCGTCCTCGCGCTCCCAATAAAGATCGTAATTGTTTTTGGTCTGCATCACGCGGTCGCCCTCACGAAAGACGATCTCGCGGAATTTATACTCACGCTTTCTCTCGCTTTCGGGATTGAGCACGCTTTGAAGCAGCACGTTAAGGTGCTCGGTGCCCGTTTCACCTCTACGCGAGGGAGCGATTACTTGTACACCCTTCACACCCATTTCGCCATACGTGCGCGGCAAACGGACGCTGCAAAGCTGTGCCACGGTTTCTGCGATCTCGCGGTCGCTCTCGCGCGGCAAGAAGAAAAAGTCGTTGTCCTTAACGTCCAGCCGCGGCATTTTACCGTGGTTGATGGCGTGGGCATTGGTAACGATAAGGCTTTGTTGCGCTTGGCGGAAGATCTCATCAAGGCGAACGGTTGCAAAGCGTCCGCTCTCCAAAAGGTCGCAAAGCACGTTGCCCGCGCCCACCGAGGGGAGCTGGTCGGAGTCGCCAATGATGACGAGGCGTGCACCCGGCTTGATAGCGCGCAAAAGCGATGCCATAAGCGCATTATCGACCATAGATGCCTCATCCACAATAACGGCGTGCTCATCGAGCAGATTGCTTTCGTTTCTTTGAAAATGCGCGTGACCGCCGGTCTCATCGCCGCCGTATTCGAGCAGACGGTGAATGGTTTTTGCTTCACACGAGGTCGACTCGGAAAGTCGCTTTGCCGCTCGCCCCGTAGGCGCGCAAAGAGCAACCTTGAGCCCCATACTGTCAAAAATGTGTAAAAGTGCGCGCACAACGGTGGTCTTACCCGTTCCGGGGCCGCCCGTGAGCAGCATAACGCCGTTTTCAAGTGCCGCAAAAATAGCACGACGTTGCTCTTTTGCGTATTGAATGCCGCTCTCGCGCTCCTCGCGCTTGATAAAGGCATCAATGTTTTCGGTGCTCATAACGTCGGATACCTTATCAAGAAGCGTCAGCTTGCGCGCAATGTATTTTTCATCCTCAAAGGATTGCTTATCGTAAACGTAATGCACCTCGTTTGCATAAACGGTGCAAAGCTTTCTTTCCCTTATCAGGGTGGAGATCGCTTGGTCTATTGCCTCGGCGGGCGCGCCAAGCAGCTTGGAAGCGCCTGCCACAAGCACCTCGCGCGGCAGGCAAACGTGCCCGTTTTGATGCGCGTTTGTGGTGAGCAAATGCTTGACACCGCTTGCAAGTCGCTCAGGGGAATCGAGCGCAAGACCGAGCTTGACTGCCAAACGGTCGGCTCTCTCAAAGCCGATGCCCTCGATCTCCTCGCAAAGCACATAGGGGTTGTTTTTGGCAACGTCAACTGCGCTGCTGCCCCACTTTTTGTAGATGCGCACCGTGGTGATCGCTCCGAAATACTCGCGGAAGAAAAGCATTGCCGAGCGAATGCCCGCCTTGTTCTTAAATTCCTCGGAGATCGCGCGCGCACGCTTGGGCGTGATACCTTGAATTTCGGCAAGCCAATCGGGGTGATTTTCAATGACGTCAAACGCTTCTTCGCCAAACTCGTCGATGATGCGTTGTGCAATTTTGGGACCTATGCCCTTAATCGTTCCCGAACCGAGATAGCGAAGCATAGATGCCTTGTCGGCAGGCAGCTGCTTTTCGGCTTGCTCCACCTTAAACTGCCGCCCGTATTTGGGATTGTGCACCCACTTGCCCCACACCGTAACAACGTCTCCCTCTCCAATGTATGGGAGCGTACCGGTAATGGTGATCAGCTCGTCGGTTTCTGTCCCGAGATCGCAAATGGCATATCCGTTTTCGTCATTTGCATAGATCACGCGCTCGATGTTGCCCGAAAGCTTTACCATGCCAATCTCATCCATTGGCCCTTGCATAAAATTTGCATCAAAATCTGCCATAGCAATCTCCTTTCTCGGTTTTTGTAAGATTCGTGGGGGAAACTCCTTGAAAGAAGTTTCCCCCACGCCCCTTTCAAGAACTTCTTGCAAGAGAATTAAGGGGTGTATCCAATGTTCTCTTGCTGTTCTTATATTCGGCTAAACTTTTTGTAACGATACGTTTAGATTATTTCAAAAGTGTTTTGAGCTCGTCAACGAGGTCGCAAGCTTCCCACGGAACGTTCAAATCTTCTCTGCCCATGTGACCGTAGGCTGCTACCTGACAGTAGATAGGACGGCGCAAGTCAAAACGCTTGATGATCGCCGCAGGACGAAGGTCTACCAGCTCAGAGACCTTGGCTTCGATCAAAGCCTCGTCAACGCGGGCAGTACCAAAGGTATCAATGAGAACAGATACCGGCTTTGCTACGCCAATGGCGTAAGCAACCTGAACCTCGCACTTGTCGGCAAGCCCGGCTTTGACAATATTCTTGGCAATGTAACGTGCCGCATAGCAAGCGGAACGGTCAACCTTTGTGGGGTCCTTGCCCGAGAATGCACCGCCGCCGTGACGTGCGTATCCACCGTAGGTATCAACAATGATCTTACGACCCGTCAGACCCGTGTCACCCGCAGGGCCGCCTACAACAAAACGACCGGTGGGGTTGATGTAGATCTTGGTCGCCTCATCCATCATACCCTCGGGAATGATGGGAAGAATGACCTCGCGTTTGATATCCTCGCGAATTTGCTCAATGCTCACCTGCGCACTGTGCTGAGAGGAAATAACAACGGTATCAACACGAACGGGCTTGCCGTTCTCGTCGTATTCAACGGTAACCTGCGTTTTGCCATCGGGACGCAGATATTTGAGCGTGCCGTTCTTGCGCACCTCGGTCAGACGAAGCGCCAGCTTGTGTGAAAGAGAGATAGGAAGCGGCATCAGCTCGGGAGTCTCGTTGCAAGCGTAACCGAACATCAAGCCTTGGTCGCCCGCACCGATATCCATACCGTCGCCCTCGCCATTCTTAGCTTCAAAGGACTTGTTAACACCCATTGCAATGTCGGGGGATTGCTCGTGCAGAGAGATAATAACCGCACAGCTATCGCAGTCAAAGCCGTATTTTGCGCGGTCGTAGCCGATCTCGCGAACGGTATCGCGAACGATTTTTTGAACGTCTACGTCGGCGCGGGTGGTGACCTCACCCATTACGCATACAAGACCTGTGGTACAAAAGGTCTCGCAAGCTACGCGGGACATCGGATCCTGGCGCAGCATTTCGTCAAGGATGGCATCCGAGATCTTGTCACTGATCTTATCGGGATGTCCCTCGGTAACAGATTCACTTGTAAATAATTTCTTGTTCAACTTCTCACTCATTTTCTTACTCCTCACAAATATGTTTGTTCTCTAAAACATATCTCTTTTTGACAACAAAAAAACTCCGCACAGACGGAGCATTTGGCTCTCATCTAACAGGATTTAGCACCTTACCCCACGGCAGGTTGCTGTAACATCATCGTGCCTGTCACTACGTTACTCTTGATAAGATATATTTTATTACATATAGTATAACATAAAAAAAGCCCCTTTGCAAGAGGGGAAGAAGACTTTTTTTCATTTTTCGAGGGTTTTTGTGAGAGAGAATGTATTTATGGCGGGGGGG
>JBGVQK010000089.1:0-10566 GCA_045127455.1 Eubacteriales bacterium
ATTCTGGCAGCAGGAATGGGCTCTCGCTATGGCGGACTCAAGCAGCTCGATCCAATGAACGATGCCGGCAATTTTATTATTGATTTTTCAATTTATGACGCGATCAAAGCCGGCTTTGATAAGGTTGTTTTCATCATTAAAGAAGAGAATCTTGAGCTCTTCTGTGAGACCATCGGCAACCGCATTGCAAAAAAGATCGAGGTTTCTTATGCCTTCCAAAAGATGGATATACTCCCCGCAGGCTATACTGCTCCCGAGGGGCGCACAAAGCCTCTTGGCACAGCGCACGCCATCTACTGCGTAAAGGATCTTGTAAAAGAAAACTTCGGTGTTATCAATGCCGATGATTTTTACGGCAGAGATACCTTTATGCAACTGGGACGTCACCTCAAAACCGCTAATAACGAGGGCGGCAAGGCGCACCACTGCATGGTCGGATTTGCGGTTGGCAACACGCTGACCGAGAACGGCACAGTCTCGCGCGGACAATGCGAGGTTGGCAAGGACGGTATCCTCAAAAGCGTTACCGAGCGCACCAAGATCATCAAAAAAGAGAATTGCGCCGCTTACCTCGACGATGACACAGAAACGTGGGTCGATATGCCGTTCGATACCATCGTTTCAATGAACTGCTGGGGCTTTACTCCCGATTTCTTTAACAATTTGGAAGCAGGACTGGTCGGTTTCCTTGACAAAATTGATTCTAACCCTCTCAAAGCTGAATTCTATTTGCCCACAGCCGTTGATGAGCAGCAAAAGAGCGGCGTTTGTGACGTAAAGGTTTATCCCACCACGTCCGTGTGGCAGGGCGTCACTTATCCCGAGGATAAAGCTCGCGTAAAGGATGCTTTGCGCGCTCTCATTGATGCGGGTGAGTATCCCGAACGCCTTTGGGACTGATGCAAAACGAAAGGAGATAACAAAATGTCTATTTTGATTACAGGCGGTGCAGGCTTCATCGGCTCTCACACCGCAGTTGAATTTTTAAATGCAGGCTACGATATCGTTATTGTTGATAATTACTGCAATAGCTCTCCCAAAGCTATTGATCGCATTAAAGAGATCACCGGCAAGGATTTTAAGACCTATGAGGTTGATATGTGCGATAAGCCTGCCTTGGAAAAGGTTTTCCAAGAAAATCCCGACATCGACTCCGCAATTCATTTTGCAGGTCTAAAAGCCGTTGGTGAGTCGGTGCAAAAGCCCGGAATGTACTACTATAACAATTTGCTCAGCACCCTTAATCTTTTGGAGCTGATGGCAAAATATGATGCCAAGAGAATTGTTTTCTCCTCTTCGGCAACCGTTTACGGTGCTCCCAAGAGCGTACCGATTCGCGAGGACTTTGATCTTAGTGCAACCAACCCTTACGGTCAGACCAAATTGATGATTGAGAAGATCCTCAAGGATTTTTGGATCTCCGACAATTCCTGGAGCATTTCCATTCTTCGTTATTTCAACCCCATCGGCGCGCACAAGAGCGGGCTGATTGGCGAAAATCCCAAGGGAATCCCGAACAATCTGCTGCCTTACGTCGCAAAGGTTGCCGCAGGACAGCTGCCTTATCTTTCTGTGTTCGGCAATGACTACGCTACACATGACGGCACGGGTGTGCGCGACTATATCCACGTTGTAGACCTTGCAAAAGCGCATCTCAAGGCACTTGAAAGAGCCGAAAAGGTCAGCGAGGTTGAGTATTTCAACGTTGGTACGGGCACTGGATACTCGGTGCTTGATATTGTTGCCGCATACGAGAATGCAACCGGACTGAAGGTTGCCTACAAAATTGCAGCACGTCGCCCCGGTGATATTGATGCTTGCTATGCAGACCCCACCAAAGCGTATGAGGTGCTTGGCTGGCGCGCAGAAAACAATCTTGAGGATATGTGCCGCGACCTTGCAAATTGGATGAGAAAGAACCCTAACGGCTATGACGGAGAATAAAGCATGATTACAAAACATTATTTTGGAACTATGGATGACGGCCGCGATGTATACAGCTACCTGCTCAAAAATGATGCGGGTATGAGTGTGCGTATTTGTGAGTTTGGCGGCGCCATCATGGAAATTTCTGTTCCCGACAGACTCGGTCGCATGACCGACGTCGTTGCGGGCTACGATTCCTTGCGCGATTACGTTCTCAGCCCGGGTTACCTCGGCGCCCTTGTCGGTCGCGTATGCAACCGCATTGCAAAGGGCAAATTCCGTCTTGGCGGCAAGGAATATCAAATATACAAAAACAACAACGGCAACTCCTTGCACGGTGGCAAGGTCGGCTTTTCTCACAAGCTTTGGGACGTAAAAGCCGAGGATGGGGAAGAGCCTCGCTTGGTTCTTACCTTGACCTCTCCCGATGGAGAAGAAAACTACCCCGGCACGCTTTCTCTCACCGTTACGTATACCTTGCTGCGCTCCAATGCACTCTCCCTTCATTACGAAGCCACAACCAATAAAAAGACGGTCGTTAACCTGACAAATCACGCCTATTTCAATCTTGGCGGATTTTCCTCGGGCAAGATCTTCGATCACGTTTTGCAAATGGATGCAGACAAGTACATTCCCACAGACGAAAATCTCATTCCTACGGGAGAGATCCGCTCGGTTATCAGAACTCCCTTTGATTTTCGCGAGCCCAAGACCATTGGTGAGGACTTTGACCTTGAAAACCCCGATATGAAGCTTGCAGGCGGCTTTGACCATTGCCTCTGCTTTACGGGCGGTGAGACAAAGACCCCCGTTTTGCGTATTGAAGCATACGAGCCCAACAGCGGTCGCTTGATGCAGGTCTACACAAATCAGCCTTGCGTTCAATTCTACACAGGCAACTTTATGTGGGAGATCGAGGCTCCGCTCAAGGGCGGCTGTCCCGCAAGCGTGCAGTCGGCATTCTGCCTCGAAACGCAAAAAATGCCCGATGCGATCAACCACTCTAATTTTAACGACATTGTTCTCAATCCCGGTGAAAAATACGATTATACAACGATCTATCAATTTTCTACAAAATAAAAGAATTTGCCGCCAAGCATTTTGCCTGGCGGCTTTTCATATTCACCAATCGAAATTCATACAATGTCTCGAGGTGATAAATATGAAAAAATTCTTTTACAAATTAACGGCAATTATCATAGCTGTTATTATGCTGATCCCATTTTGCTTTGAAGTATTGGGTGAAGAAAACGCCCCTGCATTGCCCCAAAACGCCTTTGGCGTTGCCGAGGGCTCGCTCAATCTCAACTGTAAAAGCGCCATCTTAATGGAAGCCACAACGGGCACGATCCTGTATTCGCAAAATGCAGAGGAGGCGCTTCCACCCGCATCGGTTACAAAGGTTATGACGTTGCTTTTAATTATGGAAGCGATTGATGCGGGAACTATTCGTGTGGATGATACCGTATCGATTTCCGCCAATGCGGCATCTATGGGAGGTTCTCAGGTCTTTTTAGAAGAGGGCGAGCAGATGAAGGTTGAGGATCTGCTCAAAAGCGTTGTTATTGCATCCGCCAACGATGCTGCCGTAGCACTTGCCGAATACGTGAGTGGCAGCGTTGACGCCTTTGTTGCCAAAATGAACGCAAAAGCGGCAGAGCTTGGTATGTCGGCAACAAAATTTGAAAACGTCACAGGTCTTGACGATACCGCAGAAAATCACTTAACAAGTGCCAAGGATATTGCGTTGATGTCCTGTGCCTTAGTCAAGCATCCGCTCATTTTGCAATATAGCTCTATATGGATGGATACCATTCGCGACGGCGCGTTTGGACTCACCAACACCAATCGCCTTGTGCGCTTTTACAAGGGCTGCACGGGGCTAAAAACGGGTTCTACCGCAAAGGCGGGCTTTTGCGTAAGTGCCACCGCCGAGCGTGACGGGCTTTCGCTCGTTTGTGTTATTATGGGAGCGGAGTCGCGCGATATCCGCAATGCAGCCGCAACCACGCTGCTGGATTGGGGCTTTGCAAATTTTGCGCTTTTCAAAGCAGAAGCGGGTACATCCGATCCTATTGCGGTAAAAGGGAGCTCGATGCCCGAGATAAAAGGTGTCTATCCTGCTTTTTCCTGCGTTGTCAGACGTGAGGAGCTTTCCAAAATTGAAAAGACCGTAACGCTTTGCCCAAGCATCGTTGCTCCTACCCCTGCAGGGGAGACAGTCGGGCAGGTAAGCTTCCGCTGCGGGGAAAAAGAGATCGGCTCTGTGGATATTTGCACCGAAAGTGAAATCAAGCGCATAGGATTTTTTGAAATTCTTTGTCACATCTTTGCAAAGTCGCTCTTGATTTGATAAACTTTTTAAAAGATAAAAATAATACGACAAATTTCGCATCTTTTTTTGAAAAAAGGGCTTGTAATCGCGTGTCAAATAGTGTATAATATCAATAATTGATTTTTATTCAAAGGATGGTAAAGGCCATGGCGATTAAATTAAATGATAAGTATGTATCTTCCTTTATTGAGACACAAGAGCTTGAAAATATGCAAGCGGAAGTAAGTGCGGCTGCAAATACGCTTCGCAACAAGAGCGGTGCAGGCAATGCTTTTTTAGGTTGGGTAGATCTGCCCGATAACTACGATAAGGAAGAATTTGCACGTATCAAGGTAGCTGCGCAAAAGATTCAAAAAAGCTGTGACGTGCTTGTCGTTATCGGCATTGGCGGCTCTTATCTCGGCGCGCGCGCTGTAATCGAGTTCCTCAAGTCCCCTCTGTATAACAATCTCAAAAAGAACACGCCCGACATTTATTTTGCAGGCAACTCCATCAGCGCAACTGCCCTGAACGAGGTCCTTGCACTTTGCGAGGGACGTGACGTTTGTGTAAACGTAATTTCCAAGTCGGGCACCACCACCGAGCCCGCAGTTGCTTTCCGCGTATTCCGCACACTGCTGGAAGAGAAGTACGGCAAGGAAGGCGCACGCGAGCGCATTTTCGTTACAACCGACCGCGCACGCGGAACACTGAAGCAGTTTTCTACCGATGCGGGATACGAGACCTTTGTTGTTCCGGATGACGTAGGCGGCCGCTTCTCGGTACTGACAGCCGTTGGACTTTTGCCCATTGCCGTTGCAGGTATTGATATTGATCAGCTTATGCAAGGTGCGGCATCCGCAAGCCATACATACGTGGATGCGGATATTACCAAGAATGATTGCTACCGCTATGCCGCAATCCGTAACATTCTTTACCGCAAGGGCAAGAGCGTTGAGGTCATGGCAAGCTATGAGCCTTTCTCTGCAATGTTCAGCGAGTGGTGGAAGCAGCTCTATGGCGAAAGCGAAGGCAAGGATCAAAAGGGAATCTTCCCGGCATCCGTCGTTTTCTCCACCGACCTGCACTCTCTCGGTCAGTTCATTCAGGATGGCACGCGCTCGATGTTCGAAACAGTTATTGACATTGCCGACACAGGCGATACCTTTGCGATCCCCAATGACCCCGCAAACATTGACGGACTCAATTTCCTTTCGGGTATGGATCTTAACGAGGTTAAGAAAAAAGCAATGCAAGGCACCATTCTGGCGCACGTTGACGGTGGCGTTCCCAATATTCTGTTAGAGCTTGATGCACGCAACGCCTTCACTCTTGGCGAGCTCATTTACTTCTTTGAGCTTGCTTGCGCTGTTTCGGGCTATATGCTTGGCGTAAATCCCTTCGATCAACCCGGCGTCGAGTCCTACAAAAAGAATATGTTTGCTCTGCTTGGCAAGCCCGGTTACGAGGAAATGAAAAAGGATCTTGAGGACCGTTTGAACGGTTAAGAAAAAAATTCGTTGAAAATAAAAAAAGCCCTTGACTTTGTTTCCAAAGTTTGGTATAATGAAAGGGAAGAGATGATCACTCATCTCGCTTGATTTCTGGAGGTTGAAAATATGTTGAAATTAATTATCGGCGTTAAAGGCACCGGCAAAACAAAGGTTCTCATCGAAATGGTCAATGGCGCACTTGCTGTTACCAAGGGTGACGTTGTTTGCATTGAAAAGGGTGCTCAACTGCGCTTTGATATAAAGCCCGCTGTAAGACTTGTAAACTCTGACGAGTATCTCATCAATGATGCATCCGCACTTTACGGCTTCATTGCAGGTATGCTTGCAAGCAACCACGACGTTACTGACTTGTTTGTTGACGGTACGCTTCGCATCTGCAAGCGCGATATGGTTGCATTTGAAGAGCTGCTTACCAAGCTGGATTCTCTGCTCGAAAAGATCGACGTTAATGTAACCATGACCGTTTCGATGCCTGCAGAGGAAGTTACCGATACCATTCGCAAGTACATTTAATTCCATAAAATAATGGTGCCGCAGTTTTGCGCCGAGTTTGGCGAGACTGCGGCATCTTTTAGGCAAAAAACCACAAAAGGAGTTAAGCAAATGATTTTGATCATTGCAGAGAAACCAAGTCTTGGGCGCAATATTGCTGCCGGAATTGGAAAAATGCAAAATCGGCAAGGGTATCTCGAAGGGGAAGGATATATTATAACCTGGGCATTCGGCCACCTCTTTTCGCTTTGCGATATCGAGACCTATAATCCCTCACCCGATGATTCGGGCAGATGGACAATGGAAAATCTGCCGTGCTTTCCAAAAGAATTCAAATTTGAATTGCGACGAGAAGGTGGCAAGGATAAGAAGGTAGACTCCGGTGTCCGTCGCCAATTTGAGCTTATTCGCACGCTCTGTAATCGTCCCGACGTTGATACCATTGTCAATGCGGGGGACGCAGACCGCGAGGGCGAGATCATCGTTCGCCTTTGTATGAACAATGCTGGCGCACAAGGAAAAAAATATAAACGCCTTTGGTTGCCCGACCAAACGCCGCAAACCGTTAAAAAAGCGCTTGAAGAAATGAAGGACGAAAGTGAATACGACCGTCTTGCAGCAGAGGGCTTTGCGCGCACCTATATCGACTGGCTTTACGGTGTCAATCTGACGCGTTATGCCACACTCAAAACAGGCACGCTTCTTCGCGTCGGTCGCGTTATCGTTCCCATTGTCAAGGCGATCTACGATAGAGATATGTCTATTCGCAACTTTGTTCCGGGCAAGTATTTTGCACTGCTGAGCAAAGAAGCCACCAACGGTGAGGTCGTTGAGCTGCTTTCCAAAAACAAATTCGAGTTTGAGGAGCTTTCCAAAGCGCAAGCGCTTTGCCAAACCTACAATCAAACGGGTGCGGTTGTTAGCGAGGTGAAAAACAAAAAGGAGACCCTGTTTGCGGGCAAGCTCTATTCACTTTCCAAGCTGCAAAACGCTTTGAGTAAAAAATATAAGATGTCGATGCAAGAAAGCCTTGATATTGTGCAAGGACTTTACGAAAAAGGATATTTGACCTATCCGCGTACCAACTCCGAGTACCTTGCAACGGCAGAGAAGGATAAGATCCGTCAAATTTTGGCAGGGTGTGCAAAGCTTGGCTATCCCGTTCGCTTTAAGGATTCCAAAACGATCTTTGACGATAGCAAGATCGAATCTCACTCGGCTCTCACGCCAACCTACAAAATCCCCAACAAAACGCAGCTGAGTGAAAAGGAAATGCAGGTCTATTCCACGGTATTCCGTCGTTTCGTAGCCGTTTTCTGTGCTGAGGATTGCCTTGTTTCGCGCACCGAGATCACCATTGACGTTGGCACTCTTGAGCGCTTTACCCTCAAGGGTATGGTCATGCTTGAGAAGGGCTGGACAAAATATGACGATTACACGCAAAAGGACAAGGTGCTGCCCGCCCTGAACAAAGGAGACGTCGTCAACATTGATTTCAAACCCGTCGAAAAAGAAACCACGCCCCCCAAGCATTATACCGTTGAAACCTTGAACAACTACCTCAAAAACCCCTTTAAAGAAGACAAAAAGGTTGCTAAAGAGGCAGTAGAGGGAGAAGTATTTGGCGAGACGACCGATGATAATGAAGACTACAAGGCTATTTTTGAGGGCCTTGAGCTTGGTACCGAGGCAACGCGTACCGGAATTATCGACAACGCGCGAAAGAGCGGCTATATCGACCTCAAAAAGGACACTTATTATATTTTGCCCGGTGGCGAATTTTTGATCGAGTCTCTTTTGCAGATGAAGATCAATATGGATAAATACAAGACCTCTCAGCTCGGACAAGCCCTTAAAAAGGTTTACCGCGGTACAATGGAGATCGAAGAGAGTGTTAAGCTCGCGGAGAGCGAAATTGCCGATGTATTCGCCAAAAAGGAAGAAACCAATCTTTCCATCGACTCCGAAACGGGCTTCTTCGGCGACGTCGTTGCAACCTGCCCACTTTGCGGCAAAGAGGTCAAACGCTTCCGTAATTTCTACGGTTGTACGGGATACCGAGAAGGGTGTAAGTTCTTGGTAAACATCAGCATTTGTGGCCGCGCGATCTCTGTTGCTAATTTGCAAATGCTCATTGAAACCGGGCACACTGCCGTTATTCAAGGCTTTGTTTCTGCTAAGACCAAAAAGACCTTTGATGCCGCACTCAAGCTTGAGGGCGGACGTGCCGTTTTCGATTTTGAAAAGCGCGCACCCGCAACACAAGCGCTCCATCAGGATCTGCCCATTTGGGATGGAGAAGGCGCTCCTTTACCCGAACCGCCACCAATTGAATAACTTGCTTTGGCACTACCGCAGGCTTTGCGGTAGTGTTTTTTTGTTATTCTGCACAAAAATGCGTTGATCAAAAAGTTCAAATACTCCAAAAAGCAGAAATCTCTATAAAACAAAAACTTCCTTTTTAATTTGTATTGACAAATACAGCGAATTATTGTATAATTGTATACAATAGATCCGAAAGGAGAAAAAACATGTTAGAAATATCGTCAAAAACAAACTTGCTGGAACAAAGCACTTATAAATATTCGCTTCAGGACGTAAAGGAGCCTAACCTTTATCGCGAGGTTTATCCCTACACCGACGTACCGCGCATTCCGTTTAACCACCGTCGTGTGCCCATCGGTATGCCGCAGGATATTTGGATCACCGATACCTCCTTCCGCGACGGTCAACAGTCGGTTGAGCCTTACACAACCAAGCAGATCGTTGATCTGTTCAAGCTGATGTCGCGCTTGAGCGGCCCGTTTGGCATCATTCGTCAAACCGAGTTTTTTGTTTACAGCCAAAAGGATAGGGAAGCTCTGCAAAAATGCCAGGAGCTCGGTCTTAAATTCCCCGAGATCACCACTTGGATCAGAGCCAGCCGCGAGGATTTCAAGCTTGTAAAGGACCTTGGCATTCGTGAGACGGGTATTCTTGTTTCTTGCAGCGATTACCACATTTTTAAAAAGATGAAAATGACACGCAAGGAATGCATGGATTACTATCTTAAAACCGTTTGCGATGCGTTTGAGGCGGGTGTTATGCCGCGTTGTCACCTTGAGGATATTACGCGTGCCGATTTTTACGGCTTTGTCGTTCCGTTTGTAAACGAGCTAATGAAGCTTTCCAAGCAAGCAGGCATTCCCGTACGCATTCGCGCTTGCGACACCATGGGCTACGGCATTCCGTATCCCGAGGTCGCTATTCCGCGCAGCGTGCCCGGCATCGTTTACGGCTTGCAGCACTACTCCGAGGTTCCCAGTGAAATGCTCGAGTGGCACGGCCACAACGATTTCTATAAAGCTGTTTCCAATGCGACTACCGCGTGGCTTTACGGCGCCTCGGGCGTAAACTGCTCGCTCCTTGGCATTGGTGAGAGAACCGGTAACGTGCCTCTTGAGGCGATGGTATTTGAATACGCGTCCTTGCGCGGCTCGTTTGACGGTATGGACCCCACGGCTATTACAGAGATCGCCGATTACTTTACAAAAGAGATGGGTTATGAAATTCCGCCTATGACGCCTTTTGTTGGCAGAAACTTTAACGTCACGCGCGCGGGCATTCATGCAGACGGACTTCTCAAGGATGAGGAGATCTACAACATTTTTGACACCAAAAAGATCCTCAACCGCAGCGCAACCGTTATGCTTGGCAAAGCTTCGGGTCTTGCGGGCATTGCATATTGGATCAATGAAAACTACCGCCTTTCGGCAAACGAAGCTATCGACAAAAAGGATCCGCTCGTCCAAGCCGTTAAGGAATGGATCGACGCAGAATACGAGGGCGGCAGACAAACAACGCTTTCTACCGGTGAGATCGAAGAAAAGATCGAAGAGCTTTCCGGTGGACGCTTTCACAGACTTTAAGGAGGATTGTCGCTATGTTAGAGCATAAAACGATATCCCTTGCAGAACAGGTGTTTGAACGCCTGGAAAACGATATTCTCACCGGCAAATATCAGCGCGGTGAAATTTTGACAGAACTGAAGCTTGTAACCGATCTTGGCGTCAGCCGCACACCCGTGCGCGAGGCGTTGCACCGTTTGGAGCAAGAACACATTATTGAAATCACTCAAAAGGGAATTCTCATTCTTGGCGTTACAGAACAAGACTTAAAAGATATCTTCGCTATACGACTGCACATTGAGGGTATGGCATCTGCTTTCGCCGCTCAAAATATGACCGCAGAACAGCTTGCTGAACTGAAAGAAACGCTTGAATTGCAGGAGTTCTATGTTGGCAAGCAGGATCCCGAGCGCATCAAAACGATGGATAGTAA
>JBGVQK010000090.1:0-8132 GCA_045127455.1 Eubacteriales bacterium
GGTGGGGGGGGGGGGGAAGGTTTTGCGCTAAATTGGTACCCCCGCATTTCTTATTGAATATTATTCATAAAGCTTGCCCATTTTGAGCAGTCTTTCATATTTAGCCTTAGCGTTGGTTTCAGCCTTTTGGAAGAGGTCAGCAGCTCTTTCGGGGAAGGACTGAGCGAGACGAGCGTAACGAGCTTCGGACTTAATGAACTCTACGTAGTCAGCCGTAGGAGCCTTAGAGTCGATTGTGAGCTTGTTGTTCTCGAGAGTGGGGTTATAGCGGAACATCTGCCAATAACCTGCCTCAACAGCCTTCTTCATTTCGAGCTGGCAGTTCTGCATGGTGCCCTTAATACCGTGCATTTCGCAAGGAGCGTAGCCGATGATAAGGGAAGGACCATGGTAAGCTTCTGCTTCCTTAAGAGCCTTGAGGAGCTGGTTCATATCAGCGCCCATAGCAACCTGTGCAACGTAAACGTAGCCATAGGACATAGCGATCTCAGCGAGGTTCTTCTTGCCGATAGCCTTACCTGCAGCTGCAAACTGTGCAACCTGACCGATTTGGGAAGCCTTAGACGCCTGTCCGCCGGTGTTGGAGTAAACTTCGGTGTCAAATACGAATACGTTTACATCTTCGCCGGATGCGAGAACGTGGTCAAGACCGCCAAAGCCGATGTCGTATGCCCAACCATCACCACCAAAGATCCAAACGGACTTCTTGGAGAGGTAATCCTTTTCAGCAAGGATTGCGGGAGCTACGGGGCAACCTGCAGCTGCAGCCTTTTCGAGCTCAACTACCAGAGCATTGGTAGCCTCTGCGTTCTTTTCACCGTCGTCTGCGGTTGCGAGGTAAGCCTCTGCAGCAGCCTTGAATTCAGCGGATGCCTTGTCGGAAGCAGCCATTTCTGCAACCTTGCCCATCAGGCGGTCGCGAATGGTCTTTTGACCGAGGGCGATACCGAGACCGTGCTCTGCGTTGTCCTCAAACAGGGAGTTGCCCCAAGCGGGACCGCGGCCGGATTCACGGTTAACGGTGTAGGGAGTTGCGGGAGCGGAGCCACCCCAAATGGAGGAGCATCCGGTTGCGTTGGAGATATACATTCTCTCGCCGAACAACTGAGTTACAAGGCGAGCGTAAGAGGTCTCAGCACAGCCTGCGCAAGAGCCGGAGAACTCAAGCAGGGGTTGCTTGAACTGGCTACCCTTAACAGTTGCGTTGATGAGCTCCTTCTTTTCGGATACGTTAGCAACAGCATAATCCCAAGGAGCTTGTTGGTCGCCCTGCGTAGAAGCGAGAACCATCTCCAAAGGATTGCCCATCTTGGGGTTGTTGTTTACAGGGCAAGCCTTAACGCACAGGGTACAACCCATGCAGTCTGCGGGGGAGATTGCCATTGTGAACTTGTAGTTGGTCTTAATAACGGGCTTAGCGGTAAACTTGGTAGCTGCGGGAGCATTAGCAGCCTCTTCCTCGGTCATCGCGAAAGGACGGATGCAGGCGTGAGGACATACGAATGCGCAGGAGTTACATTGGATACAAGCCTCGGGGTTCCAGGTAGGAACGTAAACGGCAACACCGCGCTTTTCGGATGCGGTAGAGCCTTGCGGGAAGGTACCGTCAACGTACTCGGTGAATGCGGAAACGGGGAGGCTATCGCCTGCCATTGCGTTGGTGGGGTTAACAACGTTGTTAACGAACTTTTCAAGGTCAGCTCTCTTGCTGGTGAATGCAGCCTTGGGAGCATCGGGAGCGCAGTTCTTCCAAGCCTCGGGAACCTTAACTTCAACGTAAGCGTCAGCGCCTGCGTCGATAGCGGCATAGTTGAGGTCAACGATTGCTTGACCCTTCTTAATGTAGGACTTGTAAGCAGCCTTCTTCATGTACTCGATAGCTTCATCCTTGGGAAGAATGTTAGCGAGAGAGAAGAATGCAGATTGCAGAACGGTGTTCTTAACCTTTGCGTTACCGATCTTCTTGGTAGCAATGGTGGTAGCGTCAATGATGATGAACTTAACGTTGTTGTTAGCGATGTAAGCCTTAACCTGACCGGGCAGATGCTCGTCGAGCTCGTCAACAGACCAAGCGCAGTCAAGCAGGAAGGTGCCGCCGGGCTTAACGTCAGAGATCATATCATACTTCTTAAGGTATGCGGAGTTGTGGCAAGCAACAAAGTTTGCTTTGTTGATATAGTAGGAAGACTTGATGGGGCTATCACCGAAGCGGAGGTGAGAAATGGTGATACCGGAGGTCTTCTTGGAGTCGTATTGGAAGTACGCTTGAATGTACTTGTCGGTGTGGTCACCAATGATCTTGATGGAGTTCTTGTTAGCACCTACGGTACCGTCGCCGCCCAGACCCCAGAACTTGCAGGAGATGGTGTCAGCAGATGCGGTATCCGGAACGGGAGTCTCCTCAAGGGAGTGACCGGTAACGTCGTCTACGATACCAATGGTAAAGCCGTTCTTGGGTTCTTCCTTATCCAGATTTGCATAAACTGCAAAGATGGAAGCGGGAGTGGTGTCCTTGGAGCCGAGACCGTAACGACCGCCAACGATGGTAGCCTTGGTGCCGGTGGTTGCAAGAGCGGTAACAACGTCAAGGTAAAGGGGATCGCCAAGAGCGCCGGGCTCTTTGGTTCTGTCAAGAACTGCGATCTTCTTAACGGTTGCGGGAATAGCCTCTGCGAGCTTTTCTGCAACGAAGGGACGGTACAGGCGTACCTTTACAAGACCAACTTTTTCGCCCTGAGCGAGCTTGAAGTTGATAACCTCTTCAATAGCGTCACAAACGGAACCCATAGCGATGATGATCTTTTCAGCATCGGGAGCACCGTAGTAGTTGAAGAGCTTGTAGTCAGTGCCGAGCTTGGCGTTGACCTTGTCCATATATTCCTCAACGATTGCAGGGAGTGCATCGTAGTAGGGGTTGCAAGCTTCTCTGTGTTGGAAGAAGATGTCGCCGTTTTCTGCAGAGCCGCGGAGAACGGGATGCTCGGGGTTGAGTGCGCGAGCGCGGAATGCAGCGATCGCATCCTTATCAACCATTTCTTCCAGATCCTTGTAGTCCCAAGCCTCGATCTTTTGGATCTCGTGAGAGGTACGGAAGCCGTCGAAGAAGTTGAGGAAGGGAACGCGACCCTTAATGGTAGCGAGGTGTGCAACAGCACCCAGGTCCATAATTTCCTGTTGGTTGGATTCAGCCATCATAGCAAAACCGGTTTGGCGGCACGCGTAAACGTCGGAGTGGTCACCGAAGATGTTGAGCGCGTGAGATGCTACGCAACGAGCGGAAACGTGGATAACGCAGGGGAGAAGCTCACCGGCGATCTTATACATATTGGGGATCATCAGAAGCAGACCCTGAGATGCGGTGTAGGTGGTGGTGAGAGCACCTGCTGCCAAAGAACCGTGAACGGCACCTGCAGCACCAGCCTCAGATTGCATCTCCATCATCTTGACGGTATCACCGAAGATGTTTCTTGCGGGCTCACCAAAAATGTTCTTATCGGTAGCAGCCCAGGTGTCGGTTACTTCTGCCATGGGAGAGGAAGGAGTAATCGGGTAAATAGCGGCAACTTCCGTAAACGCGTAAGAAACGTGCGCGGCGGCGGTGTTACCGTCCATTGAAATCTTTCTTCTTTCAATAGCCATTGGAATCAAATCCTCCTAATAAAATATTAAATAAAAGATGATAATTTCTATCTCACCCCATATCATAACACAAAACACGAAAAAAGTAAAGAGTTTTTTCAAAAAATGTCTAAAAAATATCAATGGTAAACCAAAAAGATGTTGGAAAGAAGAGAAAAGGAAAACAAACAAGAAAAGATTTAGCAACAAAATTATCGCAAAACAAAAGAATCCCCACGGTTTTCACCGCGGGGGATCTTCTTTTTCTTTTTTATTCTGTTTTTGTTTCTTGATCTTCTTCAGCCTTTTTCGCTTTCTTTTTGCCACCCTTGCGACGGATGAGCACGATGACTACAATGCCTGCTGCGGCAGGAATGAGAAGGAAGGGGAAGATGGTAACAATGACGATGACAAGGCCTTCCATAAACTCGCCAAATGCCGTCCAACCCTTGCTGAATGCAGCAGCGATCTTTGCGCCAAAGCTTTCTTCAACGGGTGTGTAGGTTACAACCTCGTTGATGGAGAGATTGACGGTGGAATAGGCTACGCGGCTATCGTAGTTGTTGAGCTGTGCTTGCAGACGTGCGATCTGCTGACGAACCTCGGAGAGGCGCGTTTGCAGCGTGAGCCAAAAGTTGTAATCCTTTTGGTTGTCAAGAGATTCCATCATAGCGAGCAGAGAATCGCGCTCGGTCTGCAATTCTTCAAGCGTTGCTTCAATCGAGTAGTAGGTCTCGCTGATATCTTCCACGTAGGAGTTGTTGCGTGTTACGTTGAGGGTGTTGCCAACCGTGCTCACAAACGCGTCTGCGTTTTCCGCAGGAATGCGGAACTTGTAGGACGCGTAACGTGCGCTTTGCGAGCCCGAATTGCGATTGGAGATCGAGTTACTCTCAACGTATCCGTTATGCTCTGCAACAAGGGCGGCAATTGCCGAGATGGTTGCGTCAAAATCCTTGGTTTCGGCATACAGGTCGTAGGTTTTGATGATCTTGCGAGCGGTCGTGTCGTTGGCGTTGGGGGTGGAGAGCAGCTCATCGCCCAAGCCAACGTTGGGGGATTCGGCTTCGGGAGCAAAATTCCCGACCTTATCGTTTGCCGCCGAACAGGATGCCAAGCAGAGAGCGGGCAGCAGCAAAAGCGCGACCAGTGCAAGAACAAATAGCTTCTTTTTCATAATCAAACCTCCAAAAAGCGTGTTATTTTAGTGGGTTTCCGTCGGCATCGCACTTGGTAATGGAGAACACGTTGGGAACGATAGGCGGATAAAGTTCCTGCACCATCGAGTCGTATTCAACGATCACGAAGTCGCCAACGGCGGGGGCGACGTAGCCGTCAAAATTGGTGGAAACGTAAGCGGGGGTGCCTTCCTTGAGTGAGGACCAGCCCGCATTGATCACGGTAACATACAGTTGACCGTCTTTTACCTCGGTCACCTTTGCAACAAAGTGGCAATTGGGAATGGCGTGGGGCTCGGACTCAGACTCGGGCTTGCAGGAAGCAAACGCGAACGAAGAGAGAACGAGCAAAGCCGCGAGGACAATTGAAAAAAGTCTGCTTTTTTTCATCACGTACCTCCAAAAAGCTTATTTCGTGTTCAGCTTTGCAAGCAGCGAGCGGAATTCGGCACGCTCGGGATGGTCGGAAAGATCAAGTGCGTTGAGCGAGTGCAAAACGCTGTCAAGATCAAACCCTGCAGGCAAATAGTTGCTGTTGTGCAGCAGCATGCAGGTCTCGATCACTGCAATCATAAAGGTGCGGTCAGCATCGGGGGTTTTTACATAATCTGCATAGCCGATGTTGTAGAGATTGGGGAGAACAGAGGTGTTTTCGTCGGGGAGCTTGTAGTTAACGGCAAGCTCGAGCCAATTAGCACCCTCAACCTTTGCGCCGTCGGCAAGGCGGAGCTCGTAGCATACGGTTACTTGGTGTCCTGCACCTACCTCGCCTGCGTCCTTGGTGTCGTCGGTGAAGTCCTCTTCGTTGAGAAGTCTGTTTTCGTAGCCGATAAGGCGATAAGCTGCAACGTAGGTCTTATCAAAGGTGATCTGCATCTTTACGTCCTTTGCAACGGTGTAGAGGTTTGCCAAAAGGTCGGTGGAAAAGATCTTTTCTGCCTCTCCCTCACCGTCTACGTAGAGGTAAACGCCGTTGCCGTTGTCGGCAAGCGTCTCCATCTTCTGGTCGCGGTAGTTGCCTGTGCCAAAGCCGAGAACCGAGAGAAAGATGCCTGCATCGCGCTTTTGGGAGATATATTGTTTGAGCGCAGATTCGGAAGAAATACCCACGTTCAAATCACCGTCCGATGCCATAATGATGCGGTTGTTGCCGCCCTCAATGCGGTGCTTTTCGGCAATTTGATATGCCTTTTGCAGGCCTGCCTGACCGTTTGTAGAGCCGCTTGCCTTGAGCGAATTGATGGCGGAGAGAATGGTCTCCTTCTTGGTTCCCGAGCAACCGTCAAGAACAACTGCCTCTTGACCCGAGTAGGTAACGATCGAAATGGTGTCGTTCTCAGTGAGCTGATCGGTCAGGTGAGAGAATGCTTTTTTGAGCAGGGGGAGCTTGTCGGAGGACATCATAGAGCCTGACACGTCAATTAAAAATACAAGGTTATTGCCTGCGGTAGGCGTTGCGTCTGCCGCTTGCAAAGTCATTGTAAAGAGAACGTTGTTTTCATTCCAAGGGCAGGGGAGCAGCATGGAATTTACCGAGAAAAGCTCGTTTTCACCGGGCTGCTCTGCCGTATATTTGAAGTAATTGAGGAATTCCTCGGTGCGGAAGTTAGAGGAGTAACGGTTCAATTCTGCCCAAGAGTATCCGCTGTTGACGAGCTTGCGGAAATAAGTATAGGAAGCGGTGTCAACGTCGGCAGAGAGGGTAGAAACGTTGTTTTCGTCGGTGGCAACAAAGGGGTTTTCGGCAAACTGATTTTGACCTTCCTCGTTTGTGTCCTTGCCGGGCTCGGAGGGAGCGCTTTCGGGCTGTGTTGCGCCGACCATTCCATTGATGTTGGGAGATATCGGACTATGTTCTGCGCCTTCATTTTTGTTCGGCGCTGACGGCATTTGGGAGCAGGAGGCAAGAGCCAAAAGCAGAGCGGTTGTAAATAAAACAAACAGAAGCGAGAGAATTTTGCGTTTCATAGTGTTTACCATCCTTTCGGTCAAGTTAGTTCAAAATATCCGAAATGCAGGAGATGAGAGAGGAGGAGGGGAGAATTTCGGCTTCGTAGTCAAACAAAACTGCGTGACCCTTGTTGCCATCGGTGTTTTTGAGGTAAGGGGAGAGAACGGTGCCATCCTCGCAAACCAGCCATACGCGACACAAGAGGTCGGGGGAGTTGGCTCCCACAGAGTCACCCTTGCCCAAGAGCTCGTTGATGCGCTCGACCTCGCGAGAGGTCAGGTTGCGACTTCGGTAGAGCGTTTCGTCTCCCTCGTATTGCAAAACGAGGTAGGTCGAACCAAAATAGTTGACCTCGTCTGCGGCGATCTTGGTGCAGCTCAGCGTTTCGCGATTTGCGCTCAAAAAGCTATCAAGTGTTGCGGGCGTTGCCGCTTGGGGCTGCTCGGCTTTGTTCGATCCGTCAAAGACGTTCTTCAAAAGGGGAGAGGTCAACAATCCGCCGCCAACAATGACCACCGCAAGAATGCAAGCCACAGCTGCTATCCACGGGCGGGCATTCCAACGCGATTTTTTGTAGGCGAGAGCCTCTTGCAAATACACGTCGCTAACGTTGCCGATCTCGTCCAGGAGGAATGCGGCTTTTTTCATTTTATTGTTCATAACAAGTCACAAGCCTCCAATCTTTGTTTGAGTTGTTCGCGCAAGCGGTGCAAAACGATCTTTACGTTTGCCTCGCTGACACCAACCTCTTGGGCAATCGTGCGAATTTCCTGTGCGTAAAAATAACGGCGCACAAAAATGGCTCGCTTTTCTTCTGGGAGCGTGCGCAAAAAGGCATTGAGCTCGCCGCGCAAAAGTCCGCGCTCGTATTCGCGTGCGGGGGTGTCCTCATCGGGAATGCAGTCGGTCAGTTCCTCAATCACGCCTGCCACGCCACCGCGTTTTTCGCGATGCTCGCGTCTCCAACGGTCGATCGAGAGCCGCCGCGTGATTTTGGAAAGGAACGAACCGAGATACATCGGCCGCGCCGAGGGCATCGTGTTCCACGCACCAAGATAGGTGTCGTTGACACATTCCTCTGCATCCTCGTGAGAGGAAAGCAGGGAATAGGAAAGAGAATGTAGCATCTTGCCGTACTTTTTCTCGGTCTCGTCAATAGCCTTCTCTTTTCGTGCCCAGTAAAGATCAACGATTTGATAGTCCTCCATAAAAATTTCTCCTGTTTTTTTCGGGCTTCACTATATATCTCGCCCTTTTGTGCCAAAGGTTACACTTTTTTCTAAAATTTTTTTCAAAATTTTTCAAACGCCTTGTTTTCTACCTTTTATCATATCAAAAAAAGAAGAGATTGTCAAGGGGATACGTTTTGTGGGGGAACTTCTTGT
>JBGVQK010000091.1:0-8316 GCA_045127455.1 Eubacteriales bacterium
GGCGCAAATAACAAACGTAAACGTCGGTTTTGTTGGTGGAAGACTCGCCAATGATTTGGGAAAGTTCCTCGCGCGATACGATCGTTTTGCGGTTTGCAAGCAAAACGGACATCACCTTTGTCTCTTTTTGGCGCAAAGTCAGTGCGATGCCTTCAAGCATTAGAAGGTTACCGTTCAAGCTGATTTCGGGTGCGCCCTTTTCCGCCTTGCGCTCTTCCTCCGCTTGTGCGTTGGTGTTGACAGTTGCAACCTCTTCTCGCAGAACGCGCATTTGGAAGGGGCGATGCAAGATCATTGAACAGCGCCTTTCGGCATCGAGTGCCGACACCTCAAAATGCCTTGTAAAGCCGATCATGCGCACGTCATTTCCCGCTTTTTGCGGAATGGATGCGCTATCGAGATCGACAAGAATAACGTCAAACGCCCTTGCGGTGGGAGCGGAGTTTACAAAAACTGAAAATTGCATGGCTGCAAGCTCCAGCTCCAACAATCGCGCAAAGGTAGCATCCTCGCAAAGGATCAGGATATTCCCTCTCATTTTACAACAATGTTGATGATCTTGTTCGGGATGCTGATCTCCTTGATAACGGTCTTACCCTCGATGAAGGGTACGATCTTTTCATTTGCCTTTGCGGCGGCAATTGCATCTGCCGCAGGACAGTTGAGGGGCAGCTCGATGGTGGCTCTTACCTTGCCGTTGACCTGAACGGCAACCTCTACGGTGCTATCAACGGTCTTGGCTTCATCCCACAAAGGCCACTCGGCAAGCGAGCAAAGACCCTTGCCGCCAAGGTCTTGCCACATTTCCTCGCAGAGGTGAGGTGCAAAGGGGCAAAGCAGGCGAACGAGGATGCTGAGTTCATCGCGTGTGAGAGTGCCTTTATCGTAAATTTCGTTGAGCAGACCCATCATTGCCGCAATTGCGGTGTTGAACTTAAGGTCTTCGATATCAAGGGATACCTTTTTGATAACCTTGTGAATGGAAGAGGTCAGCTTGGGAGTTTCTCCGCTTCCCTTTGCAATATCCATCAAATCGCCAAATCTTTCAAGGAAGCGTTTGCAGCCCTTCATAGAGCTTTCGTTCCAAGGAGCGGCACTGCCGTAGTCACCCATAAAGAGGACGTAGGTGCGCAGAACGTCGGCACCGAAAACGTCGACCATATCGTTGGGGTCTACTACGTTGCCACGGGATTTGGACATCTTTTCACCGTCGGAGCCGAGAATGAGGCCCTGTGCGGTTCTCTTTGCGTAAGGCTCTGCTACGGGAACAACGCCAAGGTCATAGAGGAACTTGTGCCAGAAGCGGGAGTAGATCATGTGGCGCGTTACGTGCTCCATACCGCCGTTGTACCAGTCAACGGGCATCCAATATTTGAGCTTTTCGGGGTCGGCAAGTGCCTCGGTATTGTGGGGGTCGATATAGCGCAGGAAGTACCAGGAAGAGCCTGCCCATTGCGGCATGGTGTCGGTCTCTCTCTTTGCAGCACCGCCACACTTGGGGCACTTGCAGTTGACGTAAGACTCGATTTTTGCCAAGGGGCTCTCGCCGCCCTCGCCGGGCTCAAAGTTTTTAACCTCGGGCAAACGGAGCGGCAGCTCGCTGTAAGGAACGGGAACGATTCCGCATGCGGGACAGTGAACGATCGGGATAGGCTCGCCCCAATATCTTTGACGGTTGAACGCCCAATCCTTCATTTTGTACTGTACGCCCATCTCACCGATGCCCTTCTCGGACAGGTGCTCGATCATACGTGCGATGGAATCCTTTTTATTATCAAAGCCATTGAGGAAATCGGAGTTGACCATTTCACCGTCGCCGGTGTATGCGCCGGTGGTAATGTCGCCACCCTTGATGACTTCAACGATGTCGATGCCAAATTTCTTTGCAAATGCCCAGTCACGCTCGTCGTGTGCGGGAACTGCCATAATGGCGCCCGTGCCATAGCCCATCATAACGTAGTCGGAAATGTAGATCGGGATCTCCTTGCCCGAAACGGGGTTGATGGCGGTAAGACCTTGGATGCAAACGCCGGTCTTATCCTTAACGAGCTGGGTGCGCTCGAATTCGGTCTTCTTTGCACACTCTTCGCGGTAAGCGTCAAGTGCATCAATGTTGGCGATCTTATCTCTGTTCGCCTCGATGATGGGGTGCTCGGGTGCGATAACCATAAAGGTTACGCCAAAGAGCGTGTCGGGGCGAGTCGTATAGATGCGGAGCTTTTCGTCGATCTCTTTGAGGGAGAAGTTAACGAACGCGCCGGTGGATTTGCCGATCCAGTTGACCTGCTGTTGCTTTACGTTGGGAAGATAGTCTACTTCCTCAAGTCCTTGCAAGAGCTTGTCAGCATACTCGGTGATGCGCAGATACCAAACGGTTTTGGATTTTTGAACGATGGCACTGTGGCAGATATCGCACTCACCGCCCTGCGAGTCCTCGTTGGAAAGAACGACCTTGCAGCTGGGGCAATAGTTAACGAGTGCGTTATCGCGGAAAACAAGACCCTTCTCAAACATTTTGAGGAAGATCCATTGTGTCCAACGGTAGTAATCCTCTTCGGTGGTGTCCACTACGCGCGACCAATCGAAGGAGAAGCCAACTCTCTTGAGCTGAGATGTAAACTTTTCGATGTTGCGGTCGGTAACGATACGGGGATGGAGATTATCCTTGATAGCGGTATTCTCGGTGGGCAGACCGTATGCATCAAAGCCTATGGGGAACAATACGTTGTAGCCCTGCATACGTCTTTTGCGAGAGACGACCTCAAGACCCGAATACGCCTTGATGTGGCCTACGTGCATACCGTGTCCGCTGGGATACGGGAACTCGACAAGGTTATAGTATTTGGGCTTGGAGCTGTTATCCTGCGCTTCAAAAGCGTGCTCCTCTTCCCATCTCTTTTGCCATTTGGGTTCAATTTGTTTAAAATCGTACTTCATTACTGTTCCTCCTTGCTTGATGCTGCCTCGGCGGCCTCATCAATGCTGACAAAATGTATTTCCTCGGCATCGCCGTAAAGTTTTTCAAGCTGATAAAAATCGCGCAGCTCACGGCTGAAAATGTGCACCATTACGTGTCCGTAGTCGATAACTACCCAGCCATCGCTATCTCTGCCCTCGTAGTGCAAGGGATCGATGCCGCACAAAGAGAGCTTATATTCAACCTCGCCACCAAGAGACTTGACGTGCGTGTTGGAGTTACCCGTGGCAATAACGAAATAGTCGGTGATGACGGTTTGGTCGTTGACACGGAGCACCTTGAGCTTGTATGCCTTTTTGGAATCGAGCACGTCAAAAATTGCGTGCGCCATTTCCTCGGAAGTGGAGCTCTGATTGATAGCGGGGATTTTTTCTTGCATTGTTTGATCCATTGTTTATATGCTTCCTTTCAATAGGGATTCAGGCAAGCGGAAGTGCCTCCTCCGCTGCCGTATAGACGTTGTGAAACTGTGGATTTTGTACGCGGTCGAAAAGACCCTTGGCGTCAAAATCCGAGAGATTTATGGGGGCTTCGGGATAGGTGAGCTCGTTGATCTGTCGGCACGCGCCCTCTCGGTTGAGAACGTAATACCACGCACCGCTTTGCCCACGAACCGCTTGCCCCGCAAGCGTTTGCATGGGAACTTCATCGGGATCGCATTCACGCAGAATTTTGCAAAGGCGAACGGCATCTCCAATGCCGAGGTCGGTTTGCACACCTACAAGACTTGCGCCCGCCAAACGGAAATAATCGGGAGCAGTTAATTCTCGGCAACGCCGCGCAAAGGCACGCAAAAACAGCTTTTGGGCATCAAGTCGACCAAGGTCTGCATTGACGTACCCCGAACGGTAACGAACAAAGTGCTCGGCTGTCCGACCGTCGAGGCGTTGTCTTCCCTCCTCGAGCGAGATGTGCAGGTTTTGTGCAGGGTCGTGGTATTCCATTTTTTGCGGCACGTCGACCTCCACTCCGCCAATGGCATCGACCATTTTGCAAAAGAGATCGAGCTTGACGATGGCAAAATGGTGAATGGTTACCCCAAGTGCCTCACCCAAAAGCTCCTTGATGCCACTCTCGCCTAAGGCCGAGAGTGCACCGTTGAGTTTTTTGTAGCTTTTTTCGGTGTATTCCGCGTAAGTATCGCGCGGAATTTGCAAAATTGAGACCTGCTTGTCGCTCTCGTTGATGCTGACAACAAGAATGCTATCCGCAAGGCCCGAGGCGCGGTCGCACCCCAAAAGCAGAATACGCGTGACGCGATCCTTTGCAAAAACGGTTGCGGCCTCTTCTGCTTTGTCGGGCTCCTCTGCCCCCACAAAAACGGCGGTAACACACAAAACCAACGCGAGCACAAGCCCGCAAAGCCTGATATAATTTCTCATCCCTACACCTCTTTATGAAAAATATGTAACGATGAGAGGTTTTTTCATTCTTTTAAATTATTTTTTATCCTTTGCAGCCTCGAGCAAAAGCTCGTTGCGCGCGCGGACGCTATCCTCGTCGATGGGCGCGCCCTCGGCAAGAAGATCCTTGAGCGTAAACTCGTAGGAGAGCAAAAGCGTGGCGCGCAGATGACGTTCGCGCTCTTCCCTTGTCATCAACTCGGGCTCTGCGCCAAAAAAGTAACGGCGCAACAGGACGCACGAGGAAAACGTGCGGGAATCGTCGATGTAATCGGCAAGGTACAAAAGCTTTTCGGTAAGCGTCATACCCGCGTGCCCCGTGGTGTGCCAACGCACCGCATCAATGATGATGGGATCGGCAAACTGCGCAAAATCGCGCACGATGCGCGCCGCCGCCGTTTTGGCGTGGTAGGTTTTGGGCGAGAGGCGTTGCCCCTCATCCACGGGAATGTCGTAGGCTGCACAAAGTGCTTCCTGCGCCTCGGGTGCAAGCTCCTTTGTAAGGTCGTGCAAAAGTGCTGCCGCGCGGAGCGGGAGCGTGTATTCGGGACAATACAGAGCACACAGGCGTGCTACCATCTCCTCAACCGCTGCCGTATGGGCAAAGCGCTTTGGTGACATACTGCCCTTTATTTGCTCGCGCAGAGCGTCGAGCATTTTTTCGGTGATCTTTATCATTATGCGCTACCTCACGTGCCTTTAGACGTATAAATGGTTGTCACGAATGTATTTTTCTACCGATGCGGGAATGAGGTGCGAGACGTCTTCCCCGTTCCCCAATCGCTCACGCACGAGGCTGGAAGAAATTTCGATAGGCTCGGTGACGATGCGACGAACGACCTTGCCGTATTTTTCGTTATAATCGGCAATTTTTTGCACGATCTTTTTATCAAGGATTGCATCCTTTTCGCGACGGATATAAACGGGATAAGAGAGCTTAAAGATCTCTTCGGGCTCGCGCCACTGATCTAAGGTCAGCATCATATCCGTTCCGCAAAGCAAAAACAGTCGACGGTCCTCGCCTGCCAGTTCACGTAAGGTATCCACCGTATAGCTGCGTCCCTGGCGGCGCATTTCCACGTCGCTCACATATACGCCCTCAACGTCGGCAAACGCCAAGCGGCACATTTCAAGGCGGTGCGCGGCATCAACCGAAACGCTCATTTCTTTATGCGGTGGAGTTCCTGTGGGGATAACGTAGAGAAAATCCAGCCACATTTGCTCCATAAACGCTTTTGCGGCAGCAACGTGCCCGTTATGTGGCGGCGAAAAGGTGCCGCCGTAAATACCGATGCGTATCATTTTTGGGGCAGCTCGATAACGGGCTTTTTTTCGGATGCGCGGTAAAGAACGATCTTACGGCCAACGACCGCTACGGGCTCGGCACCAAGCTCTGCTGCAAGATTTTGCAAAAGCTCGTAAGCATCCTCGCCGCTGTTCTCCAGCACGTTGAGCTTGATGAGCTCGCGTGCCTCAAGTGCATCGGAAACGGTTTTGAGAAGGTTCTCTGTCAGTCCGCCCTTGCCGATCTGCATAATGGTGGGGATCGGGTTGGCGAGGCTGCGCAGATATGCTCGTTGCTTAGATGTGATCATAAAAATCCTTTCGACGGGTTACGTTCCAACCATGCTTTGCAAGGGTCTCTGCGATCTCCTCGTCAATGGCAGAAACGAACCTGATAAACTTTTTTTGGTCAAGATAGATATCAACGACGCCAACGTCCTCGCCAAGGGCGACGGATTGCACGTCCTTTTGGGAAAGCTCGAGAGCGGGCTTTTCTTTCTCGTCGGAAAGCAGCACCATATTGCTCTCGGTTAAGAGGAAGAATCCCCCAACCATGCCCCGTTTTGCCAAAAAGCGCACGGGAGCATCCAAGAGCACCGGACGCCCAAGCGACTCCTTGAAGCGTTTGTAGGGCAAAAGCTTGATATACATAATGGTGGGCAAAAGCACCGATGCAAGAAGCGCAACGGCAGCCCCGATGATAACGGCATATCGCCAATCAATATTGGTGAACAATGCCATAGTTGCACCCACGATAACGCCTATGCGAATGGCTGTGGAGCGAATGGTGGGCGCGGTGAAAAATTCGCTAAATTTCATATTTTTTGTTACAGATACTCTTTCAATTTTTTTGCAAATGCGCGAATGGCAATGCCGCGGTGAGATACCGAATGCTTTTCTTCGGGTGTAACCTCGGCAAAGGTTTTGCCAAATTGCGGGAAGTAGAACAAGGGATCGTAGCCAAATCCACCCGTTCCGTGGTACTCGCGCAAGAGGATGCCACGGGACTCCCCGCGCACCACAAACTCGCGACCGTCAGGGAAAACACAGGCAACGGCACAAACGTATGCCCCGCCGCGATCCTCATTTGGAACGTTGCGCAGATTGTAAAGCAGGCATTGGTTGTTGCCCTCGTCGTCGTGATCTCCTGCAAAATGACATTTTGCCGCATATCGCGCCGAATATACGCCGGGCTCTCCGCCAAGGGCGTCAACGGTCAAGCCCGAATCATCGGCAACACCGATGTATCCGCTGCCTGCCGCCACGCGCGCCTTGATGAGTGCATTCTCCTCAAAAGTGGTGCCGTCCTCCTCGATGTCGCCCGTAATACCGACGTCATCGAGCGAGAGGACTTCCACGTCCCGGAGAAGCTGGGAAAGCAATTGGCGCAATTCTTCTATCTTCTTTTTGTTTCGAGAAGCAAGAACGATCTTCACGTTGATTCTCCTTATTCAAACAAAGCCTTGACAAACTCGGCCTGGTCAAACTCCTGCATATCGTCGAGCTTTTCGCCCACACCGATAAACTTAACGGGAATGTTCAATTCGCGACGAATGGAAATAACGATGCCGCCCTTGGCAGTTCCATCGAGCTTGTTGAGGATAAGGCCCGTGAGCTGTGCTGCGTTTTTGAACTCTTTGGCTTGCAGAATAGCATTCTGCCCCGTTGTTGCGTCAAGCACCAAAAGGTTTTCGCGAGAAACACCGGGGAGCTCGCGGTCGATAACGCGATTGATCTTTGCAAGCTCGTTCATCAAGTTTGTCTTGTTATGGAGGCGTCCCGCGGTGTCGATGATGAGAACGTCTGCTTTTTTATTTTTTGCCACGTGACAAGCATCGAATACAACTGCGGCAGGATCACTACCCTCGTTTTGACGAACAAGCTCAACCTTGGCACGATCGCACCAAACGGCTAGCTGATCGATAGCGGCAGCACGGAAGGTATCGGCTGCGGCAACGATGACCTTTTTGCCCTCTTTGCGCAGTCGGTTTGCGATCTTACCGATAGATGTGGTTTTGCCTACACCGTTAACACCGATGACAAGAATTACGGAGGGAGCGGTTTCGAGCTTGAGGTCTTCCCCTTCACCGATCATCCCCTCAAGAATGTTATGCAGGGTGGCGGTGACTTGCTCTTTTTCCTTCAGGCGTCCGTCCTTGATCTGCTCGCGGAGCTCGTCAATGATATCCTCTGCGGCATTAACGCCAACATCGGCACAGATAAGAATCTCTTCAAGCTCTTCGAGAAGGTCCTCGTCGACCTTAACGAATGCCTTGAGCAGGTCATCTATTTGTCCAAATAATGCGTTCTTTGTTTTTGTGAGCCCCTCTCGAACACGGCTCCAGAAGGATTTTTTCTCCTTTTTGCGTGTTTCCTCGGTCATAATCTCGGGCTCTTCTTCTGCGGCTTTGGCTTCTGCCTCAGCCTTTGCTTTGGCTTCCGCTTCGGCTTTTGCTTTTGCTTCTGCTTCGGCTTTTGCCTTAGCTTCCGCTTCGGCCTTTGCTTTGGCTTCTGCTTCGGCTTTTGCTTTGGCTTCTGCCTCAGCCTTTGCTTTGGCTTCCGCTTCGGCTTTTGCTTTGGCTTCCGCTTCGGCTTTTTCCTTTGCTTCTGCTTCAGCCTTTGCTTTGGCTTCTGCTTCGGGTTTTGCTTTGG
>JBGVQK010000092.1:0-20979 GCA_045127455.1 Eubacteriales bacterium
CCCCCCCCCCCCCCCACCTCTCCCCTTTCAAAGAACACGCACAACAAATAACCAAATAGAGTTGTTGGTTTGCGAATAGACAGTCGGCGCGAGCCGTAGCAAGACCCGCCAAGACCCTATCCGCTAAGAAAGTTGTTTTTCTTTGGCAAGAAGCATCGAGGACGTCGGTCCTACTCTTATAACTCTGCACTCACTTATCCTCTGCACTTTCTTCCTCTCCCCTATTGACAACCACCAAAAAATGTGATACAATTTATAGAATGAAGGAAGAATTTTTCTCCAATCCTCTTTGTGAAAGGAATTTTAGAATGAAACACGTTGACATCAAAAAAATATTTGCAAACGTGGATGAATACGTTGGAAAAACCATTGACGTATGCGGCTGGGTTAGAACCACCCGCGACTCGAAGAACGTTTCGTTTGTTGAAATCAATGACGGCTCCTGCACCGCTAACCTGCAATTGGTTATCGACAAGGAGAATATGGATATAAAGGTAAATACCGCTTTTGTGATCGGTTGCGGTGTTAAGGTAACCGGTGTTATCGTTGCATCCGAAATGAACAAATGCGAGATGCAGATGGCATCCTACGAAATTCTGGGCGACTGCCCTGCTGATTATCCCCTGCAAAAGAAGCGCCATAGCCTCGAATTTTTGCGCACGATGCCTCACCTGAGAGTCAGAACCAACACCATTATGAACGTTCAACGCGTTCGTTCGGCTCTCGCTGCGGCTTCTCACCTTTACTTCCAGAGCAACGGTTACACCTACGTTCACACGCCCCTGATTACCGGCAACGACTGCGAGGGCGGCGGCGAGGTATTCCGCGTTACCACCCAGCCTTGGAATGCAACTGCAAAGACCGCAGAGGAATACTTTGCAGAGGACTTCTTTGGTAAGCAAGCATTCCTGACCGTTTCGGGTCAGCTTGAGGGCGAGGTTGCCGCTATGGCACTCGGCAAAATTTACACCTTTGGTCCCGTTTTCCGCGCAGAAAACTCCAACACTTCCCGTCACGTATCCGAGTTCTGGCAGGTTGAGCCCGAGGTCGCTTTTGCAGAGCTGCCTGATATTATTGAAATTATTGAAGAATATATCAAGTTCATCGTTGGTTACGTTCTTGAAAACTGCTCCTCGGAGATCGACTTCTTTGAGAGATTTTTTGAAAAGGGTCTGCGCCAAAAGCTCGAGCTTTTGACCAACTCCGATTTCCAAGTTCTTGAATACACCGACGCGATCGAGCTGCTCAAAAAAGCAGAAGGTGCAAACTTTGCATTCGCTCCCGAATGGGGTGCCGAGCTGCAGAGCGAGCACGAGCGTTGGCTGACCGAGCAGATCTTCAAAAAGCCCGTATTCGTTATCAACTATCCCAAGGATATCAAGTCCTTCTACATGAAGCAGAACGACGACGGCAAGACCGTTGCGGCTACCGACCTGCTTGTTCCCGGTATTGGTGAGCTTGTTGGTTGTAGCGAAAGAGAAGCCAACTACGACAAGCTTGTTGCCGCTATGGAAGCGCGCGGAATGGACGTTAGCGCTTACTCTCAATACCTCGATTTGAGAAAGTACGGCTCTGTTCCCCACAGCGGATTTGGCATTGGCTTTGACCGTTTGGTTATGTACGTTACCGGTGTTTCGAATATTAGAGATGTACTTCTGTATCCAAGAACACCTAAGGAATTGAAGTAAAATGCAGATAACAACAAAAGCACTTGCAAAATTTTGCAAGTGCTTTTTGTTTTTGTAGCGCCCTCTGTCTTGTTAGAAAAAGGGTTTTGGAAAGGGCGTGGGGAAACCCCTTTTGCCTAAAAAGGTTCCCCCACAATCTTATTCAATTAAAAAATCACTCTGAGCCAACGGAAGAGATAAACGAGCAGCGCGATGGCGACCCAAACGAGCGAGAAAGCGATGGCAACGCAGAAGAGCGAGAGCAGCGGCAGATTGATCTGCATCAGTCCTGCAATGATCCCTTCTTGCAAGCCAAGGGGCATTGTGATGCCTGCAAAAATGGCTACGATGCCTGTATACATCAGGAGCGCGGTAAAGCATCCCTTCAGGTCGGCAAAGCTCAAGGTGATGTGCTGGGCAACCGACAAAATAATGATAAGACCGATAACCGAGCGAACGGCATCTTGCTCGAATCTTTCAAACAAAGAAAGCAGGAGTGAGAAAACGGTTGCGGACATCTCCTGAACACTCGCACCCGATGCAACCACTGCGCGGGCGCTATCGAGGTATGCGTTCCACTGCGAGGGGAAGCAGAGGTTGAGCACCAGGATCATAACGGCAAGTCCGCTGAAGATGGGTCCAAAGCTGATAAAGAGATTGCCAAACACCGCCCAAGGGTTTTTGCGGTTGTAGCTATGCTCCACGTAACCGAGCGTGCGGGAACGGCGGCTGGGGGGCAAAAGGAGCTTCATATCGGTGATGCGGTGTGCAAAGGGAATGCACATCAAGGCGTGCCCCAGCTCGTGCACGGGCGTTCCCACAACCGAGGATGCATAAAGGACAAGCGTTGCGGAGTCGCCAACAAAATACATAAATATCTTGCGTGCAGCCCACGCAACAAGACCGCAAACCACCATAACGCCAAGCGTTAGAGTGAGCAGCTGTCCTACATAAATGAGATATTGATCCATAATCAAATTCCTTTCTTCTTTCAGTTTTTGGTGACACTACTCTTAGCCTCCCTTTACACAAGGGAGCCTTTTACAGCATACCGCCTTGCTATTTAGAACTGACCCTCAAACGCATCGTTCAGTGTTTTTGCTAGCGCTTGCATCCGTTCGGGCGTTACCTTACAAACGCGGCGGTCGTATGTCACAAGTCCGTTGGTTTCATCCTCAACGTCGCTGACCTGCGTCAGAACGGATGCGCAAAGTCCGCCGTTTTTGATGCAAGGAACGATCTCTTCAAAATAGAGTCTTTCAAGCGCATCCGAGAACGCTTGGGGCGTTTCGTAGGTGCTGTAACCGTAGTTTTGGTCGAGGTTGAAGGAGTGCCCCTCTATTTTGCAGGAGTAGCCACCAAACTCGGAGAGCACCAAGGGGAGTTTTTTTGCCGCGAGGTCGACCTTTCGGAAATAAATGTGCTCGCTTTGCACGTCGCTGCGGCTTACGGTAAACCAACCCGAGGTGGTATCCCAAATGCGGGTGGGGTCGTATGCCTTAAATTCATCGTAAACGCGAGGGGCACCCGGGTACTGTCCCCACCCCTCGTTAAAGATGGTGTAATAGCACACAGAGGGGTGATTATAAAGCAGATCGACAAGCGCTCTTGAACCGCCCTCAAAATCGGCGCGACGGCGCGCGCTGACCGTGTGCACAAATCCGCGTCTCGGGCCTACGGTGGGAATTGCGGTATCAAAGAGGAAGCTATAATGACCGCTGTTGAGCATATCCTGGAACACGACCATGCCCTGCTTGTCGCACTCATAATAAAAGACGTCAGGCTCGATTTTGATGTGCTTGCGCAGCATATTGAAGCCGAGCGCCTTCATTTTGGAAATATCGTAGCGGTATCCCTCGGGCGTGGCGGGGGTGTAGATGCCGTCGCTGTAGTATCCTTGGTCGAGCAGGCCGTGGAAGAAATAAGGCTTGCCGTTGAGGCACAGGCGCGGCTTGCCCGCAACCGTTTTGCACCCAACGGTGCGCAGAGCAAAATAGGAGTCGATGGAGTCCTTGCCATCGGTGACGGTAAAGGTGTAAAGATGTGGATCTTCGGGAGACCAGAGAATGGGGTCTGCGATCTCAATTTCGGTTTGGTCGCCCTCGTAGGTATAAATTTTGTCGCCCTCGGGCAAATGGAGTGTCACAGTCTTTTGCGCGTTTCCGCCAACCGTTTCGATTTTTACCGAGGAAAGCGTAGGAGTGACGCGCAGAGAGGAGATGTAATGCTCGGGCACGCCCTCAAGCCAAACGGGCTGCCAAATACCGCTGATGGGTGTGTACCACATTCCGCCGCGCTTTTTGCGCTGCTTGCCGTATGCAAGCTCGGTGTCAAGATTGTCGGTCACGCGCACGCGCAGAAGGTTGCCACCATCTTTGGCAATACCGCTTACGTCAAAGGTGAAAGGCAGATAACCGCCTACGTGCTCGCCGAGATAGGTGTCGTTGAGCCACACCTCGGCAATTTGGTCGACAGCTCCAAAGTGCAAAAGAACTCTCTCTTGGGTGAAGTTTTCACAAAGATCGAAGTATTTTTCGTAAACGTACTGTTCTCCCTTTTTCAGCGTGCGCTGCACACCCGAAAGTCTTGTTTCGGGGGAGAACGGAACGACGATTTCGGGAAGTGGGGTCACGACTCCCTTTTTTTCAATGCTCAAGTCCCAAACGCCGCAAAGAGAGAGATAGGAGTCGCGCTTCATTTGCGGGCGGGGGTATTCCTCTGCCCACTCGTCTCCCTTTGCGGCATCCTCAAAAGGGGTTGTCAGATCAACCGTACGAACCGGCTTTTTGGGGCGCAGAAAGATCAAAAGAACCGTCAGCACCGCCGCTACAACGAGCGCGGCGAGGAAAATATTTTCGTTGGGCAAGAAGGAGAAGGTGCCGTCATTGTTTGCAACCAGCTCGGCATTCTTGAGTACCCAGCTGCCGATCTTCGGCCCTACAACGCCGGGGATGAGCACCTGCGCGCAGATGCGCACGCCTTGCAGCATTCCCGCTTTGCCATCGGGTGTGAGGTCGCGGATCTTGGCGCCAAACACAGCCATTCCGCAAAGGTAGCCGCACATCATAAAGAGCGAGCCGATAAACACGAGGACGGTTCCCTTGAAGAAATACAACAGAACGTAGCCCGTCATCAGGGATGCAAGCGCGAGAAAGCCCGAGAAATCAAAGCCCTTCTTATCATACACCTTGCCCCACAGCGCGGTTGCGACCGATGCCAGAATAATAGCGGGCGCCATAATAAAGACGTAATCGGTCATGCCCAGCGACTTTTCATAATAAATGATGAGGTAAGGCATAAAGATTTGAATGGAAATATTAAAAAGAATAAAGGAAGCGAGATAGAAATACAGCGAGCCGTTGCCCTTAACGGTTGAGGGGCGGAAGCCGTAAATGATGTTTTGCAGATATCCCGTTTCGGATTTGACGCACTTGGGCGAATCCTTGATAAGGAAGATGCCAAGAATGCCAACCACAAGAACGACACCGCCGATGATGGCAAAGATCCAAACCCAGCTATCTGCCTTTGTCAAATCGAAGAACATAAAGCCGCCAAACACAACGAGAATGGCAACCAGCGGCATCATAGAATTGATACCCTCTGCCGCTCCGCGGTTGGTGTTGTCGGTGCTATCGGTCAACCACGCGTTGAAAGCCGCATCGTTGGCGGAAGAGCCGAAAAAGGTCATCACGCAGTCAAGGATGATAACGAGAGACACCGCAACGGCAGAAGCGTTGGTCGCAAGCCAAACGGTGGGGTCGGTGGCATCCACACGAATAAAGCAGAAGCCGAGAATGGAAATGCCCCACAGGATGTAGCCTGCGCACATAAAGAGCTTGCGCTTGCCAATGCGGTCGGAAAGCGCACCAATGAGGATGGTGGTCAGCGCGGCAGAAATAGCACTCGCGGCAACCATTGTGGAAATATCGTCAGCCGTTGCGCGGAACATATTGTAGATGAACACATTGAGATACATATTCTCTACGACCCACGCCACCTGACCGATGAGGCTGAACAAGGTCAGCGCACACCAAAAACGGGGGGAAAGCTTGGTTTTCATAAGAGCCTCCTGATTGTTATAAATTGTCTTCCCTTTTATTATAGCATATTTGGGGAAGGTTTGCAAGAGGGGGAAGAAAAGTGCAGAATGCAGAGTGCGGAGTTGAAAATGACGCATTGTAGGGGCGATTCACGAATCGCCCGCCGCCGCAAACGATAACCGCTCGTTTTCGGGGCGTCGTCCTCGACACCCCGCCTCTAACGATAATAACCAAACAAAGAAAAAACAAGAATATTGTAGTCAAATATAGAAACCTGTTGCTTTTTTTGAAAAACTGTTTACAAATTTGCTTTTTTGTGGTATACTGTTTATGCTACACAAACTGAATAGTTAAAATTGCGGTATCTTTCTCTTTATGGGATAACTATACCCTTTTTTAGCCATAATCATTTTAGAATTTGGTAAAAGCGCAAATTCCACGAAGTGATTATGGTACTGATACCCTGATTTTATCTTCAGTTTGTGTAGCAACAATCGGGGTTTGCGTTTTTCGGTGTGCATAACCTTGGTTGTGCACACCTTTTGCGTTATAATAAGGGGAGAACGTTCTCTTTTGTAACAGCAAACGGCAATTCTTATCATTTGACACATACGAAAGGAAATTTGTAATGAACAACAATAATCTCGTTCGCTTTTTATTGACCTTTTTCTTGGGATGGATCGGCAGCTTGATCATCAACCACACCTCGCTTAAACCCGAGGGCTTCACCTCCAGAACCGGTGCTTATATCTTCCTGACAGCAGTTACTTTTGGCATCTACGGACTCGTTGCTTCTATTTGCAACCTTACGTTTGATCCCGCAAAAGAGAAGAACATCGGTTATAAAAAGGACTAAAACAACCACGGTCCCGTACCGTTCAAAAACCGACGCACCAATCGACATACCGTATCCAATCACCGAAACAGGAAAACAACCTGTAAAAATTCAAAGGGGCGCACGAGCGTCCCTTTTGCATTTTCGGGAGGCGAAACGCCTCCCTTACAAATATTATTTAACTCTGCACTCTGCATTCTGCACTCTCTTGTCCTCTGCACTCTTCTTTGTGTTTCTTTTTCCTTGACAACCCCTCTCGTTTGTGGTACAATAAAACCGATGACTCGGCGCGGTTGGAAAAACCAAATTCTCGCGCCTCAAAGGAGACTATTATGAAACGCAAAACAAACGGATTTCACCACCTCGCCCTCAAATGTGAGGGGGTTGCACATTTCGAGAAAACCATCCGCTTTTACCGCGACCTGCTCGGTATGGAGACCGTGCGCGAGTGGAAGACCAATGAGGGGCTGCCTTGCATGATGCTCAATACCGGCTCGGGCGTGCTTGAGATCTTCCCCAACGCTCCCGACACGCTCGGGCAAGGCGCGCTTCGCCACATCGCGTTCGCGGTGGATGACGTGGACGACTGCATCGAGACCGTCCGCGCGGCAGGCTACCAAATTACGATGGAACCCACCGACATCTGTATTGCATCCGATCCCCCCTACCCCGCTCGCATCGGCTTTTGCATCGGCCCCGTAGGCGAAGAGATCGAATTCTTTCAAGAAAAATAAAACACAAAACTAACAAAATAGAAAGGCACATCTATGCGTATTCTTGCCCTTGGCGACGTTGTTGGACAGGTCGCCATCGAATATCTTGCGGACAAGCTTTGGGCGTTCCGCTCGAAAGAAAAAATTGATTTTTGCGTTGCAAACGGAGAGAACGCCACCGAAATTCGCGGCATTTCTGCCGCCGATGCCGAGGCTCTGCTTGGCACGGGCGTTGACCTCATTACGCTTGGCAATCATGCATTTGGCATGAAGGATATTTATTCCTATCTTGATGCCAACGAGCACTCTATCATTCGCCCCGCAAACTACCCCACCGACGCACCTGGAGTGGGTTACACCATTTGCGACGTTGGTGGTTGGCGCGTGCTTTGCATCAACGTCAGCGGACGCGTTTATCTCGACCCGCTCGCCTCTCCCTTTGATACGGTCGACCGCATTCTCGAGCGCGAGGACGGTCGCTTTGATGTCGCGCTCCTCGACATTCACGCCGAAGCCACCAGCGAAAAGCTGGCTCTCGGTCGCTATTTCGACGGACGTGTGCAGGTTCTGTTCGGCACGCACACGCACGTTCCCACCGCCGACGAGCAGATCCTCCCCCACGGCTCCGGCTACATTACCGACCTCGGTATGTGCGGCCCCGTTGACGGGATTCTCGGCACCGATGCCGATGCCGTCATTTACCGCTTCCGCACCCTTATGCCCACGCGCTTCTCTGTCACTTCGGGCGCCGTTCGCGCACAAGGCGCTATCTTTGACGTTGACGAGAGCGCGAAAAAAGTCCGCGGCGTGAGAAGAGTGGTATTTTGATAAGATTGCGGGAAAACCTTTTTTGAAAAAAAGTGTTTTCCCGCACCCTTTCCAAAAAACGCTCTCACAAAATATATAAATAGATTTGTTAGTACACGGATGGACAGTCGGCGCGAGCGCATCGCTCACAAAAAATTGTTTTGTTGTAGCTAACAACAAAAAGCAAACAAAACCACTATATGTCATTCTGAGCGGAGGGAGGCACGAGTGCCGACCAAAGTCGAACTTTTGCGGGTTGAGCGCAAGCGAACAAGCAAAAGCGCAAGGCGTAGCCGAAGCGGGATATGGCTCAAAATCTCGGTGGCTTTTGAATCAATGTTACATTTGCTGTAACAAGCCACCCAAACTCGTTGCCATATCCCTTCGTCGCTATCGCTCCTCGGTTTTGTATCGGATCGTCGCCGCTCGCGGCTCACTCCCTCAACAAAACTTCGACTACGCAAAACGCAAGCGTTTTTCTCCGCTCAGAATGACATACAGAAATAAACAGGAGATCGTATGTATTACGTTTATATACTCGCAAGCAAAGCAAATGCTATGCTATATATCGGCATGACAAACGATTTGCGCCGCCGTTTACGTGAGCACCGAGAAGGCCTCTTTGAGGGGTACACAAAAACGTACAACATTCACAAACTCGTCTTTTTTGAAGAGTTTTCCGACATCAACGATGCCATCGCCTGCGAAAAGCGTTTGAAGCGTTGGTCGCGCGCCAAGAAAAACGCACTTGTCGAATCCAAAAATCCAAATTGGGATGATTGGAGTGAAGGATTTATTTAACTTTCCCAACTTGAAAGTTGTTTGGATACATAAAAAAGGACTCAAAATGATAAAAAAGATTTTAATTTTGTACTACGTTTTCGGAGCAATATTCCTTCTGGGTATTGCGCTTTCTTTCATCAGTATGTGGTTACACCCTCGAAACAGCGAAGATATGAATTACGAAGAGCTTCAACCCGAACTGTTCACTCACGAGGATATTTCGACGGTTTTGATAAGAGAAGATCTACAACAGATTTATGTTTGCTACAATGATGCGGCGCACGTAAACACATATAACACTTCGGGCGAATTCCTTTGGGCTGTCGCCACGCCCTATTCCGGAAATGTTGATTTTGTACTTTTAGAAAACAATTTGGTCATTGACGGCTCTGAATATGCTTACATCTACAATGCAGAAAGCGGCACCTTTATTGCCAAAAAGAATACGGAAGAGGTGCTTTGGGATCGTAATTTTGATGATGTAAACAGTGAAACTCCCGCCCCCGGAGATATTTATTTTGATTCATTTCAAGTTTACAAAATAGCAGAAGACGGTAGCGAGGTCACACTTGTTGCAAGGCCGTATTGGTATCGGTTCGTAAATCCGCTGTTCTTTATGCTATTTACATTTGCCGCCGCTATTGGAATCATTGTTTTGATCGTGTGGCAAACAACCGCAGATTATAGAAGTGTGCAAAGGAAATACACCGTTAATGGGCAAAGAGTCACCGCAGGACATCCTCGTGCGAGATTTATCCAAAAGTATTTCAAAGTCGTCTCTGTCGTTCATTTAGCATATGCGTTTTTGAATGTTCTCTTTGGTATTTTCCTCGACGGCATCCTCTGCATTGGCATCGTTCCTCTCACACTTCATCTTATCGTTTCCAATGTTGTTTTCACGAATATGCTTAACCAAAATCATCTAACTGCCGACGAAAACAAAATTATGAATTACTGGACTTTCGCACAAATTGTTTCCTTCATCATTGCTTTTGCTTCTGTCTTTGTTGCGGCAGCACTGAATTAAAAACATCCTCTTGCAAAGGAGCTCTCATTATGAAATACATCCCCTACGTAAATATAAAACAAGGCTCGGCGTCGATTTGCCGATTTTCGAATGGCAACACGCTGCCGCTTGTGCAGCGTCCGTTTGGTATGGCGCCTTTTTGTCTGCAATCGGATGCGGGTGGCGGTCGCTGGTTCTTCCATTCCGACCACCCTTGTACAGAGGGTATCCGACTGACGCATCAGCCCAGCCCTTGGCTTGGCGAGTACGCCACCTTTTTGATGATTCCGCAAAACGACGTTATCTCCAACAACGCACCCGGCGCGTGGTCGGGATACCGTCCGCGCGAGGCGGTTTTTCGTCCCGATTATCTTAAGGTGACCTTCCTTCGCTCCAACTGTACCTTTGAGCTCACCCCCACCGACCGCGGCGGTGCAATTCGTCTGACCTTCCACGATGACCGCGCATCGGTTCTCTCCTTCCTGCCCGTGACGGGCAATTACGCCTACCGCTACGATGCCACCACGCACACGCTCATTGGCACAAACGATGCCACCGGCTCGGGCGTGGGTGTCAATTTCAAATCCTATCTGGCGGTCAAGTTCCTCGGCGACGTGGTCGACGATGGAAAGGTGATCATTCAAAGCGGCAAGCACACCACAAACACGCATATTCCCTTGACGAGCCACGTGGTTGAAGCGCGCATCGGTTTTTCCTACATCAGCGAAGAGATGGCGCTTGCTGCCATCGAGCGCGAATGCGGTTCTCGCTCCTTTGACGAAATTCGCGCCGAAAGCGAGGACGTATGGGAAGAAATGCTCCACCGCGTTGAGGTCACGACCGAGACCGAGGACGAAATGAAAACCTTTTATTCCTGCTTGTGGCGCACCTTCCTCTTCCCACAAGCGGCGTACGAATTGGATGCCGACGGCAAGCCTGTGCATTACGTTCCCGCAACGGGCGAGGTTCGCCCCGGATATCGCTACACAAACAACGGCTTTTGGGATACGAGCCGCACGGTCTACCCCCTCTTTACGCTCACCGCACGCGAGGAATTTGCCCAGATGCTTGAGGGCTTTGTTGGCGACTACGAGGAGAGCGGTTGGCTGCCCCGTTGGCTTGGTCTTGGCGAGATTGGATGTATGCCCAGCACGCTGATTGACAGCGTGATCGCTTGCGCCGCCGTCAACGGCATTGGCTCTCGCGAGGTGCTTGAAAAGGCGCTTGAGGGTATGCTTCACCACGCAAACAACGAGAGCGAAAATCCCATCTACGGTCGCAACGGTGCGCTTTCCTATTGCAAATACGGCTACGTTCCGCGAAACGAGCAGCGCGAGTCTGTCAACCTCACGCTCGATGCCGCCTATGGTGATTGGTGCATTGCCACCGTTGCAAGGGTCCTCGGCAGAGATGATTTGGTGGACGAATACATGGCACGCTCCAAAAATTATAAAAACCTCTTTGACCCCGAGACCGGCTTTATGCGCGGTCGCGACACCGAGGGCAAGATGGCAGACAGCTTTGACCCCTGCACCTGGGGCGGTGAGTACACCGAGGGTTCTGCTTGGCAAAATTCGATGTTCGTGCCGCACGACGTCGAGGGTCTTGCCGCGCTCTACGGTGGAAAAGAAAAGTTTATCGCCAAGCTCGACGAGCTGTTTGCCACTCCTCCGCGTTATCGCGTTTTCGGCTACGGCAACGAGATTCACGAAATGACCGAAATGGCCGCCGCCGACTTTGGTCAGTGTGCCATTTCCAATCAGCCGTCCTTCCATCTTCCCTTCCTCTATGCCGCTCTTGGCGAGCAGGAAAAGACCGACTATTGGGTAACAAAGCTCTGCCGCGAGGCATTCTCTTGGCACAACGACGGCTTCCCCGGTGACGAGGACAACGGCACCACCGCCGCTTGGTACGTTCTCGCTTCCCTCGGCTTCTACCCCCTCTGCCCCGGTCACAAGGATATGATTAAATGCAAACAGCAGGTCAAGAGTTATAAAATTCAACAGTGAGGAAACGCAGGGGGTGCTTTTTGAAAAAAGCGCCCCCTGCACCCCCGCAAAAACTTGCTGACAAGGGTCTATCAAAAGGAGTCCGCAGTGCACTAACAGACAGTCGGCGCAAGCGGTACGCTTGCTTTTGCTGACGCGAGCGGCTAGGTAGCGAAGCGGCGTGAGGGGAGTGAATGACACCACGGTGTGGTGTCAGAGCCCGAGCGTGACCGAGCCGCAGCGAGACCCACCGAGACCCTATCCGCTAGGAAAGTTGTTTTGCTTTGGTGCGGACAGCCCGGGAGGTCTGTCCCTACAAAAAAATTTAAAGTTCTCCGTAGGGGCGATTCACGAATCGCCCGTTTTTTTCGACACTCGCACGATAAAAATTCTGTATGTCATCCTGAGCGAAGAAAACCGCAAAGCGGTTTACGTAGTCGAAGTTTCACCGAGCGAGGAGCGAGGTGAAACCGAGGAGCGAACGCGACGATGGGATCTCCGAACGAATTTGGGTGGCTTTTGAATCGATGTAACATCCCATTGGCAAGCCACCGAGATTCGTTACGAGATCCCGCTTCGCCTTGTGGCTCGCGATTTTTCCTCGCTCCTCGCTCGAAAAAATTTCGACTTCGCTCAGGATGACATACAGGAATTTTATTTGTTATAATCTTTTATTTTTTTGCATCAAACTATCCGCACACTGACAAATCTATTCCATTATTTTTTGTGAGTGCTTTTTTGAAGGGGGTGCGGGGGAACACTTTTTCGCTGAAAAAGGTTCCCCCGCAAATCCTTCATAAATACACAAAAGGGAAAAACCGAGAGTGGTTTTTCCCTTTTGTTTGCATTTATCGGAAGCCTGTGAGGGCTGTTATTTCATCACACGAAAATATATGATAAAATCCGTTTTGGATCGGAGAGGAATTATTTTGCATAATCAACGGTTCTCGTCTCGCGAATGAGATTCAGCTTGATTTGACCGGGATATTTTACTTCATCTTCAATCTTCTTTGCCATTTCGCGGGCGATGAGCTTCATGCCTTCGTCGTTAACGAGCTCGGGCTTGACCATTACGCGGATCTCACGTCCTGCCTGAATGGCGAATGCTTTATCAACACCTTGGAAGCTTGCGGCGATTTCCTCGAGCTTTTGCAGGCGTTTAATGTAGTTTTCCATATCCTCGCGGCGCGCGCCGGGTCTTGCTGCAGAAATAGCATCTGCTGCCTGCACGAGCACTGCGATAATGGTTTGAGGTTCCACGTCATTGTGGTGTGCCTCGACTGCGTGAAGAACCTCGGGGCTCTCCTTATACTTTTTGAGTGCGTTAACACCCAGCTCTACGTGCGAGCCTTCCATATCCTGCGGGAAAGCCTTGCCGATATCGTGGAGAAGTCCTGCGCGGCGTGCGGTTGTGCCATCTACACCGAGCTCGTCTGCCATGATACCTGCGAGCCATGCCACCTCGATGGAGTGCTGCAGTACGTTTTGCCCATAGCTTGTGCGGTAGCGCAAGCGACCGAGCAGCTTGATCAATTCGGGATGAATTCCGTGCACGTGAACCTCAAAGGTTGCGCGCTCACCTGCTTGCTTGATAACGTTTTCAACTTCCCTACGGGATTTTTCAACCGTTTCTTCAATGCGAGCGGGATGGATACGACCATCGGAAATCAGCTTTTCGAGTGTCAGTCTTGCAATCTCACGTCTGACGGGGTCAAAGCCCGAAATTGCAATGGTCTCAGGGGTATCGTCAATAATGAGCTCAACGCCCGTGAGAGTTTCTAATTTTTGAATGTTACGTCCTTCACGTCCAATGATGCGTCCCTTCATTTCCTCGTTGGGCAGAGCCACAGCGGAAACGGTCGCTTCGGTAACGTGGTCGGCTGCGCATCTTTGAATTGCCAGAGACAACAGATTGCGTGCCTTGCTTTCGGCTTCTTCTTTAAACTGTGCTTCAATCTCGTCAAGCTTTTGCGCCATATCGTGTCTGGCTTCAGATTCCACACGCGAAATGAGCTCTGCTTTGGCTTCCTCGGCGGTATAACCGGAGATCTCTTCGAGACGAGACAGATGTTGTGTCAGAACCATTTGGATCTGCTCTTTTACAACGTCGTTTGCCTTCAGCTTTTCGTCCAGTTGCTCGTTTTTGCGCTCTAACGCTTCGGTTTTCTTATCAAGATTTTCTTCCTTTTGCACAAGTCTGCGCTCTTGACGGGAAATTTCGGTGCGACGCTCTTTGAGATCTCGTTCGGTCTCATTACGCAGGCGCAGCACTTCTTCTTTTCCTTCCAGGAGAAGCTCTTTCTTTCGTGCCTCAGCGTTCTTTTTGCCTTCTTCTACGATGCGCGCGGCTTCCTGCTCGGCAGAACCGATCTTCTTTTCGCCGATGTTCTTGCGAACGAAAAAGCCAATGCCGCATCCAACAACGACAGCCGCAACAACGGAGACAATCAGAACAATTGTTGGTACCATTCTTACACCTCCCTTTCTTATTTTGTTTTCAATGTGTATGAAAAAGCAAACTCTTGCCGAGTATATCATACTCATTTTATTATACACAAAAAAAGCCCCCTTGTCAAGGGGGTATTGGTGATTTTATATATAAAGAAATATATTAAAATATTTAAGACAAGGATAACCATGGCGTAATACAAACCAAAACGTCAGCCTGTCATTCTGAGCGGAAAAAAACGCTTTCGCTTTCCGTCTGTCCGTGACTATCGAGTTACATTAAGGAAATTGTTGTTAGAAAGCTTTTGAAGGGGGTGCAGGGGGAAACTTTTCTCGAAAAGTTCCCCCCTGCATTCTCTCCCCCCGACACACAAAAAAGGAGCCGACCGTTTGGTCGACTCCTATTTTGTAAGCGGTGTATAAATTACTTATACTTACGCTTTCTGGCTGCTTCAGACTTCTTCTTACGCTTTACGCTCGGCTTCTCATAGTGTTCTCTCTTGCGAAGCTCGGTGAGGATGCCTGAACGGGCGGTTGCACGCTTAAAGCGACGAAGAGCGCTATCCAAAGATTCGCCTTCCTTAACTCTGATTTCTGCCATTTTCTTATCCCTCCCCTCAACCGGTTATACAAGATTTGTCCGCGCGGCAGTTGCCTGCGCGAAATATCCTTGAAAATTATACACGATTTTTGACCGATTGTCAAGTCTTTTTTCAATTTTTTTGATTTTTATTTTTTCTCCGTCAAAATCACGGGCGGACAGCGCAGCTGCTCCTCGGCGGCGATGGGCTTTGGCAAGCATTTGGAATAAAGCACTGCGGATGCGAACTCCAGCGCGAACTGGCGCTCGGCTTCGGGCGTGTCGGGCAGGTTGGTCTGGCGCGTCAGGACGCAAAGGTCGCTCTTTTTGCGCACAGATGCGAGAAAGCTCCTGCCAACGTCGTTTGCCGCAAGCAGACGAACGTAGGAGATCGGCGCGCGCAGATCGTCCTCTCTTACGCGCAGAAGCGCCGAAAGAACACCTCGACGGATGCGTGCATCGGGATATTTTTTGGTGGCGCAAAGCGCCCAGAACTCGTCGAGCGTTGCCGATTTTTTGGCGGCGTCGCAAATGCGACCCGCAAGACCGCCACCGAGCCCCGCATAGGCTTCAAGCTCGCTTTGCGGTGCAAGCGAAAGCGCCCCCAGCACCAAGCTTTCCGCTTTTTTGAGGTTTGCGGGCGCACGTCCCGCTCTTGCCTCGCGTCGCGAGATCTCACCGCTCACGTCGGGCAGATATGCCATAACCGACTCGATCTCGTGCTCCGTCCACGCGCGTCGCAGGGCTGTGGCAGACGGGAAGGTGTCGTCCTTTATGTCCTTTTCGGCATAGCCGCTCCCCTGCCGTTTGATGGCAACGGGGCGAATGTGCGAGCCCAATTTTTGAATGGCGCGCAGATACGAAATGCCGAGAATGTCATTTGGCGCGCACGCGATGCTATCATCGTTTGCCATTTTGGTAAGCAGCTCAAAATAGGTTTTGGCGGTGCCGCCCTCGCGCTCGGCCGCCTCGGCATACGCCGCTTGGAATGCCGCCGACTCTGCCACCTCGGCAAGTCGGGAGATACCTTCAAGATCACCCGTCTCCGAGCCGAACCAGATCTCATCCACGCCAAGGCGCGAAAGGATCTCCACGCCTGCGTGCCCAAAGAATTCCGCGCTCGATGCCGCGTACGGGAACGGCAGCTCGACTACCGCGTCCGCTCCGCTCGAAACAACGATCTCGGCTCTCGCGTGTGGCGACAGCACCGCCGCCTCTCCGCGTTGCACAAAATTGCCGCTCATCACACAGACGATGGCATCTGCCCCGCCCTCTCGTGCGCGGTCTATTAAATATTGATGCCCCCCGTGGAATGGGTTGCACTCGCAAATAATACCTGCAGTTTTCATAGAGTCTTTTTGTGGGGGAAACTTCTTAAAAGAAGTTTTCCCCACGCCCCTTTCAAGAAATCTCTAACAAAAGGTTTGTGAATGTAAATTTATAGATATGGATAGACAGTCGACGCGAGGTAAAACCTCGCTTTGGCTGCCGCTATTTTGTAGGGGCCACCGAGACCCTACAAAATAAGAAAGTTGTTTTGCGTTGTTACCTTAAAAATCAAAAAGCGATTCATAGGAGTATAGCGGAATTACCTCTTTGAATCTTTTGATATATTCAATGGTTTGCTTTATAACTCTTGAATAGCTACTTGGACTGTAAGGAACGATAGAAATATGCTTCTCGATGCGACGTGTGTTGACGTTTTTTTCACCGCGTTGTGTCCATATCGGCTGAAAGCCAAGACGTTCCTCTATTTCATTTTTGTGCTCTAACATATATTCAAATGCTGGGATGTCATCATTTATATACAAGCCTACTCTTACAAATTGTTTTCGAAGTAAGAAATCCACGCTTAAGCAATAATTACTATTGGCTGACTTACGATCCACGGTCGCATAGTGGGTTCTATGCTCAATATGAAATGGATTTCCCTGTTTCTCGAGTTCCTCTTCAAACAGTCTCCAAAAAAGAAGTCTTTCTTGTTCTGCGTTTGTCATATATTTTCTCCTTTTGTTTTGCCGCGTAAGCAAATTTGGTAGCACTTCTTTATTATAGCACAAAAACTCCCATTTGTCAAACCGCCTTCTTAAGCGCAGGTTTTACTGCAAAAAAGTTTTCCACAGTTTTGCGATTTTGATGTGTAAAACTGTGGAAAACTCTGTGGATTGTGCGGAAAACCTCTATTTTGCTACCAAAATGCGCCTTTTTTCGTGCGTTTGTGCAAAAATTCGCTGTGGAAAATTCAACGCCTCGGGTTTTCGGTCTTGTTTTTTTCTCCTTCTCTATTATAACTTTTATAAAACTATTGATTTTTGCAAAAAAATCGGTTATAATGGTGTCACAAAACGCATCAAGCGGACATGCAAACCGCAGAAGGGAGAATTCGCCCGTGAACGAAAACGAATTGAAAACTTTATTGGCAGAGGCTGTGCGCGATGCCGATCTGCATCCGCGTGAAATTCCGTCGATCGATCTTTATCTCGACCAGATCACAAGCCTTGCCGACGAAAAGCGTCGCGAGGGCTCGCCTCGCTTTGCCGACCGCGCGCTCACAAAAACGATGATCAACAACTATTCCAAGGACGGTTTGCTCTCCCCCATCAAAGGCAAAAAGTACACCAAGGAGCAAATTTTGCAAATGCTCTTGGTTTACGAAATGAAAAACACGCTCTCGATTGGCGAGATCAAGCGCGTTTTGCAAAACCTCTACGCTCTGCCCGGCTACGATGCGGCATCTCTTGAGCGCATCTACACGCACTACCTCGCCCTCAAAGAGGACGAGCGCGCGGCAGCTGTGGAAAGCGTTGTGGCGTTTGCCGATCAAAAAGAATTAGATCTTGAAAACGAAGAGGACTTTTTGGCATTTTTGCTCTCTCTTTCTGCAATGTCGTCGTATCTCAAGAACGCGGTGCAGATCCTTTTGGAGTCGCACTACCCCGACCTTGACGAAGAAAAAACGCGCGAGGAGCAAGAAAAGAAAGAATCCGCCAAGCGCCAAAAGGCGGAAAAGAAAGCATCAAAGAGCAAGAAAGAGGGGGCAGGCGAATGAATCTGCGAGAAATGAGCACGCCCGCTCTTGCCTACCTTGGCGACTGTGTGCTTGAGCTTTGCGTGCGTGAATATTTGGTAGAGTCGGGGCTTTCGACCTCGCGAAACCTCAACCGCGAAGCCCTCAACTACGTTCGCGCATCGGCGCAAGCCGAGGCAATGAAAAAGCTCTTCCCCCTTCTTTCCGAGGAAGAAGAAGCCTTCTTCAAGCGTGGGCGCAACATTGGGCACACAAACGTCCCCAAAAACGCAACTGTCAGCGATTACCGCACCGCAACGGGTATGGAGGTCCTGTTTGGATACCTGCACGTTTCGGGGCAAAAAGAAAGAATAAATGAACTCTTCCGCGCCGCGTATTTGCGAGACGAGGAATAAAAAACAAATTCTCTATTTCGCAAACCATTTTATAGACACCAAGGCGAACCAATTCAGGCCTCCCTCCGAGAGGGAGGTGGCAAATGCCGCAAAGGCATTTGACGGAAGGAGCCTGCGCAACTGATAATCCTTAATACACGCGGGCTCCTCCCACCGCTGTCGCGGTCCGCCCCTCCTCCCAGAGGAGGGCAAAACGGACACCTATACCCCAACCGAATTATGAAATTTGAAAGGAAATAAAAATTATGAGTAACCCCAAAATTAAAATTGTTGTTCGCGATTTTGGCGAAATGACCGCAGAGCTCTACCCCGAAAAAGCTCCCAAAACTGTTGAAAACTTCTTGGGTCTCGTTAAGAGCGGATTTTTCAGCGGCCTTATCTTCCACCGCGTTATCAGCGGCTTTATGATCCAAGGCGGCGGCTACAACGAAAGCTTTGGCGAAACCGATGCTCCCGCCATCAAGGGCGAGTTTGCCGCAAACGGCTTCCCTCAAAACGACCTGAAGCACACCCGTGGCGTGCTTTCGATGGCAAGAACGCAAAATCCCAACTCCGCATCCTCGCAATTCTTTATTATGCACCAAAACGCGCCTTACCTTGACCGCCAATACGCGGGCTTTGGCGCGGTTATCGAGGGCATTGAGGTCGTTGACAAGATCGCAGCCGTACCTACGGGTCGTATGGGCTGGTTCGATGACGTCCCCCGCGTTCCCGTCGTGATCGAAAAGATGGAAATTATTGAGGAGTAATTTTTAACCTACTATAACCCAACGCCGCCAAGGCGGCGTCACCTCATCACCCGCGTTCCGCGGGAGCTTCTCCTCAAGGAGAAGCCTTACCTATATTGTCACTTTTGATAATCGCTTTGTACAACCAATAAATTCTAAATGTTATTTTTGAAGTTACGCTATCTCAAAGCCTTCCCCTTGAGGGGAAGGTGTCAGGTCGCTGCCTGACGGATGAGGTGACGGATGCGCAGCATCCGATAAAATCTTTCTATACCAAAAGAAAGGAATAATTGATTATGAACATCAAACTGTTAAAACTGTTGAATAAAAATGCGCGCACCGAGCCCGCTGATCTTGCTACTATGCTTGGCATCAGCGAGGAAGAGGTGCAAAAAGAAATTGCCGAAATGGAGCGCGAGGGTCTCATTCGCGGCTACAAGGCTGTGATCGACTGGGATCAGCTCGACAACACCTACGTCTCCGCCATCATCGAGCTCAAGGTCACGCCCAAGGCAGGCTTTGGCTTTGAAGAGGTTGCCGAAAAGGTGATGAAATATCCGCAGGTCGAATCCGTCTATTTGATGTCGGGTGTGTATGACCTGAACGTGGTTGTAAAGGGCAAGAGCCTGCAAGAGGTTGCCAACTTTGTTGCCAAGGAGCTCTCGGCTATGGAGTCTGTTACCTCTACCGCAACCCACTTTGTTTTGCGCCGCTACAAGGAGCTGGATGTAGAATTGCTCGGCAGCGGCAAGGATGAGAGAGGAAGTTATTTGCTGTAATGGATTATCAAAAGCTACTCTCCCCAACCGTTGTAGGCATTAAGCCCTCGGGCATTCGTAAATTTTTCGACATTGCCGGCACCATGGATGACGTTATCTCTCTTGGTGTGGGCGAGCCCGATTTCCCCACCCCGTGGGAGATCCGCAAGGCAGGCATTCTTTCGCTTGAGAGCGGAAGAACACGTTATACGTCTAACCGTGGCCTTGAAAATCTGCGTGCCGAGATCGGCCGCTACGTCGAACGAAAATACAACGTTTCCTACGACGCGAAAACTGAAATTTTGGTGACCGTTGGCGGCTCCGAAGCCATTGACGCCTGCATCCGCGCCATTGCCTCTCCCGGTGACGAGATCATCATTCCCCAGCCCAGCTACGTTTGCTACGAGCCCATTGCCGCTCTTTGCGGCTGCAAGCCCGTCATTATTGAAACAAAGGCAGAAAACGCCTTTAAGATCACCCCCGAGGAGCTGTCCGCCGCCATCACGCCGCGCACCAAGGCGCTTATTTTGCCTTACCCTTGCAACCCCACGGGTGCGATTATGGAAAGAGCCGACCTCGAGGCGATCGCTGCCGTTTTGCACGAGACGAACATCCTCGTCATCTCCGATGAGATCTATGCCGAGCTGACCTTTGGCGAGGCTTCGCACGTGTCTATTGCATCCATTGACGGAATGCGCGAGCGTACCGTTCTCATCAACGGCTTTTCAAAGACCTTTTCAATGACAGGTTGGCGTCTCGGCTACGCCTGCGGCCCCGCTCCCATTATGGAGCAGATCACAAAAATTCATCAATACGCAATTATGTGCGCGCCTACCACCTCGCAGTATGCCGCCATTGAGGCTCTGCGCAACGGTGACGAAGCCGTTGCAGCGATGCTCGAGGAATACGATATGCGACGTCGCCTGATCGTGAACGGATTTAACAAGCTCGGGCTTTCCTGCCGTGAGCCCAAGGGCGCATTCTACGCCTTCCCTTGCATCCGCTCCACGGGCATGACATCCGAGGAATTCTGCGAAAAGCTCCTCTATTCCGAAAAGGTCGCCGTTGTTCCCGGAACCGCCTTTGGCGAGAGCGGCGAGGGCTTTATCCGCGCTTCCTATTGCTATTCCACCGAACATATTTTGGAAGCCTTGAGCAGAATTGAAAGATTTTTGAAGAGTTTGTAAGAAATATATATGCGTG
>JBGVQK010000093.1:0-16140 GCA_045127455.1 Eubacteriales bacterium
AAGAAGCTGCCCCCTCCCTCCAAACCACCCACCCCCTCAAGAACTTTCACCACGGGACGGAATGCAAACATCCGTCCGCGGTGAAATCTTCTTTTTTGGTGTGAGATGGAGAAAGAGTGCTTTCTTCCAAAGAAAATCTACTATTGTAGGGGGCGACGTCCCCTGTATGTCATCCTGAGCGGAGAAAAACGCTTGCGTTTTGCGTAGTCGAAGTTTTGCGGGTTGAGCGAAGCGAACGAGCAAAACCAAGGAGCGTTAGCGACGCAGGGATCTCTTGACGAGCTTGGGTGGCTTTTTACAGCAAATGTAACATTCTGTTGGCAAGTCACCGAGATTTGTTACGAGATCCCGCTTCGCCTTGTGGCTCGCGCTTTTTCCTCGCTCCTCGCTCAGAAAAAGTTCGACTTTGCTCAGGATGACATGATGATTGATTGTGTAATTCTATACATTAGATATAGAAAACTTCTGTTGTTAATTTTTGCTTTTTGTCAATTCGACAAGTTTATTGTAAATATAATCTCTGGTATCTTCATGTTCAAAAACATACTGAAGCGGTTCATCGTCTGCGAAACAAAGGGTTAACAAAAATTGTTTTCTGCCTAAAGTGCGCTTCTCGACTTTTATAATTGTATGGATTTGTATAGACGCTTTTCTAAACATTTTGGGTGCGTATTTAGAATTTCCCTGCGGATATTTATTTGTGTGAACATAACTATCATCAAACACAAAAACACCACAAAAGAACATGTCATATATAAAAGCCAGCAAAACAACTAAAAAACCCAATACAGCAATAACAAGGCTAGGAACACTATCATCGAGGATAATCAGCAAAACAGAGAGAGTAGAAAAAACAACCAAAGCTATATAAGCCAAGATGTTTTTGAAAAAACCTCGCTTGAATTTGTTATATACCATAAACATTTCTCCTTCCAGTTTTTAGAGAGACACGCACCCTTGCAAGGTTAGAAAACCCTGCGCGAAGCGCACAGCCCGCCGATAATCCGCCGCGTGGGTGGCTTATCGGCGGGCTGCGTTTTGTGAAGGTTCTGGGAGAGGAGGGGGTGTGGGGGAGGAGAGGACTCTTGCAAGAGTCCTCTTTTCCCCGCATCGTTTCCTTTCAAAAAACCTTAATGAATTGCAGTGCCTTCCGGTACGGAATCGTCAACAAAGATGATCTTGCAGCCGCAAGCATTGTTGGTGGCGGCGAGGAGCATACCTTGGGAGTTGACGTTGCAGATGCGGTTGGGCTTGAGGTTGGCAAAGACGATGATCTTACGTCCAACGAGCATTTCGGGGGTATATTCCTCTTTGATAGAGGACATGATCACGCGCTCACCGATGCCATCAAAGAGGGTGAGCTTGAGGCAGGAGTGAGACTTGCGAACCGACTCTGCCTTGAGGATCTTGCAAACACGGAAGTCGAGCTTTGCAAAATCGTCGATGGTGACCTGATCCTTAACGGGCTCAACGGGGTCGGCTTCGCGAACCTCGGGAGCGGCTTTTTCTTCGGGAGCGCACTCTTCGCAGGGCGTGTCAGCGGCGATCTCTTCCTCGGTTTGGGGATAAGAGAAATCCAAGAGACCTACGTACTTGTCTGCCTCGATTGCGTAGAGGAAGAGATAAAGACGAGGGCCTTTTTCCTTGTCGATGAGCAGCTTGTAAACGTTGCGGAAGAAGTTGCCCTGCAATCCCTTGAGCTCCTTATCGGTCATATCGGTGCCGTAAACGGTCTTGGGGATGGCGTAAAGCTCGGTGTTGAGCTCGTCCAGCGTGTAGCCGCCCTTTGCAATGTAGGCGTGCAGCAGTTCAATGGTCTTCTTTTCATTGTCGTCAAGCGCGTTCCAAACCTCAAAGTTGCGTGTTGCACGCAGACGGTTAACTTGATCGGGAGCGCATTGCTCAAGCCAGAATTTTGCGCGATCAAGACGGTCGGCAAATTGCTCTGCGGTGTAGGGGGTGCCGATCTTTTCAAATACCGTCTCGAGCATAGGCACGTTAAAGTTAACGATAGAGCCGAGCTGAACAAGCAGCGAGAAGGGAACAGTCTCGATCTCTCTGCCCTCGATCTTGCAGTTATACATAATGTCTGCGATCGCGTCGGAAGCCTTGCCCTCGCGCACGTCGGTCAGCATCTTGTCAAACTCAAAGTATTGGCGCAGAATGCCGTCGTCAAAGCAGAAGTCAAACGCCTTGGTGGGGTCGGTCTTGGAATAGAGCCAAAGAATGATCTCGGGCTGATAAAGCTTGAGCAGCGTTTCGGGAGTGAGGTTAAGACCCGAAGACGAAGACATCTTACCCGTCATACCCTTAATGCCGATGAACTCATAGCCTTGGAACATCGGGGGCTCAAAGTTGAAGATCTTTTTGGAAATGATCTTGGAGTTAGAGTAAGAGCCTGTGGGAGCGGCGTGATCCTTTCCACCGGGCTCAAAGTCGACCTGCTCGTATCTCCAGCGCATCGGCCAGTCGATCTTCCAGCCAAGCTTGCAATCAAAGTCGGTGAGGAAGTTGATGTGGCCGGAGTGACCGCAACGGCAGGTGTAATCTGCCTCGGTGCAATCGTCGGAAAGATTGGTGATCTTGGTAAAGTCGGTGTGACACTTGGAGCAAAAGATGCTTACGGGGTAGTAAACAGCCTTTTCGGCGTCGTGCTCGGCTTTGAGCTCTTCTTCGCTCTTTGTGGTGTCCTTGGTTTTAAAGGAGTCGAGAATTTCAAAGATCTCTTCTCTCTTTTGGAGAGACTCGATAATATCCTTGGTGTATTTGCCCGAGCGGTACATATCTGCCTGATAGCGGCAGTCAAGCTCGATGCCAAATTGCTCCATTGCCTTGAGGAACTCTTCCTCAAAGTGCTTTGCGTAGTTTTCGTGGCAGCCCCAAGGGTCGGGAATATCAACGTAAGGGGAGCCGATATATTTGTCGTAGTCGCTGCCTACAACCGCTTGCACGTTGGCAGGGATCTTACGGCAACGGTCGTATTCGTCCCAAGAGAAGAGCAGCTTTGCCTTTTTGCCAAGCTTTTCAAGGGCGCGAACGACCATCAGCGACGTAGCAACGTCGCGGAAGTTACCAATGTGAACAGAGCCCGAGGGGCTAATGCCCGCGGCGCACACGTATTCTTCTTTTTCGGGGTTGCGGGCGATAATGCGCTGCGCAATTTCTTCTGACCAATGCATTGTTTGGAAACCTCTCTTTGCAATTAAAAATAGATAAAATTATATACAACATATTATTGTAACACAAAATTTTACACTTGTCAAGAAAATACAGCACTTCTGCAAAAAAAGTTCAATTTCGCTCAAAATGACAGACTGGTTTTTGTTTTGCTGTTGCCGTTAAAGGCGTATAGCCAAACAAACTTACTGTATGACATTCTGAGCGGAGAAAAACGCTTGCGTTTTGCTTAGTCTATGTTTTGCGGAGTTAATAACGGAGAAAAACCAAGGCGCTAAAGCGCCGCAGGGATATAGCAACGAGTTTTGGTGGCTCTTGAACTGATGTAACATTTCGTTGGCAAGCCACCGAGATTTTAAGCCATATCCCGCGTCGGCAAAAATGCCTCGCGCTTTTGCTTGTTCGCTTACGCTCAACCCGCAAAAGTTCGACTTCAGTCGGCGGTCGTACACGCCTCCCTTCGCTCAGAATGACAGGTTGATTTATTGTTTTGTTATTATCGTTAGAAGCGCGACGTCCTCGACGCCCCGCGAAAAACAAACGCACACCGCAAACAAAAACGGGCGATTCGTGAATCGCCCCTACGGTGAATGTTAAAATTTCTTGTAGGGGGCGACGTCCTCGACGCCCCGCGAAAAACAAACGCATATCGCAAACAAAGGCGGGCGACCAATGGTCGCCCGTTTTTTTTATCATCATTCATACTTTGAGATCGCGTCCACAATCCGTGCAAGCGTAGAGCGCGGTGGGATAGCACGCCACAATCTTCTTTTTCTTGTTGTTCAAAACAGCAACGTAAAATTCGTCACCCTCCGAGGCGAGGTCAAAATAGGTCCTTTTGCACACGTATCTGCCGTATACGGAGAAATACAATGCGTTGACCGCGGTTCGACGGTAACGCTCTGCCTCACCTGCCACCTTTCTTGAAACGATGTCCTTCATAATGGAAAATTCGCCACGGGAGACCAAAACGAGCGTGGAGATGCTTTTTGCCAAATGCCAAATATAAAGGCAGAGCAAAACAAAAGACAACACGATCAGCGGAATGCTCAATCCCCAAAGGGGAGCCAAAACACCAAAGCACGCCACGATTATCGGGGTCAGGAGTATGGCGGCTATAACCAACCAAGCGGAACGGACGAGGACGGCACCTTTTGCTTCTCTCAAAGCCTCTTGTTGGCATTCTCGACGAGAAAGTGTGTTTTTGTTCATACTGTTACTGCCTTTCAATTATACTGATTTGATGTATCCTTTTTTGCAACTTATCACAGCCCGATAAAGACGGCAAGCATCAGGAATGCGAGGGAAATAACCATCAGGAGCAGCTGGAACAAAATGGTCTTTTTAAACCACTGTGCAAAGCTGACGTCGGCAAGCCCGAGACCTACAAGCAGCGTGCCGCAGGTGGGGTAGAGGACGTTGGTGTATCCGTCGGCAAAGAGGTAGGTCAAAATGATTACCGTTTTGCTGATGCCCTCAATGGGAGCAAGTGTGAGCATGGGGATGATGAGAACCGCCTTTGCGGATGCGCTCGGGATGAAAAATTCAATAATCAAGACAAACGCATACAAAATAACGACCGCAAGATAGGGCGAGATGTTGGTAACGGAGTTGTAGAAATAGTGGAAGATGGTGTGAATAATATTGCCCTCTTGCGCAATGTGGGTAATGCCGAATGCGATCATAATGATGACGATCGAGGGCAGAACGTCCTTAACGCCCTTTACAAAGCTCTTGCCGAGCTTTTTGTAGGTGCCAAGCAAAAGTTTGCCAACAATAACCGTTCCCACAATAAAGGCAACCGCCATAAATACCATTGCAAGCGAGCGGAGCGCCTTGATAGAGGTGGTGATAATAACCGACAAAAGCGCGATGGAGAACAGAGCAACGATCATTTTTGCCTTGCGAACGTCGGCGGTGTGCTCCTCGGGGGAGACCATAACAAAGCCGTCAACGTCAAATTTTTCGGTTGCTCTCTTCTCGTCTCTCTTTGCCAGCGAGGTCAAAAAGAGCGCGGTGATCACGTACATTACGCAAAAGATGATGCAACGGTACCAAAGACCGTCGGTAACGTTCACGCCTGCGGCAATGGATGCGGTTCCAATGGTCAAGGGATTGGTGATCGCCGTGGTAAAGCCTACGCCTGAGGCGATCAAAACAAACGAAATAGCCGTAAAGCGCGACCAGTTGAGCGCGGTGCAAAGCATTGCAAATACGGGGTAGAGGATAAGCAGCTGCTCTTGCAGACCGAATACTGCGGAGAGGAGCATAATGACTGCGGTGATGACCCAAATGGCAACAAAGCGCTTTGCGTGCAGCTTTTCCATGATCACTCTAACAAGAGAAACGAGTCCGCCGCTTTCCTCAAGCACCTTAAACGTGCCGCCAAGCACCAAAAGCAGCGCAATGATCATAATCATATTGGTGCTGTTTACACCAAAGATCAAAGCCTCAAAGGGCGACGTCAGCCAACGGAGCACGGGCAGGCGAGAGGTGTTTTCTTCTTTTGTGAGCTCTCGGTAAGAGTCAATTACGATCTGCTTATTAAGAGACTCGTCGGTGGTGTACTGATAAAACGGTTCGCCAATTTTGGATTCGTCGGTGGTGTAAACGGTGTATTTTCCCGCGGGAATTACAAAGGTCAGCACGCCTACAAAAATCAAAACCGCGAGCAGGATTGCAACAACTGTAATAAAGCTTTTCAGACCAAATTTGACCTTTACGTCCATTTCTGTTGATTTACCCATAAATTTCTCCTTTGTCATACTCATAAACGTCCTCGCAAGCGGCTCTCCACCTTTCGTCGTAAAGATTGTGGATCTCCTCCGAGGCAAGCGTCCATTTAATCAAACCGCCTTCATTCTTTTCGGGAACGATCATAAAATAGTCGTTGTTGTGGTAAAACTCCAAGTAGCCCTTGGTGGAGCAGGTGAGGGAATAAACCGATCTTGCGTCAAAACAGAAATCGACCGCCTCACCGTTCAAGGCACCGTCAAAGAAGAGCCCCTCTTTATTCAAGCGCAACGTTCCAACCGACAAAGCCTTGCGGTTGTGGGGCGGCTTTTTGAGCTTATCTGTTCTGAGCGTGCACAGGCTGCCGCGCAAAACCATTTCAAAGCCGTCGTTTGTTACCTCGCGTGCCACGCATTTGCGTTGCCACTTATACCATTTGTCAATATCCTCGGGGCATTCCTTGCCGCCTGTGGGAATGAGGTCGTAATATTCGTTTACGCGTGCCGCAAAGCCGCACGTTTTGCATTTGATGGTGTCGCCCTCAACAAAAAGAACCTGCTCCTCTTTGCAGTGCGGGCACTTGTAAAGGATCTTGTCAAGCCCGTCGGCGTTCGGCTTTTTGCCAACGTATTTGTGGCGCGCCTCTTTGTTAAAGGCAAAATCGTTGTAGCTGATCTTTTGCAGGATCAATTCATAGATCTGCTCGGTGCTGAGCGCCTCAAGCTGCTCGGGGGTAAACAGCAGGCTGTAATGCAAGCCGATATATCCCTTTTTGCGGTCGGGGGAATAGCGGTTGGTAGCCAGATAGGCACCGCGCGAGCGGCACACCACAATATTTGCGCGGCTGCTTTTTATAAACTGAGCCGTTGCGGGGTTGATGGGGTGCGTGCTTCCGCTTGTGGATTGGATCCCTTCGGGGAAGAGACCGATGCAGCCGTTGTTTCTGATAACGCGCAGCATCTTTTTAACGCACACAAAGTCGGGCTGATACAAATATTTGGAGATCACGCCAAAGGCAATAAACAACCGATAAAGCCCTTTTTTGAGGATGTTCTGGTATCCGCAAACAACGTTGATATCCTTGCGGCCAAAGCCGTAGATCGCATAAATGAATTCCAGGCGGGATGCGTGCGAGGAGAGCAGGATCGTGGGTTGACCCTTCAGCGATTCGAGGTCGCAATCATAGCTGAAGTCCACCTTATACATTCTGTTCATAATGCCCACAACCCACATTCCAATCGACATCAAAACGGGATTCGGTTTTTTGATCTTCCTGTTTATTAGTTTATCTTTTAGGTCTTTTTTCATTTCGTTCAAGGACTCCTTAAACTTTTTTGTGTACTATATTATACCACAAACAAAGCAAAATTGCAATACCCTTCTCAAAAAGCCGATTTTGGCGAAAAAAGAGGTGTTTGCAGCTCTGTTTTGGCAGTTCTTTGCGTTTATTTTTTCTCACCCTCTTGCAATTCTCGTTTTTTTCGTGTATAATGAAGGCAGAAAGAATGAAAGGCGGAGCTTTTTTGATGAAGCACGTAGAAATTTACACCGACGGCGCTTGTCGCGGCAATCCCGGGCGAGGCGGCTGGGGCGCGGTGTTGGTGTATCGTGGCATTGAGCGCGAGATGTCGGGCGGTGAGGCGATGACGACCAACAACCGCATGGAGCTCACGGCTGCCATCGAGGCACTTGCGGCACTCAAAGAGCCCTGCCGTGTAACACTCACGTCCGATTCCAAATATCTTGTTGATGCCATCACGCAGGGCTGGGCAAGGTCGTGGCGCGAAAAAGGATGGCGCAAGGCAGACCGTTCGCCCGCACTCAACCCCGATCTGTGGGAGCGGCTTCTGGAGCTTCTCGATACCCACGAGGTCGAGTTCATCTGGGTCAAGGGGCACGACGGGCACCCCTACAACGAGCGGTGCGACCGCTTGGCAACCGCATTTGCCGATAGCTTTCCCGCGCCCGAGGGAGAGACGCCTCTCCCCGACCAAAATCTGTGATTTTACACCACGTATATACGAAAAAAGGAGATAAAGCAATGAAAAACAAAGAAAAAACAGTAGAGATCACGGTAAGACCCAAGCGTTTGACGAGAGCAGAAAAAAAGAACGCCAAGCTTGCAAAAAAGGCAGCCGAGCAAATGGCGCTCTGCCGTGCGGCAGGCGAATTTCATAAGGCATATCTTGAGATCGAGTATGGCGTTGAAGAGGCAAAGTATCTGGAGATCCAAGCACGTCTTGCAGAGCTTCAGCCCGTAACCGAAACGGTCATCACCGAGGAAGAGACCGAAACGGTCGCACTCCCCGAAGAAGAGGTCGAAACCTTTGAAGCACTCGCAGAGGATCCGCTTGTCGAATAAGCAAAATACATCAAACACAAAAAAGCACGCAAGAGGCTCTCCCTTGCGTGCTTTTTGTGGCTTTTTAACAGAAAATAGCAAAAACAAGTTGACATTCGCGCGCGAGTTGTGTTATAATAAACTATCAGTTGAAATTTTTGGCTGTATGGGAGGAAAAAATGATGAAGAAAATCACAAAAATTCTCATTTGCATTCTGGCATTTTGCGTGCTGTTGCCTCTTATGGCATCCTGCAATGAGAAAAAGCCGGGCGGCATGGAATATCAAACGCCCCCGCCTGAGGAGACCGAGCAGACCACACCCTCCGAGGGTGGCAACGGCGGCAACAACGGCACAGGCGGCGACGGATCGGAAGAAACCACGACCGCTGATCCCAACGGCGGTATCGACTGGCCCGACAAAATTGATATGGGCGGCTACACCTACAGAGCATACGTTCGCAAAAACGCAGGCTCCGACACCATTGACGACCAAATGGCAAACGGTAACAACCGCTTTTATTGCATCGACTTCTGGGTAGAAGAGGACGAGCGCGAGCAGGATGCGATCTCTTACGCAGTATATAACCGTAACAGCAAAATTGAGGCTGAATACAACTGCAAGATCCGTCAGGTTCCCTCCAACGGTAGCCAGATCGAGCACTTGACCGCATCTTATGCAAACGGTGACGGCTACGACCTTACCATCATCACCGCAAAGCCCGCAGCGCAGGCAGCAACCCGAAACCTCTTGCGCAACATCAAGGGAATGACGCACGTCGACCTGACGAACCCTTCCTTTGACCAAAACTCCATCAACGAGCTCTCGGTTGCCGATAAGCTCTACTTCCTCAGCGGTGATATGAACGTTTCCACCCTTGAGATCGCAGGTCTTTCGGTCGTTAATATGGACTTTTACGCCGACCTGGTAGATAGCATCGTCGAGCTCTTTGAGGGCGACGTTGACTATGCAAACGTTTACAATCTTGTTACCTCCAAAAAGTGGACGATGGAAACTATGATGAAGATCGCCACCATGGCAAACATCGACTTCGATACGTCCGACGGTAGCGACCTGAGCGTTGTCGATAAGGGTGATACCATTGGTTACCATCAGTATTTCTACTCTACGCTGTGGTATTTTTATGCCTCGGGTGGACGTATCACCACCAAAAATGAGGATGGACTCCCCGAGCTGACTATCCAGTCGGAAAGAAATCAAAACCTGGCAAATTACATCTACGATCATCTCAACCACGTTATTTCCGCACCCTGGATCCCGCACGCAAACTCCGCAACCCTGAACAACAACTTCCTCACGGGTCAGGTCCTCTTTATGGATTGCGCACTGTTTGAGGTCAGAATGGAGATCTATCCCCGCTCCGAGTTCGAGTACGGCATTCTGCCTTGCCCGCTTTACGAGGAGGGCGGCGACTACCACAGCGTTGCATATTTCAACAACTGGGCGCACCTTTGGGCAATTCCTTGCATGACGGCAAACGAGGAATACGCCGAGCGTATGCTGCAGGTTATGGCGGTCTACTCCAGCCTTGAGGATTCCACCATGCACGCATACTACGATAGAACCGTTTACCTCAACGCAGCGCCCGATAACGGCTCTCGTCAGGTAATGGACGTCATCAGACAATCCATCGTTTATGATATTGCCCTGCTTTACGACTGGGGTGGACTTGAAAAGATGCTTGAGAGCCTCTCGTTTGAATCCTACAATCCCTACGGCGGTGCCGTTAGCGGCATTGAGGCAGCGGTAAACCCCATGATTGAAGAAACGATCGAGCAATTGAGAAACCCCTCGGCTACAGAGTGGTAAAACAGTAAAAAAACAAAGACGGGATAGCGACCCTGCTGTTCCGTCTTTTTTTGCGCTTGAAATGGCATAAAAAGGTTGACATTAAACGAAGGATTGTGTTATAATAAAGCACAGGTTGAATTTGCCTGCTTTTTGAACAGGAGGAAAAACGATGAAAAGGTTGACAAAGATCCTTATTTGCGTTCTGGCATTTTGTATGCTGCTGCCGCTTATGGCATCCTGCAACGAAAAAAAGCCGAACGGTATGGAATACCAAACACCCCCGCCCGAGGAGACCGAGCAGACCACGCCCTCTGCGGGAGGCATCGATGACGGAACCGGTGGCAACGATGATGACGACGTGATCAAAGAAACCACGACCCCCGATCCCGATGCAGGCATCATCAAGCCTGAAAAAATTGATATGAACGGCTACACCTACAGGGCATACGTGCGTATGTTTGCGGGCGATTCTCTTGACGAGCAGCTGGCAAACGGAAACAACACCTACAAGTGCATTGACTTTTGGGTGGATGAGGATGAGCGCGAGCAGGATGCGATCTCCTATGCGGTTTATAGCAGAAACAGCCGCATCGAGGCAGACTACAACTGCAAGATCCGTCAAGTTCCTTCCAGCGGTAGCCAGATCGAGCACTTGACAAACGCCTACGCAAGTGGCGAAGGGTATGATCTTACCATCATCTCCGCAAAGCCTGCGGCACAAGCGGCAACCCGAAATCTGTTGCGCAACATCAAGGGTATGACGCACATCGACCTGTCACATAACTCCTTTGACCAAAACTCCATCAACGAGCTGTCGGTTGAAAACAAGCTTTACTTTCTCAGCGGTGATATGAATATCTCCACACTTGAGATCGCAGGCCTTTCTCTTGCAAACGTGGAGCTTTACGAAAGCTTGGCAGATAGCATTATTGAGCTTTATGAGGGTGACATCAGCTTTGCCAATCTCTATTCTATCGTGTTCGCAAAAAAGTGGACGGTTGAAAATATGATGAAGATCGCTACCGCGGCAAGCATTGATATCGACCAGACCGACGGCGACCTGAGCGCAATCGATAAAGGCGATACCGTTGGTTATTTCCAATATCTCTACTCCACCATTTGGTATTTTTACTCCGCAGGCGGACGCATTACCCAAAAGAATGATGCAGGCGTTCCCGAATTGACCATTCAAAGCGCCAAGAGCCAAGAGATCGCAAATTACCTCTTCGATCACGTCAACTCCGTTATTTCCGTTCCCAAGGTTCCCAACTCCTATTCCGCGATCCTCGACCAAAATTTCCTCACGGGTCAGGTTCTGTTTATGGACTGCTCGGTATTTGAGGTCAGAACGCAGATATATCCCTTCTCCGAGTTTGAATACGGTGTGCTGCCTTGCCCGCTTTACGAAGAGGGTAGCGACTACCACAGCGTTGCATTCTTCAACAACTGGGCGCATCTTTGGGCAATTCCCAGCATGGCGGCAAATGCCGAAAATGCAGAACGGATGATGCAAATTATGGCAGTTTACTCCAGCCTTGAGGATTCCACCATGCACGCATACTACGATAGAACCGTTTACCTCAACGCGGCTCCCGATAACGGCTCGCGCCAGGTAATGGACATCATCAGACAGTCCATCGTTTACGATATCGCGCTGCTCTACGACTGGGGCGGACTTGAGAGAATGCTGGAGCAAATTTCGGATGCCAGCACCAATCCCTACGGCGCTGCCGTCAGCGGTATTGAAGCTTCCATCCAACCCAAGATCGACGAAACCATCGAGCTTTTAAGAAACCCCTTGATGGATTCATAATAAAACAGAAAAAAACACAAACGGGATAGCATTTCGCTATCCCGTTTGCTTGTTTTCGAAAGGCTTTGCCCGCCAAAAGAAAAATCCCCTTTTTGAAAAAAGGGGATTTTTTCATTCTTTTTATTTTGCCTTGAGCGCGAGGTCGAGCCAAACGAGGCCTACGCTGAAAGCATCGTAAAGGCCTTCTTTTTTGCCCTGCTTGAGGATCTTGTTGGGGTCTTTGGAGTCGATGACCTGAATAAAAACGTCCTTGGGGAGCTTTTTGCCCTCAACCTCTTTATAAGACATAATTTCCAAAACCAAAATGCACTTTTCGTTCATATCACCATAGCAAATGGTGTTGCCCTCACGCACGAGCGGCTTTTCCAGGTATTCGAGGTACTTGCCCTCAACCTTTGCTCTTGTTTCTGCCATATATCTATCCTCCTTGGGGAATTGTAATCTCTTTTATTATCATACCACGTATTTGCAAAAAAGTCAATGCTTATTTCATCTTTTTTACAAAAGCGACTGCAAAATTTGTTCGATTTCTTGGAGCGTGGTGGCGGACATCACCGCATTTCGCGCATTTGCCGCACCGCGCATACCGTGCAGATACCACGCAAGATGCTTGCGACTTTCGGCAACGCCAACGCGTTCGCCTTTTTCGTTTACAAGACCGCGCGCGTGCTCGAGCGCAACCGCAAAACGCTCCTCAATGGATGGGGGGGTGTAGGTTTTTCCCTCGATAGCCGCCAAAATTTCAGCAAAGATCCAAGGGTTTCCTTGTGCGCCGCGCGCAACCATAATGCCGTCGCAGCCTGTTTCTTCGAACATACGGAGCGCATCCGCCGCCGAGAAGATATCGCCATTTCCCACAACGGGAATGTCCACCGCCTCTTTGACGGCGCGAATGATGCTCCAATCGGCTTTTCCCGCATACATCTGCTCTTTTGTGCGACCGTGCACGCAGATCATCGAAGCGCCCGCATCGGCAAGACGCTTGGCAAGCTCGACCGCGTTGATGCTATCCTTATCCCATCCTGCACGAATTTTGACGGTGACGGGGATTTTGACCGCCTTGACCGTTTCTCGCACCACGTCTGCGGCTAAAACGGGATTTTTCATCAGCGCCGAGCCCTCGCCGTTGCCAACGATCTTCGCCATCGGGCAGCCCATGTTGATATCAATGATCGAGGGCGGAACCTCGCTGACGGTGCCACGATAGTCGTTGCTTTCAAGGAGCGCCGCCGCACGAGCGACGAATTCGGGCTCGGCACCAAACAGTTGTACTGCCATAGGGAGTTCTTCGCGAAGGACTGCCGCGAGAGGTGCGGTTTTGGTGCGCTCGATGGTGACGGGACGCTTGCACAGTTGCTCGTAGCAAAGTGCTTTTGCCGACACCATTTCGCTCACGGTGTACTCCGCGCCAAACCTGCGCGCCATAGCGCGAAAGGTGCGGTCACTCACCCCCGCCAAGGGAGCAAGACATATTCCGTTTTTGATTTCAATGTCAGCAATTTTCATTACGTTCTCCGTTTTGTGTGGTTTTTTAATGATTTAACAAGAATGGAAAAGCAAAAGAGGCTTTGAATTTTTATTGCAATGGCGCTCTACTGTAAGCCTCCCTCCGAGAGGGAGGTGGTGAGCGAAGCGAGCCGGAAGGAGCCTGCGCGACTATGGCTTTTTAATGTACGCGGGCTCCTCCCACCGCTAACGCGCGAACCCCCAAAGCTCATAAACTCGCTTTGGGGAACCCCGCTGCGGTCCCCCCTCCTCCCGGAGGAGGGTTTGATGGACTGCCGCTTAATCTCCTATCGGCTCGGCATCCCACCAGAGCAGGTAATCGCTCGAGGGGGAATAGACGATGGTGCCTGTGTAGTAGGTGTCTTCTTCTAATTTTTTGCCGTGTTCTTGATACTTATTGATGTGGTGGCTGTATTCTACCTCTATCTGTTCACCATCTGCGTTTTGAAAACGCACGTATTCGGTAGAGGATTTTCCACTCCTGTGTTCGTAACAATAAAATTCACCCGTGTAGGTGATATAAGTTTCGTTTATCATATCCTTACGCAAGGAGAATAAACGGTGCGCCTCCACACCGACAAGGATAAAAACGGTTACTAGCATCACAATGATTGCAGGGAGCGTGTCATCTTTCTCTTCGTTTTTCTGTTTCTTTTTTTGGTTCTGCTTTTTCTTTTTGGCAGGGAGCAAAACGGCTACATAGAGCATTACAAAAAGACCAACAACAATGCCAACAAGAATCAACACATTGATGAGCTCGTATCGCATCAATGCCCTAAAAATTTCCTCGTACATTTGCTCTCCCCCTTTCGGTGTTTTATTCTATCGGCACAGCAGCCCACCAGAGCAAAACGTCGCCACGTGGTGAGTAAACGATGGTGCCTTTGTAGTAACCATCTTTTAATGTTTGATCGGTGGTTTGAAATTTCTCGATATGGTGGTTGTGTCTTATGCTTTCCATGTCGCCGTGCTCATTTGTCCATTGCAAATAATCGGACCCACGAGGGTGGGCATCATAGTAAAATTCGCCGGTGTAGGTGACATAATTTTCTGCTATCATATCCTCACGCAGGGAGAGATATCTGTATAAATTTGTGCCAAAGCAAATGCAGAAAAACACGATACCAATAATAACAAACCCCAATGCCTGCCCCTCGGGAGTTTCTCGGAGGTTCTGCAACCATTTTTTCTTGTTTTTGTTCTTTTTTCGCTTTGCTTTCTTCGTCTTGCGTGCAGCATATGTGTAAATTACACTCGGGAGAACAAGAAGAAGAAAGACCCAAAACGCCATCAGTACAATTTCCCATTTCATCAAATAGCGGATGATTTCCTCGTACATTTGCTCTCTCCTTTCGGTGTTCTCTTCACAATTATACAAAGAAAAAGCGGTTTTGTCAAGAAAGGGGAGAAAAATTGTTCGACAGATGCCGCAAAAAGACGCAGACGTGCGACAAAAACACGCATACGTTGGCTCGTTTTGGGCGCTTTTCGGTCATTTCGCGTCCGTTTGTGTCAAGCGGTTTTTCTTGACAAATGGACAAAGAGATGTGATAATCAATAACAGATAATTGTCGTAACAACTTTCTTAACGAGCAGGGTCTTGGTGGCGCCTGCGAGTTAGCGTCAGCCAAAGCGAGCCTTGCGCTCGCGTCGCCCGTCTGTTTGTAAATCAACAATCTATTCAGACACCAGTTTTGCGAAAGTTTTTGAAGGGGTGTGGGGAAACTTTTCTCAAAAAGTTTCCCCACGAAAAAAGAAAATGAAAATGACACAAACGCTTTTAATCATTCTTGCCATCATATTTGCGGTGGCGTTGGCGCTGACGATTGCGATGATCAGCCTCTCGTATATGCGGGTGGAGAGCGAGGACACGCGCGTGCCAGAGGGTGGCACAACGTGGCAGATGCCGCCCGTTACAACGCCGCCCATTCTTTTGGAATCGACCACGCTCCCCGAAGTCACGACGTCCCCCGAGGAAAGTGCCCCGAGCAACACGCTCTCTTTTGCATCGACGGGGGACGGAACCTGCACCCTCATCGGCATTGGGAGCTGCACCGATTCTTGCGTGGTGATCCCGACCTATTCCCCCGCAGGGGACGTTGTTACCGCGGTGGCGGCGAGAGCGCTTTATGGGCTAAAACAGATCAACGCTATTCAAATTCCCGCAACTGTGGAGCATATTGGGGCGCTTGCGTTTGCCGCTTGCCCAAACCTTGTTTATATATCCGTCAGCGACGGGAACGAGGAATATTGCGACATCGACGGCATTCTTTACACGTCCGACGGCAGAGAGCTTTTGCTCTATCCGCCAATGCGTGCGGGGGCGAGCGTGACCATCAGCCTTGTGACCACCGAAATTGCCGAAATGGCGTTTTATAATTGCGCGTATCTTACACACGTCTATTATACGGGCAGCCCCGAAATGTGGGAACGCATCACCATCGGCGCCAAAAATTATTCTCTCACCGCCGCCGCAAAAACGTTTGGGTGAGCGTGTTTTGGGAATGATTGTGGGGGAACGGAACGTTGCGATGCTTTTCTCGTGAAAAAAGTTCCCCCACACCCCTTCAAAAAAGCACTCGCAAAAAACATCGTAATAACACAAAAAAAGACAGAGAAATGCTCAGTTCCCTTAAGGACAGTTTTCAAGAATTAAGAATAACGAGCATTGCGAAGGCGAAGAAAAATACGAGAACATTTCGGTGTTTCTCGTATTTTTCTTTTTTGCACATTTGCAGTTTTTCCGTTCTTATAGTACA
>JBGVQK010000094.1:0-11496 GCA_045127455.1 Eubacteriales bacterium
CTGCCATCCCTCACCCCGCAGAGTTTGAGCAGTATTATAATTTGTAAGAGTGTTTTGTAAGGAAATGCGGGGAAACCTTTTTCGGCGAAAAAGCGTTCCCCCGCACCCCCTCCAAAAAGCACTCGCAAAAAATATCTAAATAGCGTTGTCAGTTCACGAACAGACAGTCGACGCGAGCGCAAGGCTCGCTTTTGCTGCCGCGAGCGGCTAGGCACCTCCAAGACCCTATCCGCTAAGAGAGTTGATTTGCCGTAGAGGAAAAGTAAAAAAGCTTTCGCACAATGCGAAAGCCTTTTTTGCTTTTGTTAAGTTCTATCAACGTTGAGCACAACGCAATAGGTGGGGTCGATTTCTTTGACCTTTTCGGCAACGGCTGCCTTAACCTCTGCATCGCTCATTTTTAGTTCAAAGGGAACAACTACGTCAAAAATGAGGTTGGTATGTGTTGCGCCCGCAACAAATCGAAAATCGTGAATTTGCATCGACGGGTGTATTTTCTTCACTGCTTCTGCCGTTTTCGCGCGCAATTCGTTTACCTGCTCGTCGTCTGTCACAATGGGGTCCATGTGAATGGTTGCTTCAATGCCGCATACGTCGTGGAGCTCTTTTTCAATGGTGTCGATCATATCGTGCGTTTCAAACACGTTTACCGAGCCGTCCACCTCGATGTGGAGCGAGGCGATGATGCGTCCGGGGCCGTAATTATGAACGACCATATCGTGAATACCAAGCGCGCCTTCATATTTATCCACCGTTTCGGTGATCTGTTTAACGATCTCCTCCGAAGGAGCTTCGCCGAGAATGGCGTTTTTCGATTCGTTGAGGATGCGGAATCCTGCAACCACAATGAGGATCGCCACGATAACGCCCATATAAGCGTCGGGGTTCCAGGAGATGTTGGTAAAGATCATCGGCAGCACCGTTGCAACAAGAACAGCACCGGTTGCGAACACGTCCGAAAGACTATCGGCGGCGGTTGCGCGCATTACCGAGGAGTCAATTCTCTTGCCAATGGTGCGGTTGAACAGTCCCAACCACAATTTGCACAGCATAGATGCAACAAGCACGATAATGGCAATGGGGGAGCTATCGGGGCGCTCGGGCGAGAAGATCTGCTCGATGGAGCTTTTAAAGAGCTCAAAGCCCACAAGCATAACAAGGAAGGAAACGATCATCGAGGTAACGTATTCGATTCTTGCGTGCCCAAAGGGATGCTCGCGGTCGGCAGGCTTTGCGGCAATACGGAAGGAGATCAGGGAAATGATCTGTGTTCCCGCATCCGAAAGATTGTTCACGGCGTCACCTACGATAGAGATCGCACCAAACAGGCTACCCACCACAAATTTGGCGGCAAAGAGAATGATATTGACGATGATTCCCGTAATGCTCACCATCGTTCCATAGGCGGTACGCACCGCGGGGCTTTGCGCATCCTTGTAATTTTTTACGAATAAACGAGATAAAAGTTCTGTCATAAAAGTTCTTTTTTATTCCTTTCAATCAATGCTTTTTGGTAAGGTCGTTGAGCCAAATTCCGCGCTTGACCAGCACAATACCGATCACGCATCTCACAATATCCGAGTTGTAGCACATAAAGTATACCCATTCAACCGGCAAATTGGTAAAGCGAATGACGCACCAGGAAAGCGGAATGGTAAAGCACCACACGTATGCCGAGTCAAAGAGGAAGGTCAGCAGGGTCTTGCCGCCCGAGCGGAGTGTAAAATACGAAGCGTTGAGAATTGCTTGAATGGGCGCGCTGACGGCAACGGTGAGAATAAAGGACACCGCAAGTGTGCGCACTTCTTCGGTGGTGTTGTAAAGATCGGGCAAAAAGAGCGAGCATATAGCAATTAAAGCGCCCGAAATAAAGCCCAAAAGGGTAGAAAAGGCAATCATCTTTTTGGCATCGCTCGCTGCCGTTTCCAAATCTCCCTCTCCCAATCGGTGGCCGACGAGAATGGAGATGGTGGTTCCCATTGAAAAATAAAGAACCGAGAAGGTATTAAACGCGATACCCGAGATGTTCATTGCCGAAACGGTGGCAATACCGCGCAGCGAGTAGCATTGCAGCAGCATAGCCTGACCTGCCGCCCAAAGCGTTTCGTTAAGGAGCAGGGGCATTCCCGTGACGGTAATGGAGCGCACCAGCTTGCGCGGAATGCGCAAGGAGCGGTACGCGCCCACAATAAAGGGGCATTTATTTGTATGCGTATGCGTCCAAACGATTACGCAGATGCACTCAACAAAGCGCGAGATAACTGTGGCAAGTGCAGCACCCTCAACTCCCATAGCGGGAGCTCCGAGTTTACCGAAAATAAGCACGTAATTCAAACTCAAATTTACGCAAACGCCAACAATTCCCGCCACCATAGGGGGGACGGTGTGCTTGACCTCGCGCAAGGAGCTTGCATAGATCTGTGTTACTGTAAAGGGGAAGAGCCCGAAAAGCGAAATGGCAAGATATTTTTTGGCGTAGAAAAGGGTCAGGGCAAGGTCTCCCGTTTCGCTACCCTCGTGCAGGTAGAGCGAGACGAGCGGCTCACCTGCTACCAAAAAGAGAGTGATGGCACCCGTAAAGATGATTACGGAAATGACGAGCTTATAGCGAAAGGTGTGGCGCAGATTTTCGTATTCCTTGTTGCCAAAAAACTGTGCGCCAAACAGTCCCGCACCCGAGAGTGCGCCAAAAATGCAAAGGTTAAAAACAAACAGCAGTTGGTTAACGATCGAAACGCCCGACATTTGTTCGGTGCCGATCTGCCCCACCATCACGTTATCAAGCAGGCTGATGAGGTTTGTGATGCTGTTTTGAATGATGATGGGTATCGCGACCGCCAAAAGAGATTTGTAAAAGGCGCGGTTGCCGATGTATTTTTTAAGATTCATAAAAGAAAACGTCCTTGTGCTTTGTCGTTATCCCCAATATTTGCGGTCGAGGCTGCGCAGCTGAATTGCCTCAGCAACGTGCGGTGCACGAATGGTCCCCGAGGCGTCAAGGTCGGCAATGGTGCGCGCTACGCGCAAAATACGGTCGTATCCGCGTGCGCTCAGTCCCATACGGTCATAGGCTGCCGCAAGCAGAGCCGAAGCATCTGCGTCGAGTATGCAATAGCGTTGAATACCGCGCGCATCGAGCTGTGCGTTACAAAAGATGGGGGAATCCTCACCCATACGCTCGCGCGCAAATTGGCGAGCGGCACTCACACGCTCGCGAATGGCAGCCGAGGTATCGGCTTTGGGGTCGGGCGCGGAGATCTCGTCGTAGGAAAGAGAGGGGAGTTCTATTTGAATGTCCATTCTGTCAAGCATCGGTCCGCTGATGCGGGAGATGTAGCGCTTGACGTCGTCGGGACGGCAGGTGCAGGGGTGTGTGGGATGACCGAAGTATCCGCAGCGGCAGGGGTTCATCGCGCCCACCAGCATAAAGGAGCAGGGAAAGGTCACGCGTCCGTTTGCGCGCGTAATGGTTACGCGACGGTCCTCAAGCGGTTGGCGGAGCGCATCGGTGACCTGCTTGGGGAACTCGGGCAGCTCATCGAGAAAGAGCACGCCGTTATTGGCAAGCGAAATTTCCCCCGGCATTGGGTTGATGCCGCCACCTACAAGGCTAACGGGGCTCATTGTGTGGTGGGGAGAGCGGAAGGGGCGCGCAGAAAGCAGAGAGACACCCTCGGGCAGCGTTCCCGAAACCGAATGCACCTTGGTCGTTTCAATTGCCTCGGCAAAGGTCAGGGGAGGCAGAATGGTGGGAAGTCTTTTTGCAAGCATTGACTTACCCGTACCGGGAGGGCCGATGAGCAAAATATTGTGTCCGCCCGCAGCAGCAATCTCCATTGCGCGCTTTGCCATTGTTTGTCCGCGCACGTCCATAAAATCAAGTGCGTTTTTGGTAACGGCTTCCGAAAAGGCGGTGCGGTCGTATTCTACGGGGGAAAGAGGTGCCTCGCCGTTGAGGTGCATCACAAGCGCGCGAATGTTGGGTACGGCATATACCGTAATACCTTCTACCGCCGATGCCTCGCGGGCATTCTCAACGGGGGCATAGAACTCGGTAAAGCCGTGCTCCTTTGCCGCCACGCACATACATAAAATGCCGCGTACGCCACGCAATTCGCCCGAGAGGGAAAGCTCGCCAACAATGCACTTGCCCTTCATATCCACGCCGCGGCGGATAATGCCGCTGCTGTGAAAAATCGCGCAAAGAATGGCCGCATCAAAGGCAGAACCTTCCTTTTTGCGGTCAGCAGGGGCGAGGTTGACGGTGATGCGCGCATAGGGGAAGCTGTAACCGCTGTTGTAGCAAGCGGTCCGCACGCGTTCCTTTGCCTCACGCACTGCCATATCGGGCAGTCCAACAAGGTCAAATCCCTCTAAATTATTCTTTTGGTTACATTCTACCGTTACGGGAAAGCCGTCGATTCCGCACAGTCCCGCACTAAAGGTTGACGATAACATCAAAAGTCCTCCAACAGTTTTATATTTCTCATTATATTATACAACACAAGGAGAAAATTGTCAATAGAGAGGAAAAGAAAACGCCATCTGTCACGGATGTTGGCGTCAAAGGGGGAGAACTTTCCAAAAAAAGCGGGCTTGCATAACAAAATATTTACAAAGAATCAGCAAAAATCTATTGACTTTTGGGGTCTAATCTTGTATAATCTTATATATATGTATTTTCGCAGGAGGAAGATTATGAAAAAACTTCTCGCAATTTTGTTGGCAGGATTGATGGTACTCTCTATTGCCGCTTGCTCCAACAAAGAAAAAGACAAAGAAAATGATGACGAAAAATACAGAGACAATACGGTTATCGTTGATTCTCTGACAGAGGGAACCGATACCTTCCGCTTTGAGAACGTTGACAGTGAAACCGTTATCATTGCTGAATTTTCCACCACGCTCGATAAGGCACACGAGGTCAAGATCCCCGCATATCTGATGGTGCCCGGCAACGAGCGCGAGCAGGAGCCCGATAAGTATCTGCGCGTTGTTGGTGTTGGCAAGGAGGCTTTCCTCAATAGCTCCAGCATTTCCGCATTGGTATTTCCCACCGAGGATGATTACAAGGCGCACGATGCGAACTTTGATATGAGCAAGCACAGCTTTGTAATTGGTGATTATGCGTTTAGAGAGTGCGTAGCGCTTCAAAGCCTGACTCTGCCCGCATACGTTACCGAGATCGGCGTTGGCGCTTTCTACGGTTGCGTAGCACTCAACACGCTCACTTTTGCAGAGGGCTCTCGCCTTGCACAGGTAAAGGATTATGCTTTTATGAATTGCATCGCCCTGCAAAACGTTGTGTTCCCCATAACGCTTCAGTCTATCGGCGCTGCCGCTTTCTTTGAGTGTGTCGGCCTTGAGTCGGTTACCATCAACGAAGGTACTTTGACCGTTGGCGCACAAGCATTCCAAAAATGCGCTGTTTTGGCAGAGGTTAAGCTCCCCGCAAGCCTCGAGTCCATTGGCAAATATGCTTTCCACACCTGCGCATCTCTTTACAAAGAGGGTTTGACTTATGCAGGCAATTCACCCGTTATCAACGCTTACATCAGCAGCTTGGCATTGGAGGAGGCTCCCGTTGAAGCTCCCGAAGAGCCCGAGGAACCTGCAGATCCCGTAGAATAAAAAGCAACAAAAAAATTGGGGATGGCCCGCGATTGCGAACCATCCCCATTATGCTCTTTACCAAAAGTTAGTTATAAAAATCGTGGTTACCAATGGTAAAGGCATAGGGCCTGTTCTTTGAGATCCAGTTGTTTGTAGCAATACGGGGGTTCATAAAGAACAGAGCGGTGTCGGAAATAGAATAACCCTCCAAACAAATTTTTGCGGCAATGATCGCCGACTCCGTAGGCTTTTGATAAATGGTGCCAAAGGAGACGGGGGAAAATTGCGTGCCGTGCTTACGGTCAAAAATAACGCCGTAAATGGTGTTGGGGTAGGATTTGTGACGCACGCGGTTGAGCACCACGTTGCCAACGGCGATCTGACCCTTGAGCGGCTCACCCTTTGACTCGGCAGAAATAATGCGAGCCAGCCAATAAAGATCATCCTCGTTGTAATTTGCCCAAGCCACCATCGGTTTGCCGGCAGAGGATCTGAGCTCTACCGCACGCAAGGAGTTGTTCCAATTAAGGGTGGCATTGAAGGCACGTGCCAGAGGACGAATGGGAACGTAAAGGCTGCCGCCCCAATTTTGAACAGCCTCAACGGTGTAAAAATAGTGCCCGTTTGCCCAGATGTAAAGCGCGCCCGACTGAATGATGAGCGTCATACCGCTGTCGGTCTTAACCGTTGCGGTGTTGGTCTTGCCGTCCCACGAGAAGCTGCAACCGTCAAACAGATTGCAAAACTTACGCAAAGGCACAAAAGTGATGTCGCGCCATATTACCGTATCTCCGTCAAGAACCTTAATGCCATCGAGATAAACATCGGTATCCACCGCATCCTTGGGGTGCGCGGGAGACGCCGCAAAAGCACCCACCGTCAACACGCCTACCATCATCAAGACGGCAAACAAAGCACACAGCCAACGACGCGTTAAGTGTCGCGGCCGATTGGTTGTCGTGACCATATCAATCACTCCTTTTCTGTAAATTTGCGGCGGCAAATCCACCGCATGGTGCTATTATACAGGAAAAGGCACAAGGATTCAACCCACGCTTTTTGGCAAAAGAGGCGGTCGCTTCCACCCGAGGTGAAGCGTGGAAGCACAGGAAACGTCTATCCCCCAAAAAAGGGCAGAAAAGCTTTCTTTTGGCAACAATTTCCGCCCTACGCAATTGATAAATGAAACGGAGAAAACAGAATGGAGAAAAAATACACACATATCATTTGGGATTTTAACGGAACCATCTACGACGACGTCGATGCTTGCATCAAGAGTGCAAACCGTTTGCTCGGAGCATACGACCTGCCGCTTGTCACGTCTTTGGAAGCCTACCGCGCGTTGTTTGGTTTTCCTATTCAAGATTATTACGCGCGTATGGGCTTTGATTTTGATAAAGTCCCCTATGCCGTCCTTGCCCCCGAATGGATGGAATATTATTTTGAATATTCCAAGGACTCCACGGTTTACCCCGATATCCCCACCGTGTTGGATGCTTTGCACAAAAGGGGAGTGGAGCAATGGATCCTTTCCGCCACCGAGGTCAATATGCTGCGCGGACAGCTCGAGGGCTTGGGAATTCTCTCCCGCTTTGACGGCATTCTCGGCTTGGATAACATCCACGCAAGAAGCAAAAAGGAGATCGGTGTGGCGTGGAAGAACGCCAACCCCGACGTGCGCGCCCTGATGATTGGCGACACCGACCACGATGCCGAGGTTGCCGAGGCGATGGGCATTGATTGCGTCCTCGTAGCCGCAGGCCACCAAAGCCGCGAAAGATTGGAGCAATGCAACTGCATCGCCGTCTTTGATGCGGTGAAGGATGTGTTGAGGCTGTTGTAATTACATAAATCCCCACCCTACAACAAAAAGGAGTACGAGCAGTTTTGTTCGTACTCCTTTTATTGCTTTGTCTGTTTGAGTTAGAGTATGATATGATTATTTCTTTTCGATAGGAATCCAAATCTCTATAGTTCTTTCGGTATATCCTCCGACGATTCCCCAATGATAAACAGCAAGTTCGGGGGCGTTGATCATTTGATACTCATTATTGGATAACCATTCTGTTGCAATTTGCTTTCGAATGTCAAAGTATTCGGGGATAGGCATTCTCTGTTTCTCTGTTTCAAAGACGACATAGGTTCTCTCGGGAATGACGATATCTTCAAACTTGAATTTGTCCATAAAATCTATTCCGGTGACCTTACTATTGTACAGATTATTACGTTCCCAATTGTCTATTGTTGCGGCAATATAAAAATCATATCCGTCATCATCCATATTTGTCAGAACGCAATAATCGGATAACTTGTCGTTTGCCATCCCTTTAAGCATCCACTGATGTGCTCTGGTGGTGATAAAGAAATCTACTTCTTGTTTATGACGCAACTCATCATAGGGAGTGCCTTCAAAGCGTTTTTTATAACCGAGAAGTGTAATTTGGGGTTTCGTTTCAATTCGATAATTCATAATAGTACCGCCTTCCAATGAAATTTTGATTGACATACGGGAAAAGGATTTGAGATTACTTCCGTCCGTGCGCGCCTGTGACGGAGTAATACCGTGGAATTTTTGAAATGCTTTGGCGAAACTATCGGGGCTGTCATAACCGTATTTCAGAGCAATATCGATTACTTTTTCTTTGCCGTTTGCAAGCTCTGCACCCGCTAATGATAGACGGCGTAGTCGAATATATTCTCCAAGCGTGTATCCACAAAGAATACTGAACACTCTTTGAAAATGATAGCTCGAAGAAAAACTTTCGGCAGCTACCTTTTCATAGTCAATTTCTTCTGTCAAGTTAGCCTCGATGTAATCGATAGCTTTTTGCATTCCTGTAATCCAATCCATTCTTCATTCCTCCTGTCTGCCTGTATTTTATCAGAAAGTGTTCTAAAAATCCCGACATTTTGTGCGAAGATGTATCGGGAATATTATATCATAAAAACACGTATGATTCAAGGCAAACGGTGCGATTGTATTTCTGCAATCGTGCTGTTCTTTTATTCTATCGGTAGGCGCGCTTTTTTGTCATCTTTTTGTGTTGGAACATATACTATCATTGATATCTTATCAAATCTCAACCAAAAGGAGACACCGCTTATGCAAATAGATGAAAGAATGCTGAAAAAATTGTTGGCTATGGATGATGCGCAATTGGGAATGATGATTCAAAAAATTGCCGCCGAGTCAGGAATCGACCCTGCCGAGCTTGGCATCAATCCGCAAAGCATCGAAAGCGTGCGCGCGGCACTCGGCTCTATTGGAGAGGATGAGCTTGAGGGCATTAACCGCCTTTACGAGGACTATCGCCGCGGCAAGCGCAACCCAAAATAAGCAGAGGGAGACGACCTTATGAGTGATATCGAATCTACCTCTCCAAAACCCGCAGACTCGGGCGCGCTCCTGGGTTCGTTGCTCTCCAATCCCGACCTCATTCGCAACATTTCATCTCTGATCGGTTCGTCGGGGACGGGCGGGACGGAATCAAATCTTTCCGTACCTCAACCCCCGTCTCCGAGTGCGAATAATGAGGCGGTGGCAGACGGCATCTCGCGCGTGCTTTCCAATCCCGAAATGATGGCAAAATTACCGGACGTGATAAAAATGCTCGCTCCAATGGTGCAACAAGCGCAAGCTCCAAAAGAGGCTTCTGTTCCCGCAATCGCCACTCCGTCGGGCGGTGGTGCGGGGCGCGACCGCCACGGGTGCCGCAATGATCTGCTCTTGGCGCTCAAGCCCTTTCTTTCCCCCGAACGCTGTCGCGCCATTGATATGCTCTTGGGGCTCTCGCGTCTGGGCGACGTTCTGCAAAAAATGATTTAAGGAGGGCACGATATGTATTCACGCTATGGCAATGATCCCAAACGCCCCGTCCGTTTGCCCGAGCATTACGGTGGCTCAACCTTTTCGCAGCAGCCAACCGCGCCGGTTTCAGTTCCCAAAAGAGAGCCCACGCCCCCGCTTTTTCGAGACGGAATAGGGGAAAAAGCCTCTCCTGTTGCCGACCGTCTTTTGCGCGCCGAAAGAGCCGAAGAAGAAATGCCCGACGTCCTTCCCGATACTCCCGAGGAGGTTGTGGAAGAAAAGCAAGAAATCGAAGAAAAAGAGCCAACACCCCCTCAAAAGCCGTCGGGTGCGCTCCCTTTCAATTTTGGCGCATTGCGGCAACTGTTTGGCACAAGGGAAGGCAAAGGGGATGATCAAGATCGGCTTTTGCTGCTGGGGTTGATCCTCTTACTTTCACGCACAGAAGGGGATTCGGATATCCTTTTGTGGCTTTCCCTCTTGCTTTTGTGCGGATAAGGTGAATTTTTCCTGACGACTGTGTAAAAAGACTTGTTTTTTTTGCAAGACTATGGTATGATAAAATCAAAGAAGAAAAAGCTGCAAAGAGGATAGAGCATATATGAAAAAAGGAGAAAAACGGGTTCTTTTTTTACGCATCCTGCTTGTGATACTGATCGTTTGTAATATGGTAGTGGTCTTTCTGTTCTCCTCGCAAAACGGAGCCAAGTCCTCTGCCGTCAGTCAAAAGGTCACAATGGACGTTGTGGGAATGATCCCCCAAGACTTTTTGGAGAAAAACACAGAACCGCCTGAGGAGGTTGGCACAACACCGCAGCCCTCTCAAAAGCCCGGCACGTCAAAGCCTGCCGAAACCACACCCGGGGAAACCGACCCCGAGGAAACAACGCCGGGTGAGACCACACCCGAAGAAACCACACCCGAAGAAACCACACCCGAAGAGACCACACCCGAAGAAACCGCTCCCGAAGAAGAATCGAATAAAAAAGAGCCCGAAAAGGAGCTTACCAAGGAGCAGCTTGCTCTTGTGCAAAAAATGCACACGCCCATTCGCAAGCTTGCGCATATGCTGGAGTTTGGTTCGCTTGCCACGCTCACATTTTTGTTGCTGCTGACATGGCAGGGCAAAATTCTGTGGCGCTATGGTGCATCTCTTGGTTTCGCGGTTACTTATGCGGCAACCGATGAACTTCACCAGCTCTTCCGCGACGGTCGCGGTTCACGCTTTTCGGACGTTTTGATCGACTTTGCAGGGGCGTTTATCGCTTGCACGCTTTTACTCATTATTGTAATCATCATTCGTCAAAGCCGTCGCTTGGTTACCACCCGTTACAATCTGCCGCTGCTGCCAAACGGCAAGCCGACCACCGTCGCTCTTGTGGCAGATCTGCACACACGTCCGCACAAAAAGCTGATCGAGCGCTTGCGCACCGAGGCTCCCGATATCATTCTGCTCGCAGGTGACATAATGGAGGCGCGCGATCTTGATGATGAAAGCTCGTCGGGATACGCATTTTTGCGTGACTGTGCCGCTATTGCACCTACCTACTATTCGCTTGGCAACCACGAAATGATTGGCTCAAGCAGAAAAAATCCGCCCAAAAGGGACGAGGACATCGACGAAATTCGCGCACGTGTTGCCAAAACGGGCGTAACGCTTTTGCACAACGAAAGCGTGCTTTGGAACGGCATTCGCATTTGCGGACTCACCTCGGGGCTTCGGAGCAAAGAAAATCTCCCCGACAAGCAAGCAATCACACGTTTTGCTTCTGCCGAGGAGTTCCGTATTCTGCTTTGCCACCATCCCGAATATTACGAGCCCTACATCCGCCCCACCAATATTGACCTGACCGTTTGCGGTCACGCACATGGCGGACAGTGGCGCTTCTTCGGGCATGGCTTTTATGCGCCCGGGCAGGGGTTCTTCCCCAAATATACCAGAGGCGTGGTCGATGGCAGATGCGTCATCAGCTGCGGCGTGGGCGACCATACCCGTATTCCGCGCATCGCAAATCCGCGCGAGCTGGTTATTATTCGTTTTAAGTAAAGAGAAGGATTCGTGGGGGCCCCGTTTT
>JBGVQK010000095.1:0-8260 GCA_045127455.1 Eubacteriales bacterium
GACCGCAACACGGGTGGAATCGTTATAGCTGCCAAAAACGCTGAGGCTTTGCGTGAAATGAACGAAAAGATCAGAAATGACGAGCTGCGTAAATGCTATATTTGTGCCGTTCATGGGGTTCCTAAAAAGCAGTCTGCAACGCTGACAGGATATCTCAAAAAGAACAGTGCCGATAACACCGTAGACGTCATTGATACCCCACGCACGGGGTACAAGGAGATCATCACCAAGTATCACGTCCTCAAAACAAAAGGGGACGCGGCTCTGCTTGAGGTTGAGCTTGTTACCGGCAGAACGCACCAGATCCGCGCACATCTTTCGCACATCGGGCACCCGCTTTTGGGTGACGGAAAATACGGTGTGAACAAAGAGGACCGCGCAAAGGGATACAAATTCCAGGCACTCTATGCCTACCGTTTGACCTTCCGCAAAACCGAGCGAGATGGGACACTGAAGTATTTAGAAGGCAAAAGCTTTGCCATTGACCAAAACGACGTTTGGTTTATAAAAGATTTTTGATAAAGGAGGGCGCTATGCGCGAACGAATGAAAAAACTTGCCTTGCCTGCAATGCTCATTGGCGCAGCGCTGACGGCTCTGACGCTGATCTTTCCTCAATTTGGATTTTTGGAATGGATCACACTGATCCCTCTCTTTTTGGGAGCGTTCGTCTATTGTGGCGATGAAAGGAAAAGCCTTTGGCGCACCTATTGGGCAGGCTTTTTAACGGTATTTGTTTACTATTTTGTTATCTACCATTGGTTCCTGAGCCTTTATCCGCTTGACTTTGTTGGTATGGATAACGCATCCTCTGTGGTCGTCGTCATTGCCGGATGGGTGGGGCTTTCAATTTTTCAAGCCGTTCCCGGTGGATTGATCTTCCTCATTTTCAAGCTTTTGGAGCGTTCCGGCGTTCTGGCTCGCACGCCAATTTTACGTCCCTTCATTCTTTCGGCTCTGTGGGTCGTTTTCGAGTGGTCGAGCACGTTTGGTTGGACAGGTGTTCCGTGGGGCAGACTTTGCATCGGTCAAAGTGAATATCTGCCAATTTTGCAATCGGCATCTCTTCTCGGTCCATATTTTGTCAGCTTTTTGATCCTGCTTGTCAACGGCTTGCTTGCGTATGCCATTTTCCATTGGAAAGCAAAATGCGAGTCTATTCTTTCTGCCGCTCTTGCTGTTGTTATTCTTCTTTCCAACGTTCTCATAGGAGATAGCTTGATTGATAAAAAGGACGAGGACCGCGTTACCGTTAAGGTTGCCGCCATTCAAGGCAACGTTGATATGGATGCAAAGGGCGATGCCTTGCAAGAATTGATGCTTGTATATGGCGATATGACGCGACAGGCTGCCGGTGAGGGCGCCGAGATCGTTGTTTGGCCCGAAAGCATCTTCCCATACCGAATGAACCGCTATTCCGTTTTGCAGGAGTACGTCTGCAATCTGTCAGCCGAGTGTCAGGTAACGCTGATCGTTGGTGCGCTGTATGATGGCGGAGACGGAAAATCCTACAATACTTTATATCTGGTCACGCCAGAGGGCGAAATTTCGGATACGCTTTATCACAAGCGCCATCTCGTTCCGTTTGGCGAATACGTACCGATGAAAGAGGTCATTATGACACTCATTCCGCCTCTTGCCGAAGTTTCGGCTCTTGATGAGGAGCTGACACCCGGATATGAGACCGCACTTTTTGAAACCGAATGGGGCAAGCTTGGCGGCCTTATCTGCTTTGACTCTATCTATGAAGAGCTGACGCGTGCAAGCGCCAAGGACGGTGCCAATTTGATGATGCTACCAAGTAACGATTCCTGGTGGTTTAACACCTCGGTTGAAACCTACCAAAACGAAACGCAAGCAATGCTGCGCGCAATTGAAAGCGGACGGTATCTCGTTCGCGCTGGAAATACGGGTATTTCTTCCATTATTACCGAGCACGGTGAGCACAAGGCTTGGCTCGCCCCCGAAACAAAGGGGATTGCCATAAGCGAGGTAGAAATGTGCACAGAGACCACGCTCTACACACGCATCGGCAACCTGTTTGTTTATTTGTGTATTGCGTTTGTGCTCTTGTTGTATCCGCTTGATTTTATCATTAAAAAACACAAAAAGAAGGATACGTTATAAGATAAAAAACCACCTCGAGCTTGAGGTGGTTTTTTATTTTTTCTTTGATTTTGTGTTTGCCAATGGGTTTTGCGACATTGCGCGCTCGATATCCGCATTGGAAACGTGCGTGTAGATTTGCGTTGTGTTGAGCTGCTCGTGCCCGAGGATTTCCTTGAGCACTCTTACGTCCACGTTGCCCGATTGATACATCAGTGTAGCGGCAGTGTGTCGGAGCTTATGCACGGAATAATGCTTGGACTCAAGTCCTGCAAGCTTGAGGTATTTGTAAACCATTGCTTGCACCGTTTTAACGCTCATTCGCTGATCCAAACGGCTCAAAAACACCGCCTTTGTTTGCACGTGTGCGTATTTTTGGCTCATACGGGTGATGAGATACTCAGTCAGCGCCGTTTGACAGGCATCGTTGAGGTAAATAACACGTTCTTTGCTTCCTTTACCCATTACGCGAAGCGAGGTCAGGTCAGAGTCGATATCGCTTATATCAATGCCAACAAGCTCGGAAAGTCGCATTCCGCAGTTAAGAAAGAGGGTAAGAATTGCATAGTCACGCTTGCGGAATTTCGATTCCTTATCGTTGTCAACTGCTGCGAGCAGGCGCATTGATTCGGTGAGTGTGAGTACTTTGGGGAGCGTTTTCTGCGCTTTCGGGGAGTCGATGTCGGTGGTGGGGTTGTATTCGAGATAGTGACGCTTATTTACCAAATATTTATAGAGCGAGCGAATAGCAGAGAGCTTCCGCGCACGCGCACACCATTGGTTCTCGCGGTCGTCGGTGATGTAAGCAAGGTAGTCGTAAAGATCCTCGGCTCGAATTTTTCCCAAAATATCAAGGCCTACGGAGCTTATGTCCAGGGTGAAGAATTCTTCCGATTGAAAGGGAATATCTTTTTCACGCGCGATGAGATAGCGAAAAAAGGTGCGCAAGTCAAGCAGATATTCATCCACCGTCTTTTGTGAGCACCCTTGAATACTTCTCTTATACGATGCGTATTCCTGAATGAGGGAAGAAAATTCGTTCTTTGAAATAATGTTTGACATACCATTCCTCCGTGTTTCTACCTCTATTATACATCATATCTTGTTTTTTTAGTTGATAAATTGTAAATTTTTGCGATATATAGTTGCATTTATCAAGAAAATTCGCTATACTATATGCAAATAAGAAAGCGAGGTAGTAAAGTGAAAGGCTTTATTAAAAATCATTCCTACGATATGATCACGATGTTCCTCAACCAAATAGCCATCTCACTCTTTGGCTTTACGTTGGTTTTGGCGTCAATGAAGATCAATAACGATACTCTGCGTAACGTAACGAGCATTCTTTCCATTCTTTTTTATCTTGTGCTTTTGTATATGAAGGCTTGGGACGTTGGTTTTCGCGATAAGGTTTCGGTAGAGCAGGGCAAAAAGACGAATAACCCCTTGCGCGGAGCACTCATTTCGCTGTGCGCAAATGCCATCAATTACGTTTTGGCGATTTTTGTAATGCTGCGCGCGCTTTTGCCGCAGGTTTCTATCATTGATTCCTTGGGGGGTGTAGCGCAAGCGATCTGTATGTTTGTGCATGGAATGTATGCAGGAGTGCTTGTCAATCCCGTAGGCGGCGCACCTCTCAATTCCTATTGGTTTTCTTACTTCTTAACGCCCATTCCCGCTATCTTGATATGCGGATTGGCGTATTATTTTGGTTTGCACGACGTAAAATACACAGGGTTCTTTCATAAAAACCAATATCCCGAAAGCGACCGCGAGCCCACCAGAAAGGACTAATTATGATTGAAAATTTGATTTTTGACCTCGACGGAACGATTGTCAACTCTTACCCGCTTTTTATCGAATCTTTTATTGCCGCCTGCAAGAAAAACGGCATTGATGCACCCGAGGATCGCAATGCTGTTTACCGTTTGCTCAAAATCACCGTTCCGGATGCGTACCGCATTCTTGGCGGTGAGGAGAAGGTGGACTACGATAAGTTCTATGCAGATTACGTTGAGACGTATTCAAAAGATTATCGCAACCAACCAGGCTTTGCGCAGACCATTGAGCTGATCCAAAATGCAAAAAAAGCAGGGAAGAAGAATTATATTTACACCCACACAGGTCCCGTTGCAAAAGAGGTTTTGGCAAACATCGGTATTTTGGACGACTTTGAATTCGTGTTAGATGCTTCTTATCCCTTCCCGATGAAGCCCGCGCCCGATGCACTCCTGTTTTTGGCAGAGCATTGCGGACTTGATCCCAAGACATGCCTGATGATTGGCGACCGCCCGATAGATGCCATTGCCGGAATGAATGCCGGAATGTACGGCTTTTTGTGGGACGAGGACGACCTCTATCCCGATGCAAAGGTTGACTACCGTTGTAAGGATATCACCGAGGTTGCCAAAATTGTTGGAATATAAAAGGGAAAACAGAAAACAAAGATAGCCACAACACGATAAAAAGGAAGGATGGATAACATGAGCAAAATAACTGAAATAATGGCTCTTGCGCGCTTTCCCGCAGAGGCGTGTGAGTGCTTTGAAAAAGCGTATGCCCACATAGCGAGTGATTCATCCCTTTTTGCAAAGTTGTGTGATCTCGAAAAGACGTACCTTGCCGGGGAGGCCACGGGTGATGCACGAACTGCACTTTCCAAGGCGAGTGACGTGCATATCCATACCATTGAAATGCTGCTCTTGCTCTCCTCTGCAACGACGCTTCGTGATATCTATCGCGAAAAAGGATATAGTGAAGAGCTTTTCTTGGGCGTTCTTACCGATCTTCGTTGCAAGCTTACAGAATGTAAAAACGTTCACGGACTGTGGGGAACCTTTGTTTTTGATTGGTTTTACCGTTTTTATGATTGCACACGCTTTATGATCGGCCGCCTTCAGTTTGATACGATTACAGCAAGGTACGATTATAAGGACGTCTTCCGCGCAGGGGATACGATTTATAATTGCCACATCCCGTCGTCCGGGCCCTTGACTCCCGAGAGTGTTGAGGAATCGTTCAAACTCGCCTATGAATTTTACGGTATGAATGGGGTTATGCCCGTAGCGTGTAACTCGTGGTTGCTTTATCCAAAGCACTATGAGCTGGTTGGTGCTAATACGCGTGCCTTTGTAGATCGTTTTGACGTGATATCTACAAGTGAGCAAAAAAATAACGATGACGCGTGGAGAGTGTTTGGCAAGGCTGCTACCGACCTTGAGTCTTTGCCGCAGAACACCTCGCTTCAGCGCAATCTCTACCGCTACCTCAAGGACGGAAACAAAATGGGTGCCGCTACCGGTATATTTATCTATGATCCGTGTGATGCAAATCAAGAATACTGAAAAATAAAAGAAAAGGACAGAGACTGAAGTTGCCGCCCCATAAGGAAGTATTTGTATGTAGGAGGTATTGTGACCGATTTTGGTCACAATACCTCTTGCTGTTTTATACGGCTTCTTTATTGCCCTTGGTTCTGCCGTGAAGCACGATGCAATCGTCCTCTTTGGCGGTGGGCAGGTTAATGATGCCGACAGCATTGTAGTAAATCTCGATTTTTTGTTTTCTGTGTCCGCTACTCTTATCGGGAGCGTGGACAAGTATCTTATCAACCAAATCGTTAAGCATTTCTGCGGTCAGTTCCTCGGGATCGGTGTACTTGCGAACGTTGGCAAGAAATTGTTTGAGATCCTTCAGTTCTTCCTCACCGTTCTCAATCATATCCTCAAACTCGGCAATTCTGCGCTTTACCTCCGCTTGTTCCTTCTCATATTCCGAGGAAAGAAGGTCAAACTTCGCATCGGTAATTCTTCCCGTTGCCATATCCTCATAGGTTCGCTTGAATATGAGGTCAAGGGTTTGGTCGCGTTGCTTTAAGCTTACAATTTCTTTCTTCGCATTTGCAATGGAGCGTTCGCGCACTCTGTCTGCTTTCTCAATTTCCTCACGCACAAAGCTTTCTTCAAACTGCTGCACATACGAGAGCATACTCTTGATATGCCTGAACACCAAGCTCATCAGCGTTTGCTGACGGATATAATGCACCGTGCACGAGCTTGTATCCTTTCGGTATTGAGAGCAATTAAAGAAGTCTTGGCTATCGTCGAAGTACTTGGTCGTGCAGTAATAGAGCTTTGAGCCGCAATCCGCGCAAAAGACCTTGCCGGAGAAGATGCTGACCTTGCCCGTTGCCGTCGGTCTGCGCTTGTTTTCGCGTATCTTCTGTACGATCTCGTAGGAATTCTCATCAATGATGGCAGGGTGAGTGTTCAAGAACACCATCTGCTTTTCCACGGGATTGTTTACGCGCTTACTGCTCTTGGGACTTTTGTTTGTCGTTCGGAAGTTGACCGTGTGACCGAGATATTCAAGTCGCTCCAAGATGCGCCCGATTGTCGCGTGATCCCACTTATAGGGATTACCCTTGTAGGGTTTACCTGCCTTTTCGGCTACATAAGCGGCGGGAGTTAAGATATTTTCTTCTTTCAGCGTTTTGGCAATCTGTGCGGGACCATAACCGCTGATGCAAAGCTTGAAGATTTTCCTAACCACCTCTGCGGCAACCTCATCGATTTCCCAAACGTCCTTGTTCTCAGCGCTCTTAACATATCCGTAAGGCGGCTTGGAGCAAAGGGGCTTTCCGCTTTCGCCCTTCATTTTGAGAGTTACGCGAATTTTCTTCGCCGTATCTCTTGCGAAAAGCTCGTTGAAGAAGTTGCGGATGGGTGTCATATCGAAGTCGGTCTGTACCGCGGAATCAACTCCGTCGTTGATGGCTATAAAGCGAACGTCATTGTCGGGAAACAGCATATCGGTGTATAATCCCACTTGGAGAAAGTTTCTGCCAAGACGTGACATATCCTTGACGATAACCGTGCCGATCTCTCCGTTCTCAATCATTTGCTCCATCCTACGGAAATCGGGGCGGTCAAAGTTTGTGCCCGAGTATCCGTCATCTACAAAGAATTGCAGATTTTTGAAGCGGTTTCTTCGTGCGAAGTCGTTGAGTAATGCTTTTTGGTTGACTATACTGTTGCTCTCACCCTCACGTCCATCGTCTTGCGATAGGCGGCAGTAGAGAGCCGTAATTCTGTTTTCATTCAGTTGTCTGTTCAAATAGGCTCCTTTCCGACAACTGATACAGTATTATCGCTTGTCTTTATTATATCATATTTCCGAAAAGATTTCAACACTTTACAACGATAAAGTCTGCGTGTCATTGTAAACTTTTTTCCTCCCTCATTTTTCGCATAATTTTCTGAAACAGATTTTCGGGAGCATCGGGATTGAAATGACCGACCACCTCGTAGGTCGTATGACCTTCTTCTGCTGTGAAATCGAACGCTGAGGCAGGGGTATCAACATCTATCCTAAACAGCTTTCTGCCCGTATCAACAACTGGTGGAATGGGCGGCAACGGATTTTCCTCCCAATGCTTTTCATACTCGGCTAATCTTTCGTCGATATACTTTTCTAATTCTTTACTCATCCAATGTCCTCCTTGTTGTTGATCTCGTTCATCTTGGTTCTTGCTAATGCACGACGTTCCTCGGTGTATGGCGAGGTAATGCGGATGGAAAATCTGTCCTTATCAATCTCAAAGGAAAGGTATCCGAGCTCGTCATCGTCTGTCAGACGGCAAAGGTCGGGAAACTTCTCGGCAAAGGCAAGCAGACGTTTTTTCAAAGCGGTGTTGTGTGTCCGTATCACTACGGGTGTGGGTGTTTCGTCAAAATAGATTTCGGTTGCCTTTTGGCTTTTGGTTTTGTTCGTTATCATTCTTTTTTCTCCTGTTTTCATAAAGTTTTTGAAGTAAGGCGTTTTTCGCTCAAAAAGGCTCGGTCAAGAGTGTAGGAAAATGCTGATTTTCAAATAGAAAGCGTCCTTGTGGTGTGGGATACGTTTTGATATATCAGAAACAGGAAAATGCCGTTTTTCCTCAGTCAAGACCGTAAAACTTCTTTTGTAAGTTGCAATATTTTTGTGCAGTCAAGACCGTTGTTTTTATCTATCACCACGGGTATCTCTCTTGTTCGCCTCTCTTGCTTGTTGAACAAGCTGCGGGAACTCAACACGCTCGACCGTCTTTTCAATACCATCACTACGGTCATAAATATCTTTGCACATTGCATATTCCTTGCGAAGCGGCTTGAGCT